>NZ_JALCZV010000018.1:0-90295 GCF_023373925.1 Fibrobacter sp. HC4 | reverse complement strand
TCACGTTCGTATTCGACTAATTCCAAGAAATTTCTTGGGCCGTCACTAAGCACATCTCCGATTCCTTCAATCTTCTCGAGAGCCTCTCGGGTTCTCGCTTCCGTCCGTTTCAGCGTTTCGGCTGTCTCGTTCGGAGGTGAGGCCAATTATAGAATTTTCTGGATGAATGTCAAGGGAAAAATCTAAAAAAAATCACATTTTTTCGCATTTTTCGCATAAACACTAGATTTTCCCCATCAAATCAACATTCTGCCAACAGAAATCTTTTGACAGCCTACGCAGCGGCGCCATAATCCGGGCCAAACTTAGGCGCAATCAAAGCCCTTAACCTATCCATGTAGACGTAGGCCATGGCCCGGGTAACCTGCATACGCTCGGCAATCTGTTCCATTGCCTTCTTTTCGCAGCAGCATTCAAGGTAAAGATTCATGAATTCCAGCAGACGGACATCGCCGCTCTTGATGACTTCCTGGCGAATCTTTTCGACCAGGTCCATGATTTCGCAGAATTCTACCGGATGAGCTTCTGCATCGCACATGGAGTCGGACTTACTGGCGTAGTAATCATCTACGAAGGAATCGTAGTCAGACTGCAACAGAACACAGTAATCGCCATTGCCGTCCACACCATCGTTCAGACGCTGTCCGACCATGACAAGGCGATCGTTCTGGCGGTCGCGAGTCCAGTCCATGGCTCGATGACGCAAGTCGTTTACGGCATAGGCGCCAAAGGGTACTCCCTGAGTAGCATCGAAACGGCGTACAGCATCCCTGAATGCAGTGTAGATGTCGCTGGATGCATCTTCAAAAGAGCGGCCATTGTAGTTAAAGTCGTAACCGAACTTTGCCGGATACAGACCATCCTGGCTGTAACGGTGAACCGTTTCCAGCGTATCCTTCATGGAGCAGAAAAGACTGCTGCATGCGCCATCGTTACCGGACTGAGCCTGTTCAAGCCAGTCCTGCTGCTTTGCGGTCCAAGTGTAGACCTGATTGTTTTTCATGTTGACTCCCTTCCTAGAAACATTATTTGCCATGCCGATTCCCTCTTATTTGGTTGTAGCGAAAACCATTGCAAAAGACCATTGCGAACGCAATCGCAAAAGCCGAGATTTAACGCATACACTGCGCCGCACCCTGCCGGGCACCCCTCTAAAAAAATGTCTTGCTTGTTATGTGGTTCTATCTCTCATCACGTTAAAATATAGCAAAAGACGGCTGTCATAATATGACATTTTTCCATTCCCCTGAAATTTTTATTTAACATGTTGGATGCTCCCAATTTAGTCGTGCAGGCATTATATCGTCGGCTGAAAAAAAATTGTCAAACATTTTTTCAAAAAAATTTGACGTTTTTTTTGACTCAATTCATCCCTTAAAAAAACGCCGACGAGACTTGCCCATAAAATGGGAAAGTCAACCGAGGCGAGCGAAACGCAAACATTTATGTTTGCACTTCCGAGCCGATGAGACTTGCCCATAAAATGGGAAAGTCCCCCGCATCAGCGAAGGACTTCTTGTGCTTGAAGTTTCGATTGTAGAGTTTCTTGTTCTTGATGACTCTGGTGCGGAGCGTCGCCCCGTTGCAGGAGCCATCGATTCGAAGGGATCGCATCGCCGCGGATTCCATTGCGGACTCGGAGGCGGATCCCCTGGCGTTGCCGACGATCGTCAGCTTTTCTTTCTTTGCCATAATGATCTCCTTGGTCTACAATCTAGAATTTCGAAAGGCAAAATTCAAGTGCAGCCGGGGAGCTACATTACTGGCCATCTTCGCAAGTAGAGACAACCGCCATGTAAGACATCTCGATGCTTGCTTCTTTAGTCATATTGTAGAAAGAGTAGGACTTTTCATCGCGCTTGACATTGCAGCCAGAATCCGTGGTGGTCAGCACCAGTTTTTCACCTTCGACGGTATATACATACTGCATATCATCGCCAAAGGAATCCTTACGAATAAACTTCCATGTACCGAAATCATCCTTGGAAATGGATTCGCAAGCATTTACAGATTTTTCTACGGTAAAGCAGTTGCCACCGGCAGATGTACCGGAAGAGGAATCGTCACCGCAGGCGACAAACATCGAAGAAGCCAGAAGAGTTCCGAGTAAAATAACCTTTTTCATTTTTTTCGCCTATTGAAATTTTAGAACTTAAAGTTAAAAAAACTATATTCAACTGTATGAAATTCGCCCTTGGACATTTCGTACTTTTAACCATTTTCGTCAACGCATTTTTCGGTTGCAGCACCCCTACCGTCAGCAGCTCCGACGACGATGAAGATTACAGTTCATCAGAAATCCGATTCAGTTCATCACGCGCCTTTTCCAGTTCTTCGGAAGACGTTTCAAGTTCCGCAGAGGCCGCGTCAAGTTCGTCACTGACTCAGTCAAGTTCATCGCAGTTTTCATCAGGCAACTCAGAAAAAAAGCTCACCATTTACGAGGCCGTCAAGGAGTCCGGCGTTTACACCAGCAGGGATTCCGTGGGGGCCTACATCTGCAAGTTCGACAAGCTGCCTAAAAATTATGTGGGCAAGAACGAGGGGCAAAAACTTTACGAAAGTTCCACAGGAAACACTTTCAGCAAATGGAATTTCAACCCCTGGAAAACCCTGGGCGTCATGATCGGCGGCGACAGTTTCGGCAACAGGGAAAAATTGCTACCCGACGGAACCTACCGCGAAGCCGACGTGGATTACGGCAATGTCCAGAGCCGCGGCACAAAACGACTTGTCTATCAAACCGGTTGCATCATCTATTACACGGCCGACCACTACGAAAGTTACAAGCTCCTGGAATTCAGATAATCCGCTGTAATATGTTGTATGCTATGTAAGGAAATAGGGTCGAACTCAACAGGACTATACCTAAAACTAGCTTCCAGGCGTTCGGTCTATAAATCAAGTATAACAACAATATTAGCGGTACAAAATTCCCCAACCCAAAAGCATCGTCGGTTTTATTAGCAATTTTAGCGACGATGCCTGAACGCATGCACCTGTGCAGGAATTTTTCCACGGGCCCCTCATCCAATATGGGAATTTCAAACACTTTTTTATATTTTGAATCGATGTTTTCCATAGGTCAGATTTCAGTTCGAATTTTTGCAGGTGCCGCCTTCAAGGTACTGGGTTTTGCGGGCTGGAAAAAGCAGACTATAAAAAGGAACTTGGAATACGTTTCACAGGGAACGTGGATGTCCGGCGAAAAGCTGGAAGCGGAAAATCTCTACAAGAAAATGCTGCGGAACTTGACCTGGCACGTAGGGGAGTTGCTGTTCTGTTTTGACGTCTACAAGAAACTGCCCGAGGACTGCGGGGCGTATCCGTTTTCTGCAGGCGGAAAAATTTTCGAGCTGGCAGAAGGGGCGGCGGGCACCATCGAAAAGATGCGGCGGGGCGGAATTTTTCTGACGGCACACTACGGAAACTACGAAGCTAGCGGGGCATGGCTCTGTGCGCTGGGCGTTCCGCTGAAGGCCAGCTTTATTCCGCTGAAACCGAAATGGCTGAACCGTTTCGTGTACGAAAAAGTGCGGTGCGTCCGCGGGCGGCCCTATTCCATCGACGCCAAAAATCCGCGGGAATTTTTAGACCAGCTGGACGGAAAGGCGCCAGACTGCGGCGGGAAAAAACAACTGTTCTGTCTGCTGGCGGATCAGGATAGCCGAATCGGCAGCGCCATGGACGGAACCTTCTTGGGGCGGCCCGCCAAAATAAATCCGCTTCCTGATTTTCTGCTGAGGCACCGCCCGAACACTCCCGTATTTTTCTGCTGGATCCAGGAGCAAGGAAACAGAAAAATTCTGCATGCGGTGGAAGCACAAGAACCGAATGAGACGCAGAGGGACATGCAGAAAGAGATGCTGAAACAAGTTCAGCATGACGTGAATCAGCATGACGTGAATCAGCACAACATGGACCAACGCGGCTTGGACCAACACGGCTCAAAACAGCGTGATGAAAAAATTTCCATCGTAGACGGAGCGTACCGCGCCTGGCTCGAAGAACGGATCCGTGAAAATCCCGCCCTGTGGTATGGCTGGACCCACCGGCGTTTCCGCAGTACCCGTCCCGAAATTTACCACTGAACTTTTTTGCGGAAAAAAACGTTCTCCTTTAAATTATTTTCTTTTTCAAAAACCTGTTTGATCGTCATATAAGAAATCCCCGGAGCTTTGTTAAGTTCCGGGGATTTTTCAGTCACCAATTTTTTTATTACTTGAATTCGTAAATCTTGGAAGCGTAAGCCGTTTCACCGCTGCGCATCAACACGGCCACCTTGACAATCTTGGACTTGCCGCGGGGAATTCTCATCTTGACCTTGTAGCCAATGCCCACGGTAGAAGCCACCTGCTCGGCCTCGAAATTTTCGCCGTCTACAGAGACGATAACTTCTTCCACCTGGGCGACGTCGTTACCGGCCACATCCAGCAAGTCGAATTCCAGTTCCGGATAGATGGCTGCGCCCTGGGAAACCTTGCGCTTGACAATTTCGCGATTGCCGCCGCGGATGTCGATCTGCACGTTGGTCACCGGGTAGCACTTCAGCATCTGCTCCACAGTCCCGGCAGCCGTCGTGGCGGAATCCACATTTTCGGCAACCACCTTGTACACATGATCACCCGGCACAAGAGTGAAGGTGCTGGAACCGTCCTTTTCCATGTTGGTCTTCTGAATGAGGCTGTCACCCAGGAAGACAGAAACGGAACCGGAGTTGTCATTAAATCCGCTAGTGGCAAAAACGGCAAAGCACTTGCCTTCGTCGGATTCCAGAAGTCGAACGGTGCGGTCCACGCGATAGGTGAACGCAATTCGACCGCATTCAAAATCGGCACCGTCCACACTGCAGTTCAGCAGGTACTTCTTATCGCCGAAGGAACCTCTAATCCAGCTGGGGGTGAAATGCAACTTGTGACCCTTGGACTCAAAACTTTCGGAACCGAGAGACACTCGGACGCCGGCAGTACAGGTGACGCCGATATCGATACTGTCTGCGCTGACAAGAGCGGGCAGCGAATCGATGATACAATTATACTTGGATTTCAGATCCTCGTTACGGACTTCGATCTTCTGGTCCAGCTCCTGGGCCTGGGCCTGAATGGCTTCGTCAGACTTCGTGGTGTCATCAAGGACTTCGCCCAGCTTTTTCACAAATTCGGGATCGCTTGCATTTTTTGCTTCTACCACGACAGCAGGCTTATCCTTACGGAAGGCCACAAACTGATTTGCCTTGACAGGAATTTCCTGGCCATTATTTTCCATGACCATTTCGCCGGAGTTCAAGGCGCCGTAGGGCTGACCTGCTTCGGTCATGCCGAGGGTACCGTCGGTACCGCGGATCGATGCGGTTGCCGTTCCGGTCCTAAACTTGAAGACACTGTTGCCTTTCTGCTTCTGAGCATCGAAGCGGATCATACCCTTCTTGATGCTGATGTCAGAAACTCGTGAATCCTTGTCGAACAGAAGTTCGTTGAATTCCACCAGCGCATTTTCGCCGATAGCGACCATACTTCCATCTAAAAGGGAAATCTGCGCCCCGGACTCGGTGTAGGTCCGGATCATGTAACCGTCCAGAACCTTGGCACCCACTCGGAGGGCGGCCCAGTTGTTCTTACCCTGCTTCTGGTAAGACACATCGCCAAGAACAGAACGGACCTTGCCACCCTGGGTAGCAGCCATGGCCACCATGGCGCAGGTCAATGCGAAAACTGCAGAAAACTTTAAACTCTTCATTCCAAGCCTCTTTTTAGAAACTTCATCAAACATATAATATATATGTGGAATTAGCAAATGTATAAAATCACACTTTTGTTTTTTCGTCAGCGGATTCCGACTCCAGCTTGCGTTGCCAGAGCACCTGGTCCACCTTGGCCATCAATTTTTCTTCTTGATAAATGTCAAACAGGGCCTGCTCCTCTTTAATGAAGGCTGCAAAAGATTTCATATAGCAAAGCAGCGACGCCACCGAGAAGGCCACCGCCAAAAATCCCGAGATGCTGGTATCGCGAATGAAACCGATAGCCCCAGCCAATATAGCCATGATGGCAAACCCATTGACCATGTTCCCGTCCACCGATTGGACCTTGGATAAAATTTCAGCAATCTTCTTTGACTGGGAATCTCGGCGAGCCGCCAATGCGGATTCCGTCTGCCTCACCAGATTCTTGAAAACAAGATAGTGAATCAAGTAACCTAAACCGGGGATGGCACTACAGATGACCGCCAGCCAGGGACTAAAGCTTGTGGAGGTCACCTTGCGCAAGTTCTTTGTAGCCCTGAAAATCCACATCAGCCAAAAAAGCTGATAAAGGCACCAGGACAGGGGAACACCAAAGCCAGCAAAAAACATCACCACTATGAAATTGAAAAAATCAATGACCGCCCCCACGTCCACATCCGGATTTTCCTGCGTGAACCGCACCGGCAAAGATCCATTCTTGGCAATCAGGAACAAAAGCAGCCAAGACAGGAAGGTCAGCGCAAAAGTAAATCTCATCCAAAAGAGGGCGCGCTTTCCACGAGACTCATTGTTTTCCATAAAATTCCTTTGGCTTACCTTTCCCCAAAAAATACAATTTTTGAGGGTTTTATTTTTTACGCAATCCGAAGCGCATACTTTCAAACAAGAAGTTTTACTATACTGTTGATAAATAGAGGATAAATGTTTAAATAATGTGAATAGAAAGTTCATCCCGTTTTTAGGATATTTCCAAATCCAACAAGATATTCACAAAAATATCGTCATTGTACCTGTTGATAAATCGAAGCTTTTTATCCGTTTGTAAAATGAAAAAACCGTAACTTATTGCCAAATAACGATGTTTCACGTGAAACAGGTGTGAATAGATTAAAAATTGTCCAACGCAACTTTCAACATAAATTTTTTAAATGTTGACAGTTTTATCCACAATTTACCCATAACAGGACTTATTCATCGAAGGGTGTTAATTAATTGTTTACATTCTATCAACAGAATAAAACGAAAAAGGCCGGCTTTCGCCGACCGATTTTCACAATTTAAGCAGCCTAAAAGGCAATCAAACTAGAACTTTACCACCTTGGGAGCCGCAGTGAAACTGCAGAACACAGCCTCGGCGTCCTTGAAGTAAAGCACCTGAGTGTTGGGATCTTCGGCCTTGTACATGGCCTTCAGTTCTGGATAGGCGTCCAGCATATGGACCTTGGGTTCCAGGCGATCGTCTTCTACCAGGGTACCGCTAAGACGGAGCCACTGGTTTCCAGCCTTGTTCATGGCACAGAGCTGAACCTTGGGGTTGGCGGCAATCTGCTTGGAAACATTCTTGGACTTGCCAGTCTGAATGTACAGCTTACCTTCAAAAATTTCGGCGGTACCGAAGGGACGAACCTTGGGCTGATCGCCATCTACAGTTGCCAGAAAATAGGCGCCACATTCCTTGAGAAACTTTACTACTTCTTCCATAATTTTTAGGTCGGCCATTGCATGGCCTTTGAGGTTTGAGGTTGTTAGGTCGCATCCTACGGATGCATTGAAGTTTGAAATACTTGGCGTTTTGCCCCTAGCGTCATTCTGAGCTATACGAAACTAAGAACTTTAGTTCCTTACTTGAATTAGGTTCGTAGGAGCAGAATCTAAACTGATATAATTACCATACTAATATATATATGTTGTGAAATTTCCGCTATTAAATTTGAAAAACAACATTATTTTTCTAGGTACAATTACCACAAAAACTCCTCTTACTATATTATATAGTATTGAAAGCGCAAGGCGCCATTATATAGCTCAAAGGGAGCGCAAGCGACCGACCTCATACCTCAAAGCGGCAAAGCCGCGACCTCGCACCTAATATGCAAATCCGCAAAGCTACTCCAGATGATTTTCCCCAGATGCTCCCCATTTTCCGCGAAGTGATTGAAGGGGGCGACACCTACGATTTCGAGGAAACCGCCAGCGACCAGGACGCATACGACTACTGGTTCGGCAAGGGTGTTACCAGTTTCGTTATGGAAGAATCCGCTTCGGACGCAGGCAAGGATAGTGCAGGCACCAAGATCCTCGGCTACTACAAGATCATCCAGAACCACCGTGGCCGAGGCAGCCATGTGGCCAACGCCTCCTTCATGGTTTCCAGCGCCGCCCGCGGAAAAGGCATCGGTCGCAAGATGGGCGAGGACTGCATCCGGAATGCCAAGGCCATGGGCTTCAAGGCAATCCAGTTCAACTTCGTCATCAGCACCAACGAACCGGCCATGCACCTGTGGAAGAGCCTAGGCTTCAAGGAACTTTGCCGACTGCCCGGAGCCTTCAACCACAAGAAGCTGGGTTTCGTGGATGCGGTGATCTTCTTTATGGAACTTTAATTTTTTCCAAAAATCTCCAGTTTTCCCATTGACTCGTCCCTTAGGGCCGGGTCTATATTTATTATGTCGCCTGACGAGGTGGCAGAAAAGTGATCACAGAGGAGCGGGTCGCGAACCGCAAAACAATATGGAAAATCTGAAATTAAAGATAGGCGAGTTCTCCAAGATGATGCAGGTGACTGTAAAGACCCTGCGGCACTACGAGCAGATGGGACTGCTGCTGCCTTGCGAGGTGGACAACTGGACCGGAAACCGTTACTATAAACTGGATCAAATGCAAAGGCTGAACGACATCCGTCGGCTGAAGGATGTAGGATTCTCCCTGGAAGAAAAAATCATGGCATGTGAAGCGGAAATGGAACGGCTGCTGAAGCGCAGGGAACAACTGCACCAGATGGTGGACTCTCAAAGGAAAATCAACTCTATGGAAAAGTTCAGCGTGCAATCTCTCCCCGAAATCATCGTGGCCAGCCACCGTGAAGTCATCAAGAACTACCAGGCCATCGGTGAAATGTGCTGTAACGTCATCGGCCCCGAGATGCAACGTCTAGGTTGCAAATGTTCCCCCTCTGGATATTGCTTTACCATCGAACACGACAAGGAATACAAACACGAGAACGTGGATATCGAGTACTGCGAACAGGTGGAGGAAATGCTTGAAGACTCCGATATTGTCCAGTTCAAGAAGATGCCTGCCGTGAAAACCGCCCTCTGCATGAAGCACCTTGGACCCTACGATCGGTTCTACCAGTCCTACACCGAGATGTTCAAGTACATCGAAGAGAACGGGTACAAGATTGTGGGTGACCTCCGCTGCGTTTATGTGGACGGTGCCTGGAATCAGGACAACCCCGAAAAGTGGCTCACCATTATCCAGGTCCCGGTGGAACGTTAGTGTCATTCTGAGCGAAGTCGAAGAATCTAAACAAGCCCTTGGCACAAAAATGTCAAGGACTTTTTTATACTCTACGAACGTTTCACGTGAAACGTTTGCAAACCTAGGATGCGGCAGAGAATTTATTCTCTGACTAGTGTGCGTAGCACACCAACATCCGTAGGTTGAACATTCTTCGCCAACATTGTTTTTATGCATCTCCGCCTTGGGAACCATAGAACCCTTTTCTATATTAATCCTCAACATCAATTCACAGCGGCATTAATATTTGACCGCAGGACAGTTCGAAAACCATCCTGTCTATAAACAAAACTAGGTACCTCATGTATAGAATCTCGAAGCGCTTCGAAATTTCCGGAGCACATAAGCTGGCACTCTCCTACGAAAGCAAGTGTCAAAATCTTCACGGACATAACTGGATCATTACCGTTCATTGCCAGTCCAAGACTTTAAACTCTGACGGTATGGTCATCGATTTCAAGACTGCCAAGGAGACCATCTCCCGACAGCTGGACCACAAGTACATAAACGATGTGGTGGACTTCAATCCTACCGCCGAAAACATCGCCAAGTGGATCTGCGACCAGATTCCCCATTGCTATAAAGTGATCGTCCAGGAAAGCGAAGGCAACATCGCTGAATATGAAGTTGACTAAGATGTACTTCAGTGCATTGAGGTCGCTTCGCTTTGAGGTCGATGCTTCGCATCTAGAGGTATGAGGTATTGTAATTACAATTGCCTCTAGGCGCATAGCGCCGACCTCATGCCTCGAGCACCGAAGGTGCGTCCCCCATACCTGACTACTGTCAACTTCCTACTATCTACTAACTCATGAAAATCTCTGAAATATTCCTCAGCATAGAGGGTGAGGGTATCCGCACAGGCGCCCCCGCCGTCTTTATCCGTCTGTTCGGATGCAACCTCCGCTGCTCCTATTGCGACTCCATGTATGCGGTGGAAGGGGGCGACTTCCAGGAAATGACCCCAGTGGAAGTGTTGGAAAAGGTCAAGTCTTTCAACACTCAGTTCGTCACCCTGACGGGAGGGGAGCCACTTATCCACAAAGATGTGGAAGTTTTATTGAAAATGTTGGACGATTACGGCTTCGAAGTGAATATCGAGACCAACGGAACTCAGCCAAAGCCATCTGGATTCAGGAACATCTTCTGCACTATGGACTGGAAGAGTATCTCCAGCGGAATGCAGCCCCGAATGAAAATGGAGAACATGATGACCTTGGGGGAGAAGGATGTCCTGAAGTTTGTGGTGGGCACAGAGGAGGATCTTCTGGATGCCGCCCGGGTCATCGAGGCCATGGAGGGAAGGTTCAGCGCTCTCGGAAAAAGGCTCCCCACATTCTATGTTTCCCCCATCTTCGGGACAATGAAGTACGAGGATATGGTGAACTGGATTTTAGGGAACGAGGTGATGCGACGGAATAACGTCCGCTTCCAGGTACAGCTCCATAAGATTATCTGGAACCCTGAAGCAAGGGGAGTTTAGCCGATTCGAAGCACCCTATTATTTATATATTGACCCTATGAAAATAGATCACGTTGCCATTTGGGTCAAAGACATCGAGAAAGTTTGCGCCTTCTATGAAAAGTATCTGGAAGCTACGATTCATCCAGAATACCATAATCCTGCCAAGGGTTTCACCAGCAGGTTCCTTACTTTTGATGGAGGCGCCCGCATTGAGGTAATGCACCGGAACGACATCGAATCTCCAATACCCAATCCACATTCAGGATGGTGTCATGTGGCAATATCCCTAGGGTCCAAGGATATGGTAGACAAGTTGACCGCCCAGATGGAAGCCGATGGCATTACCATTATAGGGCAGCCTCGAACGACGGGGGATGGATACTACGAAAGTGTGGTTCAAGATCCCGAAGGCAATCTAGTAGAACTGACCGTATAAATAATTTTCTACTTCTCTCGCAAAGTGGATAACTCACCCCGACGTTGGCGTGCTCCGCATGCTACACCCTGCATGTTGGCGCTTGCATAATCAGAATTATTACATCGGGAGCAAGCTCCCCGCCGCGGCACTCGTCATCGCAGGTTGGCATGCTTCGCATGCTACACCCTGCATGTTGGGACTAATGTCTTCGACATTAGTCCTACACCCATCGGGTGTCAAATGAAAATATGCAAGCATATTTTCGCTTTCCACCCTCGGTTGTGTTTCACGTGAAACATTTTGTATATTCTTTGGTATGAAACAGTATATCGTCGATGCATTTTCCGATACCTTATTCCATGGTAACCAGGCTGCAATTTGTATTCTGGACAAATGGCCGGAAGTTTCACTAATGCATAACATTGCATTCGAAAACAATTTCTCCGAGACAGCCTTTGTGGTAAAAACCGGGAATGACGAAAGCATCCCCAAGTATCACCTTCGCTGGTTTACCCCTAGCGATGAGGTTGATCTTTGCGGCCATGCTACTCTAGCCACCGCATTCGTACTTTTCAACTTTTATGAACAGACGACTCAAAAAATCATATTCGAGACAATGAGTGGCCAGTTAACAGTCAACAAGAACGGGGATCTTTATGAAATGAATTTCCCGGTTTATGACCTGAAGCCCATCCCCGTTACAGATGAAATGGAAGCCGCCCTGGGTGCAAGGCCCTCGGAAGCCTACATGGGTCGCGACATGCTCTGCGTCTTTGACTTCGAGGACACCATCGAAAACATGAAGCCGGACTTTGACAAGGTGAAGGAATTGCCAGGTCTTCTTGTTCATGTTACCGCTAAAGGCACCAAGGAAGACTGCGTCTCCAGAAGCTTCGGTCCGAAAATTGCCATCAGCGAAGACCCGGTCTGCGGTTCCGGGCATTGCCACATTGCTCCTTATTGGAGTGGCAAGATGAATAAGCCAGAGATTATTGCAAGGCAGGCATCCCGAAGGGGAGGCACTCTTTACTGCAAAATCAAGGGCGAAAGAATGACCCTGGCAGGAAAAGCCACCCTCTATTCCGTTAGCGAATTGAGCTGCTAATACTAACATTTGGACAAAAAATCCCCGAGGCAAGCGCCCCGGGGATTTTCCAACCATAGGAGAACCGTGTGACTATCACGGGAGGGAACCACCCCTCACTTGTTATATCGGCACCTCTAAAGGAATTGTCAAAAGAAAAAATCACTTTTTTGGGTACAAATCTTGCGGGTGGGGGGAATTTTTTATATTGGGACGCTGCGCGTCCTACCTTAATCGGCTCGGAAGCAGAAGGTTTAGGCCCAACATAGGAGGTTATATGAAAAGAATCATTCTTTTAATCGCTATCTGTATTCTTTCGGCACATGCAATTAACTGTCTAGAGGTATCGCCTAACTTTTCCATTGACTTTCCCGGAAAACATGACGAATATAAAATAGATAAGTTGATTGGAGTAAACACTGCTTCATATGATGAACATTATTACTCTGTTGTGGAATTCAACCGTGACAACGAAGGATCGATTGATAGTCTAACCCGCTGCGTTGGAGATCCTGATTTATGTGAAGAAGTCATCAAAAATAACCAGTGCAACGGAGGTGGCTGCTGGACTGTCCCTTACAAGGAAGTTATTACCAAAAATACAATAGAAAGTACCATAACCCTCCAATCATTCGAAGGTAATTACCCAGAACATTTAAAGACCTACTATACTGATAAAGACTCCTTATATGCCATCTACTTTTCCATTAGCTTAGATACCTATCTGGATACAAGTGAACTAGTCATCAGCTACATTCGCAATGACACTTTATACACTGAAGAATACGACTATGGATACTATAGCGAAGGTTTTACTTTTGTAAGGGCAGAATACACTGTAGTTGATTCCACCCAAAAAAACACATGTAATACTTACGCAACCAGAATATACAGCAAATCCGTCAAGGACACTTTAGTTGGCAAAACCTGGTTCGAAGAAATTGACAATTCCCTAATCGTCTATTCCATCGAAGATTTAGCCCAGAGCGAATACGTTAACAAGCTATATTATTCCCTAAGGAATAGCGAAGGAACTACAACCATTACAAAGCGCAAAGTCCCCAGTTTTAACATTGAAAAGAATAGCAAGTTCGACCTGATAGGTCGCCCCGCCAAGCAAAAGCAACATATCATTAAGGTTGGGAAATAACTCAATTTGCAAACATCCCCAGGGCAATGCCTTGGGCTTTTTTCTTATATGGAATCTTTCCCAGAATTTAAATCCACAATCCACATTAACCGCTGGATGTATTTAGGCAGGATGTCGTGGATTAATGTTGAAGAGTCATCGTCTGGGGTGAACGTCTCTTCCTGTTCCATCATGTCACTCATGACTGGAGGGAGTGCGCCGAAGAGATTTTGCACTTCTTCTGCAGTATATTGCCGATGAAGGATTGATTCTCCAGATAGAGTCTTAATGGTGGCAAGCTCTTCTGCAGGATAAAACTTGCAGGGTTTCCAGACTTCATTGCCATACTTATCTCTGAAACCCGCAGCTCCGAAGAGACGGCAAATGGATGCCCGGCCACCATAAATAGTACAATGCCCTGGAAGATTCGTCCCCGAAATATCCTCCCGAAAGAAGGGGCAATGTTGGAATGTTGCAAAAGTTTCACGTGAAACATTTATCAAAGGAAACTTTCCCTCGGCAATGTTCTTCGCCACTTCAGGCTGATTGCACAATAGCCAGGCGGCCATGTAAAGAGCTTCACTTTCCAGCAAGTCAGGCTCAAAATGTTCACAGCATTTGCCACAGCCATGAGGACAGGTGGACTTGGACTTTTCAAACCATTCCCGTTGCTTTTCTTCGATTCGGGAATAAACTGCATCCATTTCAACTAGGATGTCGTATTCTTCGGTACCCCTCAACTTTTCAAGAATAGGGGCAATTTCAGAAATCATAAACGCCTTCCTGTTGCTAAAAATCTAGCAAAGGAAGGCTCCATTGGTACGGATTTTTATAAAACTTTCTGATAAATCTTCAACATGTCTTCACCGAAGCAGCAGAAGATCACCTTCTTCACATTCTGCGTCGGGTATTCCCGAACGGTTTTCACGGCAATTTCGGTGGCAGCCAATTTTGGGTAGCCATACACTCCAGTAGAGATTGCCGAGAAGGCCACGGTCTCGCAGCCATTTTCTTCTGCCAGCTTCATGGAGTTTTCATAGCAGGACTTGAGAAGTTCCGGCTCCCCGTGAAGTCCATCTTTATAGATTGGGCCGGGGGTATGGATGACGAACTTTGCCGGCAGCTTGAACCCGGGAGTGATCCGGGCTTCTCCCGTCTGGCAGCCTCCGAACTTCATGCAAGCCATCAGCAGTTCCCGACCGGCAGCACGATGGATGGCGCCGTCCACACCGCCACCTCCCAGCAGGGAACAGTTGGCGGCATTCACAATGGCATCCACTTTAAGCTTGGTGATGTCACCCTGAAGCACCTCGATTTCTACCATTTTACACCCCCTCAAAAATGAAAAATCCACGAATCATCAACATACATTTCAAAACATAAATCTTTTTTATAAAACAAGTTACGAAATCACCACAAAATTTATCAACAAAAACCCAACATAAATTAAAATAATATCCACAGATATTTTAATTAAATGAAAGGCTAAACTCGTCTTTTGTTGATTTTATTTTTTGGGATATCTAAATTATGTTCCACGTGAAACACAACCGAGGGTGGAAAGCGAAAATAAACTTGTTTATTTTCATTTGACACCCGATGGGTGTAAACTCCAAAGGAGTAAACATTTGCAAATCTAGGATGCGGCATAGAATTTATTCTTTGACATATCCTGGGTGCAGCAAATGACTCCGTAGGAGCCCAACATTCGATAGCGAGTGTCGCGACAGAATGATTGCATTCTGGCACCTATCCTCGCTTGACGGGGATGACCGAGCATGAGAATGTAGTGTGCGTAGCACACCAACGTACGAACCATTATGTATAAAAATAACGAAGAACAGAAGAATCTTCTAAATCAGTTTCTTTCCTCAAACGGGGTAGAACTGTCTGCTGCAACTTTGGAAAAGCTTTATGCTTTTGCCGACCTGGTTGTTGATACCAAGGAATACGGCAACCTGATTTCTGAAAAGGATTCCCAGAAGTTTTTATCCAGACACATCGCAGACTCCCTGGTGCCTTATATATATATAGGTAAGTTGGTGGATCCTTCGGCTGCGCCTCAGGATGACACCGCAGCTTTTCGCGCAGAGGCCCTCAGCATGCTGAAGGGTAAGCGTTGGGCTGATATGGGTGCCGGTGCAGGATGTCCCAGTTTTCCGTTAGCCATTGTCATGCCCGAAGTCCAATTCTACGCTGTGGAACCTCGCAACAAGCGCGTGCAGTTTATGAATTTCGTGAAGAAGGAATTGCACCTGGACAACATGACTGTCGTAGGCAAGCGCTTCGAAACTTCCGGCCTGGCTTATTTGGATTTTGTCAGTTGCCGCGCCCTTTCCACTTTTGAAAATGACTGGGAACGCGCCCAGCCGGGTCTAGCCCGTGGTGGCAAATTTGTGACCCTTAAGAGTTTTAATAACATCGTTCACCTGGAAAACGATCCGGCAGTACACATATATAAATATGCATTGCCCCAGGAAGAACAGGAATATGCCCTAGTTACAAGAGGTAACGAATGAGTAAAGTGATCGCTATATGCAACCAGAAGGGTGGGGTAGGCAAGACTACTACCGCCGTGAACCTGGCTGCCAGTTTTGCCGCCCTCGAAAAGAAGACTCTTCTTATTGACATGGACCCCCAGGGTAATGCATCCCAGGGTCTGGGTTTCAATGAAATGCAGGACGTGGATATCCACGAAGTTCTGAACATGGCCGAAAATCCGGATAATGTTACCTATGAAACAATCAAGGAAGCAATTCTGGATACCAACCTGGACTACCTGAAGATGATCACTTCCGGACCGGACCTGGCTGTCATGGAAATCGAACTGGTGAACGCCATGAGTCGCGAACGCCGTCTCGAACGCATCATGAAGATCCTGTCCCAGGAATTCGAATTTATCATTATCGACGCTCCCCCCAGTCTGAACTTATTAACATTGAACGTGTTGACAGCCGCTACTAGCGTGCTGATTCCCGTGCAGTGTGAATATTATGCACTGCAGGGTATGACTGAACTTTTCAAGACCATCCGCGAAGTTCAGAAAAATCTCAACAGCAACTTGAAGATCGAAGGTGCCCTGTTGACAATGTACGATTCCCGTCTGGGTCTCTGCAAGCAGGTGGCTGACGAAGTCCGCGAAAACTTGAGCGACACCGTCTTCAAGACCATGATTCCCCGCAACGTCCGTTTGAGCGAAGCTCCGTCTCACGGCAAGCCGGTTATCCTGTACGATGTGCAGAGCACCGGTTCCCAGGCATATGTAAAGCTGGCTGAAGAAATCCTGAACAAGGATAAATAGTCAGGTCAGTCAAGCTAACTATATATATAAGGAAATTATTTTTATGGGTAAGAAGTCTTTTTCTCTGGGTCGTAGTCTCGCTGATATTTTGAGGGATCATTCTGTTGAACAGCCTAGCAATCCCCAGGAAACTAATCAACAATCTGAAGCTAATGCTGTCGAAAACACCGAAACTGTTGATAACTCCCAGAAAATTATCGAAATTGACGTAAATCTCATCGACCCCAACCCGTTCCAGCCCCGTAAGACTTTTGACGATGACGAACTGGTTGAACTTGCCGAAACCATCGAGAAGCATGGTCTGATCCAGCCTATCGCCGTTCGCAAGGTGGGCGACCGCTACCAGATCATCAGCGGTGAACGTCGTACCCGCGCAACCAAGCTGGCCGGTCTCGCTACTATCAAGGCCCAGGTCTACGAAAGTCTGGATGACAAGATCATGGGCGAATGGGCCCTCATCGAAAATATCCAGCGTGTGGACCTGAATCCTGTTGAAGTTGCACAATCTTATCAACAGTTGATCGATCTTCACAACTATACCCACGATGATTTGGCCAAGACTGTTGGTAAGTCCCGCTCTGCTATCACCAACGCACTCCGCCTGCTGAAGCTCCCGACCCAGGTTCTGGATTGGATTCAGGAAGGCAAGATTGCCTCTGGTGCAGCCCGCGCACTTTGCTCTGACAAGGTGGACAATGCCGAAGAACTGGCAAAGCGCATCATCGAGGAAGGTCTGAACGTCCGTCAGATCGAAGCCATTATCCGCGGTGACGAAGTTCAGCCAGCACAGGCTCCTGCCGAATCTTCTGAAGAAGTTCCCGAAGTTCACACTGGCGAAGAAGTTTCCGGCGAAGAACCTGTCGACGCACCGGCAGCAGAACCCAAGCCCAAGATCGAACTTTCCGCCGACTTGAAGAATTTCGAAAATCGTCTCGAAACCTACTTTGGAACCAAGGTTCAGTTGAAACCCACCAATCCCACCCAGTCCCAGGGTACCATCGTCATCAACTACTATAGCATGGACGACCTGACCCGTATCCAGGAATTGATGGACCGCTAATAGGCGATTCCGTTAGACAGAGGAAACTGTGAAAGGTAAGTATTACACCATACAGATTATCCCGGAAGATTCCAAGGAAATCAAGAAGTTCCGTGTTTCCACCAAATGGTTCACGTTCCTCAAGATTTTCCTGGTAGTCCTGATTGCCGTTACCGGCGCCTTCATCTATAAGATGGGCCATGTTACCAAGACACTCATCCGTTACGAGAAGATGCGCGTCACCAACGCCCAGCTGATCAAGCAGAATCAGAACTACGAGGAACTGTTCAACCGCATGGACTCCCTCTGGGTTCTGGAAGAAAGAATCCAGAACCTGCTAGGCACCTTCGTAGAAAATGATTCCAACAAGGTCAACAGCCTTATCGACAAGAATAAGTTCGCCCACACTCCTTCTGAGAAGATCGATGTGGACTATGAAGGCGGCTGGATTCCCATGGAAGAAAAACTGCGCCTTGAAAAAATTCCCAACGTGATTCCCGTGGTCGGCATCATCAGCAAGAAGTTCTCTGAAGAGAACGGACACATGGGAACAGACTTCTCGGCCCAGCCCGGAAATCCTGTATTTGCATCGGGCAGTGGCACCGTGGAATTTGCCGGGCAGAAAGAAGAACTTGGAAACACCGTCATCATCAACCATCAGAACGGTTACGTTTCGAGTTATTCCCATATGAAGGAAATCCGCACCCGCAAGGGTCGCAATGTCGGCAAGGGTGATATCATCGGTACCATCGGTGCAACTGGCAATGCCAGTGGACCCCACTTGCACTATACTATAACGAAGGATGGAAAGGAACTGGATCCCGAAACATTCTTCAACTATTAGTATCTTATAGAATTAGATTTATAAAAAATTTCACTAACCAAAGAGGAAACAATGGCAGTTAAGGAACAGGAAATTACCCAGATCGGTCATAGCGTAACCATCAAGGGCGACATTAGCGGCAAGAGCGACGTTCGCGTAGCCGGTACCATCAACGGTAGTGTTGCAATTGAAGGCGAACTGATTATCGAAAAGCAGGGTTTCATCGAAGGCGAAATCAAGACTACCTCTGCAGTAGTTGCAGGTTCCGTCAAGGGCAACATCGATTGCTCCGAAAAGCTCATTCTCGAAAACAGCTCCCAGTTTGTCGGTAACATCAAGACCAAGCTCCTGATCATCCAGGAAGGTGCAGTGTTCCAGGGCAACTGCCAGATGGGCAATCTCCAGCAGTCTCAGCAGCCTGCTTCCGCTTCTAAGGAAGTCAAGCTCTAATCAACACACATACTAATAAATACTATGTATATATATATATAGTATTGAATATTGGTTTCGTGAATAGTGGATAGATTTGTAAAGTTTAATTTATAACTCATTGATGCTCAATAAGATACGAAGATAATTCAGATGTGCACAAATGTTGAAAACTTCAAATCTATTCACAATTTTCAACGTTGATAAGTGTTGAAGCTTAGTTTTCAATGTGAATTCACAAAACTTTCACAAAACGATGTTGAAGATTTGGAAAAAAGCACATTATCTTTGTTGATTTGGCTCACAAAGGGAAAAATTTTGAAAAAATATATCCTTGGGTGGCTAAACAAAAATTTATATTGTACTAGCAATTTGTATGGAAACTAAAATTCTCAAAATAGGCCAGATAACCGATATCCATATCGGTGAAGACGAGAACTTGGTGCAGGGCATCGATGTTCGCGCCAACTTTCTTAAGGCCTTGAATTCCGAATCTATGAAGGATTTGGACCTGCTGGTCCTGTCCGGTGATTTGGCTAATGAGGATGCAGAGCCCGGCGCCTACAAGTATCTGGCAGACCTGCTCAAGGATTACCCGGTTCCATACTGCGTTATTCCCGGAAATCACGACCGCATCGAAGTCATGGAGCAGTTCTATGACCTGAAGGGCAAGGTCCACGATGGCAAGTGCTACTACCGTTACGAAATCGCCGGTAGAAGCATTTTCTTTTTGGATAGTGCCTGCGGCGACGTTTCTCCTGAACAGCTGGTTTGGCTGAAGGAAGAGACGGCCAAGGTTTCTGGTGAGATCTTGCTTTTTGTACATCACCCTCCCTGTTTCTGCGGTCACCGCTTCATGGACTTGCGTTATCATATGCGCAACATGCTTGATGTGCAGAAGGTCCTGGCTGACATTCCCAACCTGACTCATATCTTTACTGGACACTATCACAGCCAGTTCGAGGTCAAGCTTGGACGTCAGACGGTTCATGTTTCGCCGGCGACACAGATGCAGATTGACCCCAATTGCCCCTATTTTAACCTGAAAAGTTCGGCTCCTGGGTGGCAAGTGATCAAATGGGGCGAAAATTTTGTAGAAACTGAAGTTTATTTTCACTAAACCCCTTGAAAATATTTCAGTAATTGACTAAATTTGGTTCAACCTTCGGCGGCTTAGCTCAGTTGGTAGAGCGTCGGAATCATAATCCGCAGGTCTGTGGTTCGAGCCCACAAGCCGCTAGTAAAGGAAGGTCCAAGAAATCAAACCCGTGAGTTCTTGAGACTTTCAAAAAGAGGCAGTTATGTCTGGACGTATAAAAGGAATTAACTTTAACCTGGCGACGTTTAAGACGGCTGCCTCTTTTTTTGTTTTTGCAGTTCTGGCTGCATTTATGGCCGTGAACTTTACCGCCTGCGGCGAAGAGCAGCAGGGTGTGCCTGAAATTGCTCAGATGCACGTAAGCTCTCCCAAGACACAGCCCATTGTTCCGGTGGAGACTTTTAACGTTCCTTCTTCTTCTGTGATCAGTGCCGAAAAGGCAAAGTTCTACGCCAAGGCAAGTGCCGGCTTGGTAGAACTGGGCTATCGCTGGTCTGAACGAATCGACAAGGCTAACGATTCCGAAAAGATTTTGATCCTGAACGCCTACAATGTTGCCCGTGACCAGCTTTGCGCCCGCGTGGGTCTGGCTGGTGTGGCAGAATTCAACTGGATTACCTCCGTGGCTCTCCCGGATCCCAAGAACAAGGCTGTTTTTGAGTCTGTTGGCCTGCGTCCCAATAACTAGTCAAATTGGATAATTCTAAATATGCAGTCATGAAGAAGTTCGTGACTGTTTTTTTTGTTCTGTTCTTTTTTCAGGTTTGCGCTTGGTCGCAAGCGGTCACCCATAAAGAAAAGAAAAATCTTGTAGAAGCTGCCAAGTCTATCCAGGATTCCATAGAAAGGGAACCTGTTATCAGTGTGAAGGATGTGGCGCTGTGGAAGTTGGAGATTAGAGCCGCAGACTCTGCACGTATCGTGGATTCCTTGCGGACTGCCGGTTATGGCGCCGAATTGGACGAATTTTTTTCTAGGGATACGGCCAAGGTTGAACCGGTTTTTGCCCCGGTGGTTGCCGGCCAGATTCTGGGCCAGAATGTTTTTGTGTGGGCCTGGGATTATTATGTGCTGGACAAGAATTACGCCCACACAGGTCCCAGCTATTGGAAGCGGAATTTTAGGGAAGGCTGGAAGTGGGATCATAATCACTGGGCCATCAATTTTTACGGGCACCCGTATCAGGGTTCCTACTATTATAGTGCCGCCCGCGCCGGCGGTTACGGTTTTTACCAGAGTGTAGTTTGGGCGGCTCTCGGAAGCAGCATCTGGGAAATGTTCTGCGAGACGGAATACCCGGCGCCCAACGACTTGATGACGACTTCTATTGGCGGCTCCATGTACGGCGAAGTCCTGTACAGGCTTTCACGATTGGCTTATAGCAACTCCGATGTGCCTTGGTACAGGGAATTGGCGGCCTTCATTTTCCACCCTATGGCTTATAGCCAGAGGAAGATGTTCGGTAGTCGGGATTTCAGGACGGGCTGGGTGCCTGTTGAACTTGTGATTGCTGCAGGTGGCGGCTCCCGATTCGGTAGTGATTACCGTATTGGTAACCAGGGGGCCGATAATCTGGACCAGCAGTGGAACGATCATCACGGCATGACCTCATTGTTCCTGGAATACGGAAAGCCCTATACGAGGGTGAAGGAACCTTTCGACTATTTCAAGGTGGAGATGTTCAACGAGACAGGTTTCGAGGGGAACGTATTGCAGCTTGACATTATGGGAAAGCTGAAAAATGCGGGCCTGCATGGTCGCGGCCACTGGTTGGATTTTTCTCTGAACCTGAACTTCGATACTTTCTACGGGGACTTGGCTACGGTGAGCACCTTGTCATTGGGAGCCGCCCTGGATATTGCCCTGTGGCTTACGCCGGATTTACGGTTCCGCATTATGAACCAGATTTATTATATCATGTTGGGTACAGCTGACATGGGATATGACGACTTGATCCAGGAAGTGCATCCGGAGTACGTTTCGGACAAGGACAATTACCAGTACAATACCGGCGTGAAATACAGCCTGATGACAGAAGTTCTGTACAAGAAAAAATTCAGGGTCTATAATAAAGTCGTCGCAGATGTGCTGCATACCATTCCAGGCTCCACACCCCACTATGGCGCGGAGGGTTGGGACTTCCTGGTGGTGAACCAGTCTGCCATGGAATACAGGATTCTGGATTGGCTTGATCTGGGTAGCCGACTGGACACTTACCTAAAATTGGCGGCCTATTCAACGGACTTGTTCGAGCCCATGAGCCGCCGAATTTTCAGTTTTTCGACGTACCTGAATTTCCACTTGATGGGCGGCAGGTAACGGAGCGGCTGATAACGATGGCTGGCAGGTAACGGAGCGTCAGGTAGTGTCTGCGAGCGCGGATTATTCGGCCAGGATTTTTCCGTAGAAGTTCTTTACGTCTTCCCAGCGGTAGTAGGGAGCGGCGGGGCACTTTACCTTTTTGGCGGGGGGCGGCGGAAGCATTACGCCGGGGGCCGCAGGCTGGGCAGCGGGTTGGGCTGCCACCATGCCGGGCTTGATGTCGGCCTTGACCTGGGCGGGTTCTTGGGCGGGTTCGTCGCCGCAGGGGATGGGTGCGGTAACTTCACGTTCATTGTACAGGAACTTGACCAGGATTTCGGGGGCTGCGCTCTTTGCCGGCTTGGCGCCTGGCTTCTTGTAGAAGATCATCTGCAGGTTTGCTGCCATGGGGATGATGCGGAAATCAGTCCACTGTTCGTGAAGCTTGCTCAGGTCGGTGACCTTTGCATTTGCGACGGAAAGCTGCATGAGACCTGCCAGGGGGAGGAGCCCTGTGTCGTGACCGAAACGGAGGGTGGCTACGGTGTTGGTGGCGGCGTCTGCATCGGTGGCGCCTGCGATGGCGTTTTCGGTTTCGCTCATGATGTGCTTCAGGATGGGCTTTGCGGTGTTGATGCCGTCATTACCGGTAAGGGGGCATGTGCCCAGGATGCTGTACCACCAGGCGTTCTGTGCCTTCCAGCGCTTGATTTTTTCTTCTTTGGGGAAGAGTCGGTCGAAGATAATCAGGTCGTTGTCGTCTTCCATGCCCTGGATGCTGCCTGCGATTTCGAACATCTTGTTATAGAGATTGGAAACGTCCACGTTCTTGGAAACGTAGGCGGTGTCGGCGAAGATCGTCCGTACGAAATTGTCGGTGGAGATGTCCTTCCACAGCTTGTCGTTTTCGGCCTTGAATTCCGGGGTTTCGGCGTAGTTCTTTGTGATGTCGAAATTGAAGGTGTTGATATGGCCCATGAGGCTCTTGCCTGATTCCATGCGGATTTGGGCGGTGGGCACCTGGGACTTGAGGCCGCCTACGAATGCGGACATGCTGACGATGCAACGGCCCGAAGTGCTGGCGAAGGCGTCCACCTGGGGCGGCAACTTGACGTTCTTCTTGACTTGCTTGCCCTTGGCGTTGACTTCGGCAATTTTGGCGTTCTTGCTCTTGAACACATCGGGGAAGTTCTTGGCCATTCGCATGGCGATTCCCTCGTGCTGCTTGACACCCTTCTGGGTCAGGTCTCCTGCGCGGCTTGCGGCCTTGTCTGCCAGCAGTTTTGAAGACAACATAATGTACTTGCCCGTGACGGAAAGAGCCTTTGCGGAATCGGCCTTGGCCAGAGTCTCGAAGAGGTAGTTATAATCGTCTGCGCTGTAATGGTAGCGGCTTCCGTGGCGGCCGTAATGGCTGATATAGAACGGCTTATAGCCGGCAGGCGCCTTGGTGTATTTGACGCTCTTGTCCGGTTCCGGGTAGACCAGGTAACCGCTAGCGGTATATTCCGGATGATCTTTAAGTTCGTCGTCTGTCGTTTGGGCGACAGTAAAACCTGCCATGGCGAAAATTGCAAGGAGGGTAACAGAAAAAATGGACTTGGGTGTTCTACTAACTGAGCTGTTCATATCATAACCTTTTCCATAAAGATAGATTTTATTCTTGTGCATTTTTATATTTGCCCCATGCTTTGTCGCCTTGTATTTGTACTATCCCTTATATGCGCTTGCGGAATGGCGTTGGGGCAGGGGCAGGATTCCCTGAAAATAGGGGATGGTGATAGGGCGGCTATTGTTGAAACGGAACATGAAGATGGAATTGTCGAGTTCAGGAGAAAATTTTTAATCCGTTTTCTGTGCAATTACAACTTCGTCAGTTTCTGGAGTAGCGAGTTTGATGGTGGGGCGCTGAAATCCAATCGCCCGGTAGATGTGGGTCTCGGTCTCGGCTACGGAGACTTTTATTGGGACTTTATCTACGCACTTCCATTTACGTCAAATAACAAGAGTTCGAAATCGATTTCCTTCGAGACAGGGTTCGATTTTTTCCCTGGAAACTGGTGGGTCAAGGGAGTGTACCGCAGTTATAGCGGATTTTCTACTGATGTGGGAGATAGCAGTTTATATGTAGATCTCTGGGAGAGGGATGTCTATGTTTCAGCTCTATGGCTAGGGACATCCAATGGGGAATTTTCCCCGAGGGCGGCTTTCTTCTTGGATCGCAGGCAGCGTCATTCTGCCGGGAGCCTAATTCTGGGCGGCCGTATTCAAGGAACGAAGACAAAGGACAAGGATGAATTTTTTCCGTATTATCAGGAGCCAAAGGAAATTTTTAGCAGCTGGGTGGATATGGGCTATACCTATACCTGGGTCTTTGACAACAAAGCTTTTTTGAACTTGTGGGGCGTGGCGGGTGTCGCCGTGGGAGGCGATACGGAGGAGGATGACTATATGCTGCTTCCAGAGATTATTGCCAAGTTCGCCTTTGGCTATATTGGTGAGATTTGGTCCTGGAATAATGTTCTGGAAACGGAATATATGCCCGTGATATTCGACAGCCACTGGGAACAGAAATTGGTGTGCGCCTACAAGATTCTCATTGTTCGTCGCTTTTAAATTTTCCTCCCAAAAAGTGGGCCCTCGCTTTTTATAAAATAATGCACATTTGTACATTTATTTTTTATCGGTAATTTTAACCTTTGTTTCACATTGTAACTTTTCGGCCGTGGCATGAAAGTTGCTATTTTACGCTCGTATAATTTTAATCAGTGACCGCGGGCTGCGCCCTCGGCCGTAAAAAGGAAACAAAATGAGCATTGTAGATACCGTCCTACACAAGATTTTCGGTACACCCCATGAACGTAAAGTGAAGCAGCTCCGTCCGGTGATTGCAGAAATCAACGCTGCCCGCGAGGCCCTGGAAGCTCTGGATGATGCAGCCCTTGCTGCAAAGAGCGCCGAATTCCGCGAAAAGCTGAACAATGGTGCCACTCTGGACGATATCCGCGTTGATGCCTTTGCTGTCTGTAAGGAAGCTTGCGACCGCCGTCTGGGTATCTTCAATATCTTCAAGCCCGAAAACAATTTTGATTTCAGCAAGCTGGGCCCCGAGCTCCAGGATTGCGTGAACGATGCCAAGGCTCAGCTGGCTTCCGGCAAGAATGAATGGGAAATTTACCTGCCCGCCGCCCTCTATGCCAAGGTCCGCGAACTTTACCCCAAGTCCGTGAAGCCCTTCCGCATGATGCCCTTCGACGTGCAGATGATCGGTGGTCTTGTGCTCCACGAAGGTGCCATTGCAGAAATGGCTACCGGTGAAGGTAAGACTCTGGCTGCAGCTCTCCCGGTTTACTTGAATGCCCTTTCCGGTAAGGGTGTCCACGTGGTGACCGTGAACGACTACCTGGCTGGCCGTGACGCCAAACAGATGGGTATGGTCTATAAGTTCCTGGGCCTTACTGTGGGTCTGATTGTAAATGGTCTGGATCCGGAACAGCGTCGTACCAGCTACAACTCCGACGTGACTTACGGTACCAACAACGAATTCGGCTTTGACTACCTCCGCGACAACATGGCTGTGGATCCTAGTCAGCTGGTGCAGCGCGAACTGAACTACTGTATCGTTGACGAAGTGGACTCCATCCTTATTGATGAAGCCCGTACTCCGCTGATCATTTCTGGCCCTGCCGAAGATGCTACTGATAAGTATGCCAAGGCAAATGAAATTGCAAAGAAGCTTGTGAAGAACAAGGACTTTGGTGTGGATGAAAAGGATAAGGTCGTGCAGCTTACCTCCAAGGGTGTTGCAAACATCGAATCTATCCTCCAGATTACCAACCTTTACGGTGAACACGCAGACTGGGTTCACTTCATTGACCAGGCTCTTAAGGCATGGCACCTTTACGAACGCGATGTGGACTACATCGTACGCGATGGCGAAATCATAATCGTCGACGAAAACACTGGCCGTCTCATGGAAGGCCGCCGTTACAGCAACGGTATGCACCAGGCTATCGAAGCCAAGGAAAATGTGCAGATCCGTCGCGAGAACCAGACTCTCGCTACCATCACCTTCCAGAACTACTTCCGCATGTATAACAAGCTGTCCGGCATGACCGGTACCGCCGAAACGGAAGCAACGGAATTCATCAAGATCTATAACATGAACACCTGGGTGATTCCCACCAACAATCCTTGCATCCGTAAGGACGAACAGGACCTGGTGTATAAGTCTGAAGATGCCAAGTGGCGCGCCATCGTGGCAGAAATCAAGGAACGTCACGCCAAGGGTCAGCCTCTTCTCGTTGGTACCGCATCCATCGAAAAGTCTGAACACCTCCATGGCTTGCTGGAAAAGGAAGGCGTTCCCCATGAAGTGCTTAACGCAAAGAACCATGGCCGTGAAGCTGAAATCATTCAGTATGCCGGTCATAAGGGCAAGGTGACTATCGCTACCAACATGGCTGGTCGTGGTACCGACATTGCCCTGGGCGAAGGTGTTACCGAACTGGGCGGCTTGCATGTGCTGGGTACTGAACGTCATGAATCCCGCCGTATCGACAACCAGCTCCGCGGTCGTTCCGGCCGTCAGGGTGACCCGGGTTCCAGCCAGTACTTCCTGTCTTTGGATGACAACCTGATGCGTATTTTCGGTGGTGACAACGTCAAGAACCTCATGAGCCGTTTTGGCGTGGGTGAAGACGAAGTGATTACCCATCCCATCGTTTCCCGTTCTATTCGCGGTGCTCAGCGTCGCGTGGAAGGCCAGAGCTTCGATATCCGTAAGCACTTGCTGGATTATGATAACGTGATGAACGAACAGCGTAAGGTGATTTACGGTCTGCGCCGTCGTATCCTGAACGGTGAAGATGTCCGTTCCGAAATCAAGAACCGCATCGAAGACGCTTGCGATATCAAGGTTTCTCAGTACATTGCCGCCAAGAGCTATCCGGAAGACTGGAAGCTTGAAGATCTGCATGTGGATCTGCAGCGCTCCCTTTCTATGGAATACAACCTGACCTTGGAAGAAGCTACCACCAAGACTCCCGAAGTCGTGCTCCAGGAAATTATTGACCTGTGCATGGCCCGTTACGACAAGCTGACCAAGATCATTCCGGAACAGGATTTCCGTCAGATCGAACGCCGCTTCCTCCTCATGACCATCGACCAGGTCTGGAAGGAACACTTGTATGCCATGGACCAGCTGAAGGATTCCATCCGTTTCCACGGATACGCACAGAAGGATCCTCTGATGGTTTACAAGAACGAAGGCTTCAAGATGTTCGAAGGCTGCATGGAAAAGATTGCGACCTTGACTGCCCTCCGTATCTTGAATATCCGCATTACTATTCCGGGCCCCAATGGCCAGCAGATTACTGTGTCTCCGGACCAGCTGCAGCTTAAGAGCCAGGAACAGATCGATGCAGAACGCAAGGCTATGGAAGAAGCCAATGGCGCCGCAGCGGAAGCTGGTGAACAGGTGAGCGCTGAAGGTGCAAAGGCCGCTGGCCTTGCCGGCGAAGCTGCCTCTTCTGAAACCAACGCCATTTCTGAAGAACAGCAGGCACAGTCTGCTGCAACTGAACAGTCTGGCGCCGCTCCGGAAGCCGCTGCTGAACAGCCCCGTGTCCGTCGTACCTATACTGACCCCCGCGTTCTTGCTGCCCGTCGCGCTGCCGCTCAGGCTCCGAAGATTGGCCGCAATGACATGTGCTGGTGCGGTAGTGGCCTCAAGTACAAGAAGTGCCACGGTAAGGATCTTGGCGAAGAATAATCAGGTGTGAGGTCGCACCTTTGGTGCTTTGAGGTGTGAGGTCGGCTTTCGGCCTCTGAGCTACGATGCATAATTTGTTTTGCTCACACCTCAAAGTGATTGCCGAAGGCAAGAACGGCCTCATTGCTCGAAGCGAACGAAGTGAGCGACTTCTAATGAAGACAGCAAAGCGATTCTTTTCTCTGGAAGGTATTGATGGTTCTGGCAAGTCTACCCAGATTGACTTGCTGGTGGCCGCCCTCGAATCTGAAGGCTATCAGGTGGTGCGCCTGCGTGAACCTGGTGGCGCCAAGATTTCAGAACGCATTCGCGAACTTCTGCTGGACCCTGCCTTCAAGGGAATCATGGCAGACGATACCGAGCTGTTGCTGTATAATGCCGCCCGCGCCCAGGTGATCGCAGAAATTATCAAGCCTGCTCTGGATGCAGGCAAGGTGGTGATTGCGGATCGCTTTGCGTGGAGCACTTTTGCTTACCAGGGTTATGCCCGCGGGCTTGGTGCCGACAAGGTGCAGCGTCTGACGGAACTGACCTGCGGCGGATGCTTCCCGGAATTGACGGTGGTGCTGGACTTGACTGTTGAAGCCAGCCGTGCCCGCACTGCAAAACGTGGCGAGGCACCTGATCGTCTTGAAAGTGAAAAGGCTGACTTCTTTGAACGTGTACGTCAGGGTTACCTGGCCGCGGCCCGTGATTACAGCGATTGCGTTTCAGCGATTGATGCGGCCCGTACACCTGATGAAGTCTTTGCGGACTTGCTGAAGCTGGTGAAGGCAAGACTTTAGTTTGTTCAAATTTGCAGCAAGAATTTTTAGGCTCGCGGTTTAGAATCCGCGGGCTTTTTTTGTGCCATGGGCGACTTTCCCGCTACTTTTTCTTAAAAATGGACTCCAAAATTTTTTTTAAAGCAATTTGGAGCCTATTTATACATATAAATTAATCGTAAAATGTTTTCTTTTCGCCTTCTCGTTAAGATGTTTGGACTCCATATGTGGCTTTTTATCCTTTTGGAGCCCAAATTATTTACCATAATAGCAAGCATATTTCGTATAAACTAAAATTATGGACTCCAAAGTTAAGCTTACAGGAAAAATGGAGCCCATCTTGGCCACATTTTGCATTTTTTCGCGAAGGTGTCCTAGCTGTTGCTTGCTTTTGCCCTGTTTACGGTATAGACGCCAGCAATAATCAAGGCGATGGCAGCGGCCTGGCTCAGTCCAAAGATTCCGATTCCCATGAGGACTGAAACGACAGTGGACGTAGTAGGTTGTACGTAATTATACATGGCCACCACGGTGGGCTGCAATATTTTTTGCGCTCTTGCCATGAGCAGGTAGGCGATGAAGGTGCCGCCGAAAACTACGAAGGCGGATTCGGCCCAGGTAATGGCGGAGATTTCTGGGAAGGGGATTTCCGCGACGCCGCCAAGGGTGAGGGGTGCTACCATGAAGGCGGAGAAGGTAAACATCCACTTCATGCAGGTGATTACGTTGTACTTACTGATGAGATTCTTGAAGAGTCCCAGGTAAATGGCGAAGCTGCACTGGGATGTCATACAGAGAAGGTCTCCCAGGATGTTTCCTGCCTTGGCGTTATTTGCGGTGGCACTTCCGAGAACGAGCATCAGGGCGCCAGATAGGCCTAGCCCGATTCCAAGGACTTTCATGAGGGTGATCCGTTCCCGCAGAAAAACCGCCGACGAGATCAGCGCGAAGATGGGGAGGCTTGTGGCCACAATGGAGGCGTTGATGGGGGAGGTAATGGAAAGGCCCACCGTAAAGCAGCACTGGTTACAGACGATGGCGAAAAATCCTGCGCCGGCAAACTTGAGGATGTCCTTTTTAGGCGGCTTGGGTTGTGCGGCTTCCAGCGCGGGGAAGAACACCTTTTGAACCAGGGAGGCGATCCAGAAACTGATGGCAGCTCCCGCCACCCTGAAGAACACCATATCCAGGCCGGTAATGCCGTGGGTCATGGCTTCCTTGCCGATAGGTGCCATCAGGCCCCAGATGGCAGCGGCACCGAATATGCAAAGGTGTGCTTTTAGGTTCGTGCTGTTTTTCATAAGACGGATTTTTTAAAGTATGCGCCTGGTTTTGTGCGGACCAAATTTAGAAAAGATGTTTCCTTGTTTCCATTGGAAAACACTTATTACACTGTTTGCGTTTTTATTCCCGGCGCCATATTGTATATTGGTAAAACAAGTTATCTTTGTATTTGTAAAACGGAATGGGCTATGCCCTCACATCAACCTTCTGGAATAAAAATGCTGAAAAAGATTATCGCAATTTCCACTGTCGCGGCCGCATCCTCTTTTGCGGGCCTGCTTACCAATGGTGACTGTAGCTACGGTGACGGTGGCTGGTATATCTGGAATAATCCCGATGGTCCTGCAAAATATACCAGCAAGTTGTGCGAAGCTGGTTTCGGTACCGATGCAGGTGACGGCGTGGCCAGCGAAGGCGTCCGCCTTGAAGTGACTGATCTGCCCAACCCGTCCTGGGGTCTGCAGCTGCAGCCGCCCAAGTGGCTTGCCGATTCCGCCTACTATACCTTGACCTTCAAGGCCAAGGGCAACATGCCTATTAACGCTATCGTTCAGGGCGGTGCTCCCGACTGGTGTCAGAAGGAAAGCGCTTCCTTTATGCTGACCAACGAATGGAAGGAATATTCCATGACCTTCCTCGCCGACCAGAAGGGTTACGGCGTGAACAACATTACCTTCCATGTGGGCTTGGCCAAGGGCTGGCTCCAGATGGATGACGTGGAAATCACCAAGGCCGAAGGCATGAATGATACCACCTGGTATGCCAACAATGCCGCCCGTATCGATAGCCTGCGCAAGAAGGACTTCACCTTGGCCTTGCCGGATTCCATGAAGGGTGCTTCCGATGTGAAGGTGGAACTGATCCGTCATGCATTCCCCTTCGGAACTGCACTTGCGCTGTACCCCTCCAAGGACAGTATCGAAACCTGGTACCGCAAGACTGCCAATAAGTACTTCTGGTATGGCGTTCCCGAAAACCAGTTCAAGTGGCCGGAATACGAACCCAAGAAGGGCAAGATCCGCCGCGACGAATTCAAGCAGTATCTGGATTATGTAGACGCCTACAAGTGGGGCTTCCGTGCCCACACCCTTATGTGGGGTATCCAGGGTTACGGTTACGACAAGCACTTCAGCATGAAGGGCAGCTGCAAGGAAATCGGTCAGAAGCTGAAGGCCCGTATCGATCGCGACCTTAAGGAATACAAGGGCCGCATCAAGGAATATGACGTATGGAACGAAGCCTTCCATGAACCGTTCCTCTTTAACAAGTGCGGCTGGGATCTTTTGGATAGCGCCCATGTGTGGGCTCATCGCGCTGACCCCGATGCCCGTCTGTTTGTCAACGAATATCAGGTGGTCTCTGCCGGCGAAACTGAACGTCTCTATGACCTGGTGAAGGGCATGCTTGACCGCAAGATTCCTGTTCACGGTATCGGTGTACAGTGCCACTTCGGTGACCGCGCCATCAACCCTGCCTTTATCCGTGCCCGTCTCGACCGCCTTGCCGAACTTGGCCTGCCCATCAAGGTGACCGAACTTGACTTTGGCGACTGGCAGAAGGGTCTTTATTTTGGCGAAGAAGAACAGGCACGCCGCTACGAAATCGTGCTCCGCTCCTTCTTCAGCCACCCCGCCATCGAAGGTATTTTGCTGTGGGGCTTCTGGGATAACCGTCACTGGGTCCAGAACGGCGGCATCATCGCTTCCGATGGTCGTGAAAAGCCTGCCGCCAAGTTGATTTACGACCTGTGGCACAAGGTGTGGACCACTAACGGAACTTTCAAGGCTGAAGGTGACGTGGTTAAGTTCCGCGGCTATCCGGGTAAGTATAAGGTGACCGCAAACGGCAAGTCCGCTGTAGTGGAACTGAAATAATTTGGGTTCGCAGGAACCCGGCCTCGGCCGGGTTTTACAAAGCAAACTTTTAAAAAAAAGGTGAACGAAAAAGTCGTGGATGTCGGACAGGTTCGTCGTGACGTTCAGGGAAGTTGTGTTATGAAGAGCGTTTTTGAACAGATCGGGAAGACTCCCGCAGAAATTGAAGCCAAGCTTCAGACCGCCTTTGGGCAGCTCTTCGAGGGCGATCCCGAAAATGAGCGCGTGTGCTTTAACCACGGCGATGACCTGGCCTACATCGTAGATATCGGCCACACGGACATCCGTTCCGAGGGCATGAGCTACGGCATGACTATTGCCGCCCTCATGGGCAAGCGCGACTTGTTCGACAGACTCTGGAATTTCTCCAGGCGCTACATGCGCAACAAGGAAGGCGCCCTGGAAGGTTATTATTCCTGGCAGGTTTCCACCAAGGATTTTTCCATGATGGATCCGGGCCCCGCTCCCGATGGCGAGGAATATTTTGCGATCGCGCTGATTTATGGCGCCAAGGTTTTTGGATGTGATGAATACCTGAAGGAAGCGGTGAAGCTGCTTCACGATATGGCCTACAAGCCGGAAACGGAAGAAGTGTTCACCATGATGGACCGGAAGGCTGGTCTTGTGCGATTCTCTCCTATGAAGGGGAATGACTACACGGACCCCAGCTACAACACGCTGGCATTCTACCGCATGTACGGTGAAGCCTGCAAGGTTGCTGAAGCCAAGGGTATCGCCGGTGTCGCTTGTTCTGTCGCGGGGGCCGCTTCTAGTTCTGTCGCTGGCTCCGCTGGAAGTGACGGCGCAGTGACCGCTGACCAGGATGTGGATTTCTGGAAGAAGATTGCCGCCAACAGTTTTGAGTACCTGAAGAAGGCTTGCCACCCGGTAACGGGTATGGCTGCAGACTACAGCGAATTTGACGGCACTCCCCGCAAGACTCCCTGGCACGATGCAAGCCACTGCTTCTGCGGTGACGCCTGGCGCGTAGCCTGGAATATCGCCCTGGACGCTAAGAACCTGGAACGTGCCCAGCTGGCCGCTGCCGGGAATGGCGCCGCAGTCGGCGTCGCGGGAACCCAGCCCGACAACGTAGCCGCAGTCCGTGAATGGGAAATCGCGGAAATCCGCCGCCTGCTGAATTACTTTAATGACCACCGCCCCTATGTGGCCGACTCCTACATCGACGGCTCCGGATTCTTCCGTGAAGCACGTCTGGCTACCGGTGGCCTTATCGGTATGAACGGTGCTGCAACTATTGCGCTGCCCGAAGGCGATCCGCTGATCAAGCCTTTTGCCGAAGACCTGTGGAACCTGGAAGTTCCTACGGGTACCTGGCGTTACTACGACGGACTTCTCTACATGTTGGGTCTGCTGGCCTGCAGTGGAAAGTTCTACGTATAGACGGATTCCTCCTAACCCCCAAAAAAAGACCCCGCAGCGCGAGCTACGAGGTCTTTTTTATGCGAGGGGTGGGAGTCGAACCCACACACCGAGGTACCAGATCCTAAGTCTGGCGCGTCTGCCAATTCCGCCACTCTCGCAATTTTAGGAGTGTCAAATATAATAAATTACAGAACTTCCCGGATGGCCTTGGCCAGCTGGTCGGCGCAGGAAGTGGATTTTCCGTTGCAGGTGTTGCCTTCCAGGATGTCGGCGATTTCCTTCATGTCCTTGCCTTCGCAGAGCTTGCCGATGGCTTTCAGGTTGCCGTTGCAGCCACCCATGAAGTTGAGGTTGTACATCTTGCCGTTTTCGTAGTCGAAAGTGATGAGCTGGGCGCAGGTGCCGCTGGTCTTGAATTCCTTAGTCTGCATAAAAGCCTCTCGTGGCGCCTTGGAAGTCGCCGATTGTGTTTATGGACAATGTAGAAATTACGGCAGGATTGTGACCACTCCCTTGAAAAATGAGTATATTATAACCGAACCTTTATTACGGAGTTGGATGTTCTTAATCCATAATTTCGACTTCGGTCGAATCCAAAACTGGGACATTGTTTAGTGCGGGTTACGCCGGGTGGCGTGACTCGTATCCTTTCACACTAAAAAAGGAAAAGACAATGTCTAATAATTCTGAATACACTATCCGACAGGAACAGCCTGCCGATTTCTCTGCTGTTGAAAACTTGACCCGTGAAGCTTTCTGGAACGTCTATCGTCCCGGATGCTCGGAACATTACGTGCTTCATTGCTACAGGAACCATCCGGACTTTATTCCCGAATTGAGCCTGGTGCTGGAAGGCCCTGGGAACTGCGGGCTTTCCGCAGGCGAAAACTGTCGCGAGGCAGTGGGTCGCGAAATCCTCGCTCACGTCATGTTCGCCTGGAGTGAAATTCTGGTGGACCCGCAGGCCGGTTCCGCTCAGGCTGGGGAGACCGCGCAGGACCCGCAGCGCCTGCGCATGATGACCTTCGGGCCTATCAGCGTCCGACCCGACATGCAACGCAAGGGCCTTGGCAAGATGCTGCTGGACTATGCCCTGGAACGTGCCCGCGAAATGGGCGCCGGATGTATCGCCATGTGCGGTAATATCCAGTTCTACGGCAAGTGCGGTTTTGCAGTTGCAACGTCCAAGGGAATCCGCTATGCGGACGATCCTGATGGCGACGCGCCCTACTTCCTGATTCGGGAGTTGACGCCTGGTTTTCTGGACGGCATCCGCGGAAGTTATCGCGATCCTTCGCCCTACTTCGTCGACGATAAAGACGTGGAGGAATTCGATAAGCAGTTCCCGCCCAAGGAAAAGAAGGTGCTTCCCGGACAACTAGGGTAGTACCAAAAAAGCCTCCTCGGTTTTCCCGGGGAGGTTTTTTATCCGTTTAATAAATTAAGTAATTGCCATGATTACTATGAGCTTGCCCGTACTCCTCCATCAGCGCATTCAGTGCCTTGGAGCGTTCTCTACATTCATCATCAAAATCGCGCTTCTGCGGACGATCCGCTGGTTTTAAGGAGTTTACAAGTTGAAATATTTCCAAGGCTTTTGGAACAGATTCGTCAGGGTTGCCCAAGAATAATTTTCGAACTTTTTTCTGCCCATAATCGTTTAAAGTTAAATACAGATAAGAACCATCAAGGTAATGATTTGCAGAATATTCCTGTTGGTAGCAATCAATGTCTTTTTTCAGCTTTTGGATTTTTGCGGTCTCCTCTCTGTTAATCAGTTTAGGTATGCAAGGTTCCATTTCCGTAGCTTCAATAGAAAATGTCGTATCCCGTTTATTTTCGAGTGCCACGCGCCAGGTAATTCCATCGCATTTGCGATAACGGTAACAAAAATAGACGGAATCTCCCTTGGCGTAGTAGCTTGGAAAATAGGCGTTGTCGCCGTGGCTATTGAGGTGCTCTTGAGTTGAATCGTCCGAATCAAAAACTACTTCACCAAAGATGTCTTCATAAGTTATTTCATAATCGTAACTACTAGTTTCTGTTAGAACTTTGTCGTCAATATCGGCGACAGGTTCACGAAAATGAATCCAGTAAATATAAGAGAATCCGACATACGAGAGTATGGATAACAGTACTACATATAGCCATGACCAAATTCTTCTAGGCTTAAAGAAGTAGCTTACAACGCAGGATATAGAAAACGCAACTAGAACAAGGGCGATGATTGCAATGTCCGTAGGTCTAGCATCTACTCTAGAAGGTGATATAAAACTCGTTCGTCTCAAGAGCAGTTCATAAATTATGTAGACAAGATCAATCGCCCACAGAGCGAGAAAAATTTTTCTAAAAAATGTTTTTTTGAATTTCGGTTGCCAATATAAAATTGCGAATGCAAACCCAATGAGAATTGGAATTAAATAAAAGAGTGTTTCTTTTAAATTGAACAACTCATGAAAATCAAGAAGATAATAAGAGAACATTCTAACCTCTGTAATTGATTCTACCGAGAATTTCCCGGTAGCTTTATCCATTCATCCAAAAATTTCATTTGCTCATCGGTGTGGAACCAATGCTCACCGCCTTCCATAACGGTGAGTGGTGCATTGATCTTATTGGCAAATTCAGTAACGGTTTCCAAGGAGACGAGGTTGTCTTTTGAGCCGTAAAGAATCCGAGTGGGGATGGTCCAACGGATGGGATTTTCGCGAACGTAGCTCAAGTATTCCCAGGAAAGGGTTTCTCCGAAATTCGTTGCGATGTTCTTCTTTTCGCGGAGTTCATTTTCGGAAACGCCAGCCCACATCATCATATCGCAAATCAGCTTTTCCATATCCACCATGGGCGAAATGAAATAAGCTTTTGTGATTCGGGATGAACTAAGGGAAATCATCGAAAAGTATGCACCGATGCTGTTGGCGATAAGGTAGACTTGATCATAGCCTGCGGAAACAGATTCAAGGTATTTGATAAATTCGTCCTTGGCGTCCCAGGGATTTTCTGCCTTGTAGTCAAAACCCATGACTTCACAATCAGGAAAAAGAGGCTTGTAATGTTCAGCTTCTGCAGCATTGCCGCCTTTCCCGTGAATGTAGATTACGAGAGATTTCATAGCCTTTCCGTTCATAAGGATAAATTTAGCTGTAAACAGTTAAAAAGTCGATATTTTGCTTTTATAAGTGTAATTTATTAGAAGTTCAAGCAATAGTCAAATTAAATAAAGGTCAAATCTTTTTTTTGAAAACGCAATTGTTTGTTCGTCTTTTTGTAATAATGGAGTAGATTGGAAAGCGTGAAATTTTAATAAGTGTTAAACTATTGCTTTTGTATTACTAAAGTATTATATTTATACTGAGGTAAACGATGGAAACGACAGTCATTCAAACGCGTGTAGAAACTTCCTTGAAAAAGGAAGCTGAAGAATTTTTTCAGTCTGTTGGTCTTGATATGACCACTGCGATTAGGCTTTTTTTGAATCAGGTCTTGATCCAGAAAAAAATCCCGTTTGAGATTGAATCCAAGGAGTCGATCTCGAGAGCACAGGCATTGGAAAATTTTTATGCGATGCGTGCTGGTGCAAGGAACTTGCAGGAAATGTCCTTGGATGAAATCAATGCTGAAATTCAGTGCGTCAGGGAAAGAAGCAAGGCCAAGGCGTATAAGTGATTCTTGCGACGTTTGATACAAATGTCCTGGTTTCTGCTTTGATGGCACGTCGTGATGATTCCGCGACAGTTGTCGTTGTACGTATGATGCTTGAAGGCAAGATAGTTCCGCTGTACAACGAAGAAATTCTTGAAGAATATGGCGAGGTTCTAAGGCGCTCAAAGTTCCGTTTTCCAGAGCCACGCATTCAGTTCCTTTTGGAGTCTATCAAGACCTTCGGAATGAATGTGGATCGTCTTGAGACCGGAATGGTGCTGCCCGATATGGATGATCTCGTATTTTACGAAATTACGATGGGCAAGGCTGACGAAGATGCCTATTTGATAACCGGGAACATCAAGCATTTCCCCGAACAGTCAAATATTGTAACTCCGGCAGAAATGGTGGAGATTGTGAATTTAAGCTGAAGTGAAGTCGGCGACCATGGCGGTGACGAGGCCGATGGTGACATGAGGCCCACTCTGAAAAAGATGGTGACGGGGCTGACCATGTAGGCGAGGAACATCATGCAGAGAATGATGGTGGTGCTGACCATGCTCTTGCCCACGTCTCTGAAGGTGGCGAGAATGGATTCGCGGTAGTTGCCGCATCGTTCAATGCAGAGCTTGGAATGGTTCACGAAATGGATGGTATCGTCCACCGCAATGCCGATGGCCATGGGAATCACCATCATGGTCATCATGTCCATGCTGAAGGCGCATGCGCCCATGACGCCGCCAATCACAAGGATGGGTGCCACGTTGGGGATCATGCCGATAAGACCAGTTTTTACGCTCATGAAGGAGGCAATCAAAAGCAGCGCAATTACTACGAAGGAGATGCAGACAGATTTGATTTCACCTTCCACCAGTTTGTTGTTCATGGAGGATTGTTCTACGGCGTAACCTTCTACGCCAACATCTGCCTTGGGGAAATACTTGCGAACCAGAGTTTGTGCGCTATCGATATCGATGTCCAGCTGCTTGGAATTCCATTCCTTCAGTTCCACATGAATGTAGGCCATGCTGAAATCATCGGTGACGCCGCCTATCAGCGTTCGCCCCGACATGCAACGCAAGGGCCTTGGCAAGATGCTGCTGGACTACGCCCTGGAACGTGCCCGCCAGATGGGCGCCGGATGTATCGCCATGTGCGGTAACATCCAGTTCTACGGCAAGTGCGGTTTTGTCACTGCAACGTCCAAGGGTATCCGCTACGCCGACGATCCTGACAGCGACGCACCCTATTTCCTGATTCGGGAATTGACGCCTGGCTTTCTGGATGGAGTGAGCGGTTCCTACCGTGACCCAGCGCCTTACTTTGTAAGTGAAGCCGACGTGGAGGAATTCGATAAGCAGTTCCCGCCCAAGGAAAAGAAAGTGCTTCCCGGACAGTTGGGATAGTACTCGCAAAGTCCTTGCCCGTTGTGTCATCCTCGCGTAGGCGAGGATCTAGCATCGGATGTAAAAAAGCTACCGAGGAATTCTCGGTAGCTTCATTGCATTTTAATGTTTCCTAATAAACTTCGCACTTGTCCACGTATTCGTACTTCGGTCTTTCCTTGCGAATGCAGCCATTCACTTCGTCCTGCATACTAAAAGGTCTGTTACGACGACGTGGAGGAACTTCAACATCATTTCCCTCAAAGTCCTTGAAGTGACAAATGGCCTTGCGCACCCCGTCTACCTCGATAACCTGGTAATCGCGAATTGTGATTTCATCTTCGGAATATTCCTTGAAGTAAATCAGTTTGCGCCTGTATCCTTCTAGGTAGTATTCCTTTTGAATCCAAAGTTTACCGCTTTCGTAAAAGTCTGTTTCCTTTACCAGACTATCTTGTTTTTCAGAACTAAAAATTAGGATGCCATTATCGGAATAGATTCTTTTTTTCTGAATGTGTACCGTCGCGTTATCGATTCTTCCTTTTTCAAAGAATTCGCTTATGATAGCGCCTTTTGCATTGGTGCATTTGCCTTTGTATTCGTTGTTCAGGGAGTCTTTCCAGGATTCGCATATTTTGGAGGAATCGTTCCAATCCCTGTCTATCCAATGTACAATTCCATTTACGATTTCTTTTTTTAGCGATCCATCCTCGTTATATGAATATTCTCCTGTGGAATCTTTTAGCGATTTTAGGTTTCCGTTTTCATAGAAAAATTTTTCGGTCAAGGAATCCTTGTAGTATTTAAGATTTCCATCTTCGTCAAATAATTTATGGTAGTAGGTATCATAGTGGTTGCCTGATTCCGAAAGGTAAATGACAAAATCATTTCTAAGATTTCCATTGCGATAGTATTCTCGTTGAAACCCTTGTTGGACACTAAAGGCAAAAATCCTTTCGGCACTTATTTTACCATTGAGTGAATAACTGAATTCTTTTCCTACGGAACGTCCTGCAATAAAAATTGCCTTTCGAGCCAGCATCCCATTAGAATGAAATGAGTAGCTTACATGAATATTTGGCCTTGTCTTTTGATTATTCGAATTGCTGCCGTTACTTTCTTTTGACTCGGTTTTTACCTGACCATCTTTGTAAAAAATCTCACGGGAAATTTCGTGGTCATTTTTGTACTTGCATCTGTATTGTAACCTACCATCCGGATAATTGCTGATGAAGTCTCCTTCCACTTTGCCATTTTCTATAAAGTATTCTTGAAGTAGAATGCCTGATTCGTAGAATTGCTTTACATGACCGTCTTCACTAACAGAAACGTGCAATGCTCCCGATGGGAAATAGCAGAGAAAGTCGCCTTGTTGGATTCCCTTCGCGAAAGAACCCTTGCATTCCATAGAACCATTTTCGTAGTAGGTAGTGATAGTTGAGTTGCTACGGTCTGCCCCATGAAATTCATTGTGCTCCATAAGGGCGCCGGATGGGTAAAATTTATCAACGCCTTCCACACCATTTTCTCTGAAACCCTGCTGTACTAATTGACCATTCGGGTATTTTCGAATACCTGAATTTGAGCAAGCAATCAAGGCTAGTGCAATAAGAAAAAGAATGAATTTCATTTAAGCCTACAGTTTTTTAGGAATATAACAAATTCCCTGATTGCGAATACAGTGTGTTCGCAATTGCATCGTTGACTGCATAACGACAGTGTCTTGCAAATGATTTACGCATAGATTATATTTTGCACATTGCTAATCCCTATACGTAGGGCATCATAAATTCTCTGCCGCGAGTCGTGGGAGCGTGCCACATTAGGCATCTCCGCAGAACCTGAGAGAGGAGGCAAGCCTCTTGACTGTGCGCGTAGGGCTGGGAACGAAAGGCTCCCTAAATAAATTTCATGGTAATTACAGGGAATGGAATCTCAGGCAATGATTCCGTGTTTTCAATTTGCGCCGATTTTGTGAGTATAAAATATAGATGTCATACCCTTGACAGTGTATCAAAAAGGAGATACATTTGGAAGAGATTGTTGCATACAATGGTTCATCGTACACCATCGAATGGTTTTATGATGAGCAAGGAAAAAGTGATGCTTTAGATTTTTTCAATGGATTGAATGATGTAAGCAAAAGAAAGGTAATGATGCTTTTTAAACGTATGGGTGATTTTGGCCGTATTTCTGATCTTACAAAGTTTAGAAATGAAGGCGATAAGATTTATGCGTTTAAACCTCAGCCGAATAGGTTTCTGTCTTTCTTTTATACAGGCAAGAAAATCATTGTGACGAATGCTTTTTGTAAAAAAGGTCAGAAGCTTCCGGAAGAAGAAAAATCAAAAGCAATCAGCAGAAAAGAAAACTACGAAAAACGAGTAATCGCTGGAGTATATTATGTCAAAGGCTAAATCAACATTTGATAAAATGATGGAAGATCCTAAGCAAAAGGAAGCCTTTGACAAGGAATACGCAAATTTCCTTTTGTCTGAGTTGTTGCTTGAGGCAATGGCTCAGGAAAAAATCAGCGTTCGTAAGTTGTCAAGTCTTTCAGGGATTTCGACTTCAGTCATTCAAAATTTGCGAGCCATGCAGCCTGTTAATGTAACGCTAAAAACATTGACCGCATTACTTGCCCCTTTAGGCTATGAACTTACAGCACGAAAAGGGAAGAAAGTTGTAAAACTTTCAGCTTGATTTAAGTAAACCTCCCCGGAATTCTCTGGGGAGGTTCTTTTGCAAAGGTTTATGGCTTTCCTTTAGACCGCTGTTTTACCCGCAGGCGATTTTCTTGATGATTTTTACCACGGCTTCCATGGCTTCTACGGAAACGTGCTCGAAGGGACCATGGTAGCCGTAGCCGCCTGTTCCAAGGTTGGGGCAGGGCAATCCCATAAAGCTGAGCTTGGAGCCGTCGGTGCCGCCGCGGACAGGTTCACTGACCGGCTCCACATCAACGGATTCAATGGCGGCACGGGCGCGTTCCAGAACTTCGGGGCATTTCTCGATGACTTCCAGCATGTTGCTGTAGGAATGTTTCAGCTGCAGTTCTACGACGCTGCCGCCGGCACGTTCCTTACTTGCATCCGCAAAAGCGGTACCGCCGAATTTCGCATTGTACTTCGCGGCAACTTGGCGTAAAAATTCCTGGCGTTCCTCGAAGCGCTTCTTGTCATGATTGCGGACGATGTAGCAGAGGGTGGCTTCGCTGACGTCGCCTTGCATATCTGTCAGGTGATAGAAACCCTGGTGGCCTTCGGTCATGGCGGGCGTTTCGTCGGCAGGGAGCGCCATGGCGATTTCCGCCGCCATGAGGCTTGCGTTCTTCATGATGTCCTTTGCTTCACCGGGATGAACGCTCTTGCCGTGGACAATGAACTTTGCGCTAGCCGCATTGAAGTTCTCGTAGGCGATGTCCCCTTCGTAGCCGCCGTCAACGGTGTAGCCGTACTTGGCCTTCATGTAATTCAAGTCAACCAGATCCGCACCGCGACCGATTTCTTCGTCGGGCGTAAAGCAAACCCAGATGTCCCCATGGCCGGAAAGATTTTCGTAGCCGCGACTTTCGGCGTGGCGGTCGGTAGCCACCAGCTCTTCCATGGCGGTGACGATTTCTGCAATGCCCGCCTTGTCGTCGGCGCCCAGCAATGTGGTTCCGTCGGTGGTAATAAGGGTGCGGCCCTTCAGAGTTTTAAGGGTGGGGAAGTCGGCCACTTTCAACACGGCGCCGGAACCTTTCAGCACAACATCGCCGCCGTCGTAATTTTCGATAATCTGGGGCTTCACATTTTCGCCGCTAAAGTCCGGCGAGGTATCCATGTGGCTAATGAAGGCGATGGCGTCGTCATCTTCGTGGCCGGCGGTAGCGGGCAGCAAGCCGTACACATAGCCGTGTTCGTCCATCTTTACCTGCTGCAAGCCGATGTCGTTCAGCTCTTGGGCCAAGTACTTGCCCAATGCAAGCTGACGTTCCGAACTGGGACAATTTTCGCAGTTCTCATCGGAAGTGGTATGGAAGCTGACGTACTTTAAAAAACGTTCCTGTACCTTCATAATGAACCCATAAAGTTAGCGCTTGATTTTCTGACTTAAAAACTAGAATGTTTGGTAAATAAAATGGGGGAGTCGGGTCATTAAAAGTTTATCTTTAGGGTATGACAGCAGAAAAGGGAAAGTCTACGGATCAAGTTCCGCTGAAACTGGTTACGGTAAAACGCAGCCGTTTTTCTCACGTGCGCCTGGATGATCCCGAGACCTGGCCGTTAGTGGCCCAGTTCTTTTTTTACCCGAGACCTCTGGGACGTCAGCAGTTTTTCGGATTGCGGGTGGTCCTGCTGGTGGCCATGATCTTTTTTTCGGCGCAGTTGTTCCGGCAGGGGTACGATGCTCCCATCGCCCAATATTTGCATTGCCTGAATTTGCCTGTCCATGAAACGGGGCATATCGTATTCGGCATTTTCGGAAAGCCTGTGGTGACTTCCCTTGGGGGCAGCCTTTTTCAGATTATCATGCCCCTGGTGTTTTGCTTTGCGTTGTGGATCAAGCCCCGCGACTTGATGGGGGTTTCGGTGGGTCTCTGGTGGGCCTTCGAGAATTTTATCGATGTGGCGCCTTATATCGATGACGCCCTGCATATGCGCCTGATGCTGATTAGCGGCGGTACCGGAGCCGAGGCTCCTTATGGATTCCATGACTGGAATTTTATTTTGTCTGAAACAGGGCTGCTGCTGAAACACGACAAGATTGCCGACGTGGTCTATACCATGGGTTATGCAGGGATGGTGCTGTGCTGCCTTTGGGCGGCCTGGTCGCTGTTCTATTACTTCAAGTACCAGCGGGTTTGAAAGTGGTTGGGGCTGTCAAGGAGAACCGCAAACGAAAGGGGCGGCGCAAGTCCAGGAAGCCCATGACCCGTTCCCAGATGATGGGGGCGGTCCATTCCGAGGATACCAAGCCCGAGGTGAAGGTGCGTCGTGCACTTTTTCAGGCGGGGTTCCGCTATCGCCTGCACCGTCGCGACTTGCCCGGTACGCCGGATATCTTCGTGCAGAAATACGGGGTGGCCATTTTCGTGAACGGCTGTTTCTGGCATCAGCATGGCTGCAAGCTTACCAGTCGCCCTAAGTCCAATTCCGATTTCTGGAATGAAAAGTTCGACAACAATATGGCCCGTGATATCAAGACCCGCCATCAGCTATCCCTGATGGGGATCCGCGTGGCGGTGGTCTGGGAATGCTCCCTCCGTGACGACTCACACCGCGGCACTTCCCATGATTGCCGCGAAACTTCCCAGGGCAGTGAACCCCAGGACCGTCGCGGTACTTCCCCCGATGACCGTATGGGTGCGGCCCTTACCCTGGAACGGCTTATGACATTCATCAAAAGCGATGAAGAAACCATCGAGCTTTAGGGTCGGACTTAGCTTTTACACGAAAACTTATTATATATTACTTACAGAAAATTAGTGTAAGGTTGGTGTGTGACTGTCCGCTCCTGTAAATATCGAAGTTTTGTTTTGACCTGTGTAATTGCGCTGCTGGGCCTTGTTTTGGGCGTTTCCAGCACTTTTGCAGAGGAATTTGATGCCTCTTCCACAAATCAGGCTAAGGTTGTGACTGTTGGTTACTATTCCAGCAAGCATTTCCAGGAAGGTATGGCCGACAGTTCTATCAAGTCGGGCTATGGCTACGAATATCTGCAGCAGGTTTCCGACTATACCGGTTGGCAGTACAAGTACATTTATGGGGATTGGGGTGCCATTTTCGACATGTTCCTGAAAGGGGAAGTGGACATCATGGCCGGCCTGGCCAAGATGGATGAACGTAAAGGTCAGATGGAATATCCTGACTATTACATGGACGTGGATTACCATTTCATCTTTACGAAACGTGGCGACAATTCCATGTCTGAAGAGGACATCAGTTCTTTTAACGGCAAGCGGATCGGCTGCCTGCGTAACAGCAACTTGACCACAGGACTCAAGAAGTGGGCTGCTGAAAAGGGGGCCCAGCTGGAGTATGTCTATTTCAACGACCTGAACGAATTGCCTAGGGCTCTGGAAAGGGGCGAGGTGGATGGCTTTGCCGGGAGCGACAAGTTTTTGGACCGCGGGATGAATGTAAAGCCCCTGGTGCTCGTCGCTTCCCCGAAATCCTATATCTGTGTGCGAAAGGGGGCGAATCGCCTGCTGCGCGAACTGAACACCGCTCTTGAACATATCAATTCCGATGATGGCGCCTTCATAGAAAGCCTCCGAAACAAGTATTACAGGAGCAAGTCAGTCAGTGCGGAACTTTCTAGCCGCGAACAGGAATGGCTCGAAAAGCACAATGTTTTAAAGGTGGCTTACGCTCCGGACCACTTGCCCTATTGTACGCGAGGCGCCGATGGTCGTGTGAATGGCGTTCTCAAGGACATCATGGATTCCTGGCTCAAGAAGTTGAATCTTGATGGCAAGCTGATGGTTCGCTATGTCCCCTGCGTCAATTTCCGCCAGGCTATTACGGAATTGCAGAGTGGCAGTGTCGATGTGGTTTTCCCCCTGCCCAGTAACAGGTGGTATGCGGAACAGTCCAATGTGATGATTTCGTCGGAGCTGGTGAGCGTTCCCATGTCCGTCGTGTTCAAGGGCGATTACAACAAGTCCATTTTCAAGAAGATTGCGATGATCGCCAAGCCGCAGCAGACCCTGTTCATGCGGGAAATGTTCCCCGGAAGCGAATGGCTGATGCTGGACAATGCCGAAGAGTGTATGAGGGCTGTGCAAGATGGTAAGGCTTCCAGTGCCCTGTTGATTACCTTCAAGGCCAATCCCCTGATGCGCGATGCCGAGTTCTCGCAGCTCAAGTTTATGCCCATAGGCAAGGGTTCTTTCTATTCTGTAGGTGTCCGCAAGGGTAATTTCGCCTTGCTCAGCTTGCTGAACCGTGGCTTTAGCCTCATGGATATGAATGTCATGAATAATGCGGCCTATAAGTACATGGAATACCATAGCCATTACAGCATGTCGGACTTTATACGTGACAATCTGATTTTCTTCGTGCTGCTGATGGCGATGATCACCTTTGTCATCATAACGATTTTGGCGCTCTATGTTTCCGGAATGAAGAAGGCTCACCATGCGACCCAGATTCAGGTCGAGATCAGTGAGGCTTTGAGCCTTGATTATCCCTATGCGATTTTGGTGGACATCGAAAGAGGATTCTCGCTAACCATTAAGAAAGACGGAATGGTCCTGAAGGAAAAGGACTGGATTTACCAGGAAAGCTATGACGCGGCCTGGAAATTGTTTGCCAACAAGTATGTTTGCGAAGAGGATCGTTCAGAAGTCTTAAGGGCTTCGTCTCTGGATGTGGTTCTTGAAAATCTGAAGGAACAGTCGGAATATATTTGCACCTACCGCGCAGAATGGGGTAACAAGAAGCACTATACCCAATCCTCCTTTACCAAGGTTTACTTCTCGAATTTGAAGAAGAATGTGATCATTCTTGGATGCAAGACCGTTGACGACTTGATGGCAAAGGAAAGGGAACATCGTGAATTGCTGTCCAATGCCTTGGCGGTGGCGGAACGCTCCAATCAGTCCAAGACCATCTTCCTGAACAACATGAGCCACGACATCCGCACGCCCATGAACGCCATCATTGGCTTTACTAACCTGGCGAAGATCCATGTGCGGGATACGGATGCGGTTAGAAGTTACCTGAACAAGATTTCCATCTCTAGTAGTCATCTGCTTTCGCTGATCAACAATGTGCTTGACATGAGCCGAATCGAAAGCGGCAAGGTCAAACTTTCCGAAGACCGAGTCCACTTGCCTTCCATGATCCGCGAAATTCAGGACATGGTGCAGAATACCGCCCAGTCAAAGGGTGTAAGCATCAGCTTCTATGACGCCCTTACCAACGAGGTCGTTCTTGCCGATGACCTGAAGCTGAAACAGGTGATTCTGAATATCGTGGGGAACTCGATCAAGTTTACCCGCCCAGGTGGCCGCGTGGTCGTGTCGGTTGTGGAACGTGGAGGCGCTCCCGAAGGTTTTGCAAACTACCAGTTTATCGTTGCGGATACGGGTATCGGTATGAGTGCCGACTTTAGGAATCATATCTTTGAAACCTTTAGTCGCGAAAGAACATCAACTGTTAGCGGCATTCAGGGAACGGGCCTGGGGATGGCCATTTCCAAGAACATCATTGACATGATGGGCGGTACGATTGTCGTTGACAGCACACCGAACGTTGGAACGAAAATCACGGTGAATGTGATGTTCAAGTTTAGCGACCTGGTGATAAAGAATGCGTCTGCGAAGGAACTTGGAATTGATCCTACCGAAGAACTTTTTAAGTCGAACGCCTTTGACTTTAAGGGCAAGAAAATCTTGCTGGTAGAAGACAATCCGCTGAACCAGGAAATCGCAATGTCCATCCTGGAGGAATTGGGATTCGAGGTGGATCTGGCTGAAGACGGTCTTGCCGCCGTCGAAAAGATTAGGCAGAATCCCGCAGGAACCTATAACGCCGTCTTGATGGATATCCAGATGCCCAATATGGATGGCTATGAGGCAACCCGGACTATCCGCAAGATGACGGACTCTGCAAAGGCCTTGATTCCTGTGGTGGCCGTGACTGCCAATGCTTTTGATGAAGACCGCCAGAAGGCCTTTGACGCTGGCATGAATGGTCATGTGTCCAAGCCCATCTCTGTTCCGGAACTGATGGAAGTTCTTGGAAAGCAGGTGTAAATACTGAGGAATTGATGCCTAGCATTATTTTTGTGTGCCACGGTAACATATGCCGTAGTCCCATGGCGGAATTCGTCATGAAGAAGATGGTCAGGGATTTTTTTGGAAATACAGCCAATGACGCACGAGCTGACGCTCGCGCTACAGGTCTGACTGAGAAAGATTTTCAGATTGCAAGTGCCGCTACAAGCACCGAAGAAATCGGGAATCCGGTTTATCCGCCTGCCCGTCGGTTGTTAAATGCCCGCGGGATTGATTGCAGCGGACATGCCGCGCGACAGTTCAATCAGCGGGATTATGACCGCTACGATTATGTGGTGCTGATGGACCGCAATAACCTCCGCAATTTGCGCTGGAACATTAATGCCGAAAGCTACGAGAAGGAAACGGCCCGTGGTATTGACGGCGCCGCTAATGAAGACCGCAAAGTTTCGCTGCTGATGGATTGGACCAGTCGCCCGGGCGATGTGGCTGACCCCTGGTATACCGGTGATTTCGAGGCGACTTGGCGCGACGTAAACGAAGGTTGTCGCGGATTGCTAGACGAAATTATGGCGAAGGCGTTGGCCGGCGCCTGGAAGTAGGCCGCGCAGATTCAATTAAATTACCGCCCCGAATTTTTTGCGGATCCGCATTTCTGAAACGATGTTTGAAATCGGGAGCAGATACAGGTAGCAGGCAAAAAGGATGCTTGCGGTAGGGGCGCCTATGGTCCCCAGGGGAATCAGGCTTGCTACCGTCCAGGGAACAAGGGGTGCAATCACGACGGCCGTATTCTCGATGGCCATGGCCCGCTCCTTTTTGTCGGGAATGACATTGCCTGAAATTTCGTTGGTCAGCACGATGGCCAGAGTCTGGTTGCAGGAAAGGGCGCTTGAGGCAACCGCCGTAAGGGAGGCGAAACCGCAAGGAGGAAGTCGGTTTGCGATACGGCTTGCGAATCGGTTCATCTTGTCTAGAATTCCCATGCCCTTGAAGAGTCCCGCATAAGTCAGGGAAATGGCGACGACTACAATCATCTTGACCATTCCGAAAACGCCACCGCCATTCATCATGGAAATTTCTGCAGGGGCGTCAAATCCCAGGAAGGCTGTCTTGACAGTCTCGGCCGCGGTCATTTGCTGCTGCCAGATGCAAATTGCGAGGGACATGGCGATGCTTACGGCCATGGTCATCTTTACATTGAACCGCAGGGCCGCAAGGACGAGAATCGCGACGGCTGGCAAGAGGGTGACAATGCCCAGGTCATAATGCTGCTGCAGAAGTTTCGTTATGTTGTCTGCTCCGACCGCGAGACTTGCGTCAGATGGATTTACGTCAGAGGGAACTGTGCCTGTGACGTAGCCCAGGATTCCATAAATTGCCAGGGCGGCCAAGGCGGCTTTCCAACCGGACTTGATCATGCCCCGTATATTTTCATGGAGGTTCGTCCCTGTAATTTCTGCCACCAGCATGGCGCTTGTAGAGACTGGCGAGCAACGGTCACCGAAATAGGCGCCGGCAAGAATGGTCCCGCCGCAAATGGCTTCGTCGACTCCGATAGCGGCCCCTACGCCCATGCAGATGACGCCCATGGTGGCGGCCGTTCCGATGGATGTTCCCGTAAGCACCGAGACGGCGGCGCACAAGATGAAAACCGCCGGCAGGAAAAGTTCTGGCGTAAGCGCTCCCGAGGCGGCATTGACAATGAAGGCTACCGTTCCACAGGCCCGCCACAACGCAGTGAGTGCCCCCACCAGCAGCATGACGATGGCGATGTTCCTTACGGCGGTCATTCCCGACAGTGCCATTTTCCAGAGGGCGCGCCAGCTGAACCTGCGGATTTTTCCGTAGGTCATCAGCATTACGAATCCTATGGCGAGAGCGATTAACACGACGCCAAATTTATGTAATTTTACCCTATGATATTTTTCTTCGGACTTTTGCTCACTGCCATCGTTGTATTGTACCTGAACATCAGCAGGACCCTTCCCGGCAAAGGGGGGAAACTGCTGGCTCTCGGTTTTTTGCTTGGCATCTTTTTGAGCATGACCTTGCGGGACGGCGTTGTAGGCGCCATCCTCCTGACATTCTTTACCATTTGGATGTGTCAGGCCCTTTGGATGTTCATTTTGCTGGACGTCTTCCTGATGGGCCGTTTTTTCTGGCTCAGCCATAAAATGACCGGGTCGGGTTATCAAAAATCAAGCGCTAACTTTGTTTGTAAAAGTACGAGAGGCGTTCTTATCGCCAGCATCCTGCTGGCCCTCATCCTTATCGGGCTGGGCGTGCCCCATAATGCCGATTACCAGGTGCGTACCCAGGATGTCTCCCTGAAAACGGACTGCGATTCCTGCGGTTCCAAAAAGCCGTTTACCGCGGTCTATTTCAGCGATATGCATTTTGCTCCGCTGTTCCGTACCGCAAAGCTTGAACGCCTGGCTGCCCAGGTGGATTCCATCGGGCCGGACTTCGTCCTTTTTGGCGGTGACCTGTCCGATGTAAATACCGCTACCATGGACGAATGGGGTTATGGCCCCCTCATGGCGAAGGTGGCCAAGTCCGCCAAGGTGGCCGCCATAGCCATCAACGGTAATCACGAGGCCATGCAGGAACGTAACGGTTCCAATACGCTGGCATGGCTCCGAAGCAACGGCTGGGTCACTATGGACGATTCTACCGCCTGTTTTAGTAAGGTTAGCGTCCCCGAAGTCTGCTTTACCGGCCGTACTGATTTCCAGGTGGCCCGTACCCGCGGTACCGAACGTAAACCTCTGGCGGATTTGGTGCCGCAGCAGTTCAAGTCTGACTCCTCTGGCGCTTACCGTAAAGTTAGCCCTTGGATCCTGCTGGACCACCAGCCAAAGGGTATTGAACCCGAATATTCGGGAATTTTGCCTGATTTCGCCCTTTCCGGCCATACTCACGATGGGCAGTTCTTCCCCGGAAACCTGATTATTGGCCTGGTTTGGCGCCTGGCATACGGTTTTGGCATGCTGGATGGGGTCCATTGGCTGGTCAGTTCCGGTATCGATTCCTGGGGCCCTCCCGTTCGCGTAGGGTCAGATACGGAGCTCTGGGTACTCCATTTCCTGTACCGCTGACGGGATTAACTATATTTCCCCCCATGGCTTTATGCATCGAATCTAATCATTTGGAAACGGTCCAGCGTATCCTTGCCCTCCATTTTGAAGGTATGGAAGTCTGGGCCCATGGCGCCCGTGTGACAGGAGTAGACCTTACTCCCGATACGGAACTGGAACTGGTGGTGATTTCCGAAAAACCCCTTTCCTTTGAAACCATGACCACCATTGAAAAGGCTTTTGTCGACAGCGGCTTGCCTTTCCGCGTGGATATTATGGATTGGGCTAAGCTGCCCGAATCCCTCCAGAAACAAATCAAGAAAGAGCACGACGTGGTTCAGTCCGTCGAAGAATCCTAGTATGAAACGTCTTCTTCCCCTTGTTCTGGTTGCATCCCTCGCAACCTCCCTGTTCGCCCAGGATGAAATTTCCCAGGCAAAGTCCCTGATTCAGAACGGCCAGTGCGCCGAGGCTATCGCCCCCCTCCAGAAGCTTTACAAGTCCAGCTTCCGCAAGTCTTCCGGTGAAAAGGCAACCGTCATGCTCACCGAATGCTACCTGCGCGAACATAACCGCGACGAGGCCGAAAAGGTTTCTTCCCGATTCCTGGAATACTATGTGAACACGGTTTACCGTGAACGCATGGAACTGGCCCACGCCATTGTCATGGTAGAAAAGGGCAACGTTTACGAAGGTGTCGAAGCCATGCACCGCATCCTGGCCTACTCCAAGAATCCTGCCGCCCGTGCCCGTACCAAGGACGTGGTAGTACAGACTCTGGCCGCTTCCCTTTTGAACGCTGACCAGCTCCAGGCTCTCCTGGAAAAGTATCCGGTGGATAAGGATGTTATCGGCTGGATGCAGCTGCAGATTGGCCGTGAATGCCAGAACGTCAAGCGTTACCGCGCCGCCCGCTACTGGTACAAGAAGGTGGCCGCTTCTTCCGATATTTCCGAAAAGCTTCTGAGCACCGCCCAGCGTGGCATCGAGTCCCTGGAAGGCTACGGTGCCGGCATGCCCACCGTCCTGGTGCTGGCTCCCTTGTCCGGTGACTTCGCCGAATTCGGTGCTGCTGCCATTCAGGGTGTGATTCTCGCCCACGAACAGGCTGGCCTGGCTGGTAAGGTGAATATCCGTACCGCCGATACCCGCGCCGATGCCTCTCAGGCTCTCCTCCGTACCCAGCAGGCTATCAACCAGGATAGCGTGATCGCCGTGATCGGCCCCATCATGAGCGCTCCGGCTGCAACCGTCGGCGCCTGGCTGGGCAGCAACTTCCAGAACATCCCCATGCTGACTCCCACTGCAACGGATGACGGCATCGCCAAGATGGGTCCCAATATCTTCCAGGTGAACATCACCATGGATAACCTGGCCCACAAGATTGCAGACTTCGCTACCAGCTGCCTGAACATCAAGGAATTCGCCGTTCTTAGCCCCCTGGGTGATTACGGTGCTTCCATGAGCCAGAGCTTTACCCAGGCTGTTGAACGCCGCGGTGGTAACGTGGTCGCCTTCCGCAACTACGAAGAAGGCCGCCCCGACTACAAGACTGAATTTGACCTGCTCCGCGATGTCCGCTTCAAGCAGCTGAACCGCCGCCGCAACCTGGCCCGTGGCGCTTCCGACCTGGATGCCATCAACGCCAAGGAACGCAAGGCTTACATGGCTGACTCCACTTTCGATATCCCGGGTATCTTTATCCCCGCAACCAACCCCGGCGATGCAGGCCTCATGGCAGGTCAGGTGGCATTCAACAAGATTTCCGGTCGCCTGCTGGGCGCTTCCGGCTGGTATGGTCGCGAACTGCTGATCCAGGGCAAGCGTCTGGTGGACAGCTCCTACTTCAGCGTGCCGGCCCTGGACATGGGCGGCGACAACTCCGACCTCAAGAAGTTCGTGTCTGACTTCAAGGAACGCTGGGGCGATGAACCGGGCGAAGACAAGGTCAGCGGCCTCAGCTACGACGCTGCAAACATCGTGTTCAGCACCATCGCAAAGAAGCCCAACAGCCTGACCAACTCCATCAACAACACCGCCGTCTTCAAGGGCGTGTATGGAGACATCAAGTTCAAGCGTGGCGCCAACACCAACACCAAGATCGTTACGGTGAACAAGGGCAAGTTCGAAACTGTCGAAGGCTGCCCCGCCAGAAAGTAATTGCGGCTGCCGCCGGACGGTTCCGACGATATGGGGCCTGACGATATGGGTCGCGACGACATCTAGCTGATTGCATTTAAAAAAAGAGTCCCCGCGGTTTAAAACTGCGGGGCTCTTGTTTCTAGGAGGAGAGAAATAAACTTTCTAGTCGTCGATGCCTGCGGGGCAGAGGGCTGCGGCTACGAATGCGGGGGATTCCCCACGGCGGTAGAAGGCGCGCAGCTCTTCGTCATCGATGATGTCGTCCAGGTTCACGGTGCCGGTGGCGTCCAGCTCTTCCTTGATCCTTGCCTTGAATGCCTGGAAGCCGGACTTGAGCAAGTAGAAGGACAGTGCCGATGTTTTGCGGAATATCTTCATGGGACCTCCACCAAGTATATCGCCTGGAACGAAAAAAAATGTTTCTACATGTTGATTAGTTTGTGAATTGTTGAAAAGTTGTTGAATGTTTGTACTATTTATAGATTTTTTTTAGAGCTTTGACAACAGATTTTTTTATTCGTAAATAATAAGTAAGTTTAACCGTTTGCGTTTTTTGCCCGATTTTATATATGAAAATGCCGGTTTTTAAAAGTCTAACTTGTTGATTTTCATTAAATTACGGCATTTTAACCCTGTTTTTGACCGTATGCGGTTCCGTCGAGACGAATATTCCTGTCTGGAATAAGAACCTGCGACAATGTTTTCGAAAATGGGGGTGAAATAGCGAAAATCGGGGTCTTCTTTTTCTGTTGATAAAGTGTTTGTAATCTGTCGCAAATCACAACTTATCAACATCCCCCATAAACACCGGTGGTGCAATTTTCTAGATTTACCCTGATGTTTTCCAGATTCCTTTTGATATTCTGTCTTGCCCTGGCTTCTGTTGTCGCCTTTGCGGCCGACGAACACGATTTGACTCTTGCCCTGGATGCAAGGCAGGCCGCTTTGTGGGAAAAGGCCACCGAGGCCACCATGGCCCTGCGCTATAATGACGCCCTGAAGTATGCCAAGGAACTGCGCGCCGAGAACAAGGGCCTGGGCTGTATTCTGGAAGGGGTTGTCCGTATTAGTATTTATGACGACAAGGGGGATACCGCATCCCTCCATCATGCCGGCCGTAGCCTCGAGAAGTGTGAAGCCTCGGGACTGTGGGACGCCTTGCGCCGTTTCGAGATCGGCTATGTGCAGGGGGAGACCGGTCATTCTGTAAAAGGCGCCATGACCACCCGCTCCGCCGCCAAGGCCTTCGAGGATTCCAAGGAACTGGAGGCCCGCACGTTCTTTGCCATCTACGCCTACTATATCGACAAGAGTTTCAGTTGGGTTCCCTTCAAGTCCGACAACCGTGCCGAATACCTTTCCGTTTTGGATAGCGCCTCCAAGGTGTCGGGCCGCTTCTGGCCCCTGTTCCTTACGCCCCTGGTCTGGATGCACTACGACAAGGAAGATTACGCCACCGGCCTGAAGCTTGCCGAACGTGGCCTGGCCCGCGCACCGGGAAATCCCGTGATGCTCCAGATCAAGGCCGACATGCTTTACCGCCTGAAGCGTTATGATGAAGCCGCCCGGATTTACGAAGAGAGTGCTGCCGCCTATCTGGAACGTACTGGCGCCTCCATTCGATACTGGTGTTCCGTGCTGAACCTGATCCGCATTCATAACGATGCCGGCCGAAAAGAGAAGGCGGCGGAATGGCGTGCCAAGCTGGATAATCCCAAGTACAGGGCCCTTGAAAAATGGATGCCCGGATCCTTGATGGATGACTTAAATAAACGCGACCTGATTTAAAAAATTTTGATGTAAAAAATGCTGATTTTGAATAAATTTCGGCATTTTTTATTTTGTTAACAATTTTTAACGAAAACTCCCGGATTTTCCTGCGTGTTAATAGGAAAGAACCATTAACCGTCAGGAGGCATTATGACTGGGAATTGTTTGCGGGTGGGCTTCTTTCTCGATGGCTACACCCTGAAAAAGGTGAACGAGTACTATAGGGTCCACCACCGCTACCACGCAAGTCTGGATTTGCGGGGGCTCAAGTTCTGGGTGCAGTTGCAGATCCAGCGCTACTTCAACAGGGCCAATCGGGTTGTCGCCCTGGAGTCCCATTATTATCACCCCCAGAGGAACCCCCACATTTACGCCAGGGGGGTCAAGGGTGTGTTCAAGTTCGAGTTCGAACTTATGAATGCGGGGTATCAGGTCCATTACAGCGACCTTCCTGTAGACGATGGCCACATGGGGCCGAACCTGGGGCTGATCAAGGACGCCGAGATGTTTGCCGCATACTGCGATATGGATGCGGTGGTACTGCTCAGCACCCAGGGGCAATATGTTCCCCTTGTAGATAGGCTCAAGAAAATGGGGGTGCCTGTGCTTCTGCTGGGCTGGAGTTTTAGCTACCCCAAGAACAGCCGCTATGTGCACTGGAGGACCGATACGGGGCTCAGGTTACGCTGTGCGCACTACGTTGCCATGGAGCGGATTCTGGACCACGATCCTGCAAACGATATTCCGCCTACGGGATTCTTCTTTCGCCCCCAGGTTGGGACCGCCCCGGATGTTGCAGTCGGCGGTGGCGGTTTAACCTGCGTGACGGATGACGGGCTGGCTGTGGGCCGTTTTGCAGATGACGGATTGGCGGGCATGAAAAAAGCCCAGGGGCCAAATGACCTCTGGGCGAAATGCGAAACTCCGGAGAGTATTAAAGCTTGTTTTCCTGCTTTGTCTGCCAGTCGCTGTGGAAGATCCATGTGAGGCGCAGACCCAGGAAGAAGGTGTCGCCGTTGTTGTCGGTGTCGTCGCCGATATATTCGGTGTTGACCAGTTCCTTGCCTTCGACGCTGAGTTCATTGTAGCGTACGAAGCGGTAACCGACATAGACGCCCAATGCCAGGTGGTCGAATTCCAGGCGGCCTTCCAGTTCGCTGTTGACTGTGGTGGCCATGGCGCTGTAGTAGCGGTTACGGAAGTTGTAGGTTTCGCCACCGTTCAAGTCAGTGACTTCGAAGTTAGAGGCGAAGTGGATGTTGATCAGGTTGAAACCGAAACCGACGGCGGGGATCAAGTTGATGAAGGTGTTTTCGCCGAAGAGCTTCCAGCCGAACATCCAGTCGGCGCCGTAGCTGTACCACTTGACGTCGTACAGGGGGAACTTCATATGAAGCTCATCGCCATTGGCGTCATAGGCTTTGGCAGTGTAGGTATTGCTGGGACGTTCAGAAATCTGGGTGGGCATGAAGTTTACGTCGATCCAGGTTTGGAACTGCTTGTACTGGGCGCCGAAGATGGCGTGGAGACCCAGGTAGTAGTCGTCAAAGGTTTTGTACTTCATCTTGCCACCGCTGTAGAAGACGTCGCCTTCATCGGTGGACACGGTATGACCGCCCTTTACGAAGGCCAGGTGGTTCACGTAGCTCTGGAAATCATCGTGCATGATGCGGAAATCGGTGCCGAAGGATACGAATCCGCGGATATGGTCCTTGTCGTAGAAACCGGATTCGGCTTCAGCGAAGGAAGAGTTTGCCAGAGCGAGTACGCTAAGGACAGCTGCAGTCAAAAAAGAGGTTATCTTTGTCTTCATAAAAGATCCCATTTATAAATTCCGAACATATAAGATACATTATGTTGAGGATTTTTGCAGTGGAAAATTTGTTAAAGCGTTAAAAATCAACGATTTACGATGAATTTGAGGATTAAAGATGTTGACTTTTGGTGGAAAAGTCGGGGCATTGGGGATTTTAATCGCCTTGATAATGGTGGGCTGCGGGTCCGAGCCTGCTAAAAAAGAGAAGAACGTTGAAGCCGTTCAGCAGGACTGCGGCAGTTCCATTCAGAAAAATTGGCAGGTTGTGGCGGGGGATGACCGCGCCCGGACCAACCTTCTGTGGGTGGATTCCGCCTGCGGGGAACAGGTGGCCGCTATCCGCTCCATCGTGGGGGCCGACACCTTGGAGAAAATCTTTGTGCTTCGGGATTCTGCCGCCTTTACCGCGGGGGGCGCCTTGCCCGGGGAACTGTCTAGCGCCATGGTGCTGCGGACGCCTCTCCAGAGGGTGGCGGTACTTTCATCGGCCCAGATTGGCTACATGCTTCGCCTCGGTGTGGAAGACCGCATTATAGCGGTAGGTGCCGGGAAGTACATTGCGGATTCTACTTTGTACGCAAAGGCCGCCGCAGGGCAGGTCGCAGAAGTAAGCCCCGACGGCATGAATGTGGATTACGAGAAGCTCATCGCCTTAAAGCCGGACCTGGTCATGACCTTTGTCACAGGCGGTTCCCAGGACGATTACGACCGTATGGAAAAGCTGGGCATACCCGTAATGCTTACCTCCGAATGGCAGGAGAATTCCCTTGAGGCCAAGGCGGCGTGGATCAAGCTTTATAGTTCCCTGTTTAACGTAGAAATGCCCGACGAAAAAAAAGATTCGGAGTCTTTCTCTGATTCCCTTGTTTATGGAGATCCGGCAGGAAGCGCCGACCCCTGTGTAGAACAGAAGGTAGTGCGTTCCGGGCAAAATGAAAAGCGTGGTTTTAAGGTTGTGGCAAGGGGCCCCCGGGTTCTTGCGGGCATGAGCTATGGCGGCGTGTGGTACGCCCCCGGTGGACGTAGCTATACTGCCGACCTGATCAGAAAAGCAGGCGGCTGCTACTTGTGGGCGTCCGACACTACCCGCGAACTGAAGCTCACCATTGAAGATGTGATGGCCCTGGCAGACTCCGTCGATATTTGGATTAACCCCGGTATGTTCGGCACTCCCGAAGAAATCCTGGCTGCGGAGCCCCGCGCCGCCTACATCAAGGCTTTCAAGGAGAAGAAGGTCTTGCAGAATGATGGGCGCAAGGGCCCCGGTGGCGGAAACGATTTCTTTGAAGGTGCGGTGGCAAGGCCCGACGAATTGGTGGAGAATCTCTCCAGCCTGATTTCCACGACCGCCAAAAAGCCCGTTTCCGGGAATCCGGCATTTGAATGGTACCGCAATATTTTCTAATATTTACAATATGATGAAACCTCATACAGGTATAGGTGACTGGATTTCGGCCAATTATGAGCTGGGTACCCCGTTTTTGCAGCAGGTACCTCGCGATTGTGCTGACTATTTGCTTTTGAATGCCCAGATTCGTGAATACGATACGGGCGAGATTATTATTAACGGTGGCGTTATCGGTGATTCGTTCTGCGTGTTGCAGAGTGGTCGCGCCATGATTTGCGGTCAGATTCTTGCTGACGGTCATTACAATATGCTGGCTTCCCTGGAAGCAGGTGCATGCTTCGGTGAAATGTCCATCATTTGTAACGAACCTACCAGCAATACGGTGATCGCCGCCGAAGATGGCTGCACCGTGCTCCACATTCCCCGCGAAGAGTTTGTGAAGTTCCTGGACAAGAACCCCAGCATCATGGTGTACTTGTACAAGGTGGTGGCAGACCGACTCCGCGCCAAGAACAAGGCATTCGATGAATTTGAACGTCTTTCCTTGTTGGCTTCCGGTAAGGTTCTTCCCTTTATCGACTTTGCCCAGACCATGGAAAAGAGCCGCGTCACTGGCACCGTGATTTTCGAGTGCAATGGCGAAAAGGGCTTTATCGCCTTTAGAGATGGTCGAATTTGCTGTGCCAAGTGCGGTAAACTGGCAGGCCCAGACGCCTTTGAAAAAATGCTTTCATGGGGCGACGAAACCTTGTACAAGTTGGATACCCACTTGATGCCGGAAGTTGTAAACATCAACCAGATGACTGATACAACTAGCCTCATCCTGGATGCTCTCAGAAATATTGATGAAAAACAAAACGGTGGTCAGTAAGTTGACCCCAAAACACGCCCCGGCATGGGGCGAAGGATAAAAAGATGAATTACGCAGACGCTGGTGTATCTCTGGCCCGTGCAGACGAAGCAATGGTCGGAGTCAAGAAGTCCGTCCGTACCACCTTTAACGAAGGCGTTCTCGGTGATGTTGGCAACTTCGGTGGCCTCTTCACCCTCAACCACCTTGGCATGAAGGACCCCGTTCTCGTCAGCTCCGTTGACGGTGTGGGTACCAAGCTCAAGGTCGATATCGAAATGGGCACTCATACTCTGCCCGGTCAGGATATCGTGAACCACTGCTGCGACGATATTCTCGTCCAGGGCGCACGTCCGCTGTTCTTCCTCGACTACGTTGCTACCGGTCGTCTCGAACCGGGTGTCATGGACCAGCTGGTCGCAGGTATGGCTAAGGCTTGCCGCGAAAACGGTCTCGTGCTCATCGGTGGCGAAACTGCAGAAATGCCGGGCTTCTACGGTCCGGGTGACTACGATATCTCCGGTACCATCGTGGGTGTCGTAGAACGCGAAAACATCATCGACGGCAAGAAGATCAAGCCGGGTACCATCATCCTCGGTCTCCCGTCCACCGGTCTCCACACCAACGGTTACTCTCTCGCTCGTAAGGTTCTCTTCGACGTTGCCGGCTACAAGGTTGACACTCCGCTGGAAGGCACCAACATGACCATCGGCGAAGCTCTCACCATGCCGCACCGCAGCTACTACCCCAGCCTCATCGATCTCTGCAACAAGAAGATCATCCAGGGTCTCGCTCACATCACTGGTTCCGGCTACCAGGGTAACATTCCCCGTATCCTCCCGGATGACGTGGACGTTATCATTGACCGTACCTCCTGGGATCCGTCTCCGATCTTCAAGCTCATCCAGAAGGAAGGCTCTGTGGAGAAGGACGAAATGTACTCTACCTTCAACATGGGCATGGGTATGTTGATCTTCATCGATCCGGCTGACAAGGCTGAAGTTGTTGCTCATCTCGAAGCCAAGGGCGAAAAGTGGGTGCAGGTCGGCGAAGTTGTTGCCGGCTCCAAGCAGGTCAAGTTCAAGGACTAAAATGCTTCTTGCCCTTAATGAAGGGTGAGTTACAAGAAAAAGGCAGTGGAAAACGGAGAAATCCGTGAAATCCACTGCCTTTTTATTATGTTGTATGAAATCTCGGCGGTTTTTGGGCGAAATCGGACTGTTTTTGTTTTGAAAAAACGTCCATTTGGACGGATTTTACCCTAATTGAAGTGCGTTTGGGACTATTTATTTTAGATAAAGTAAATAAAAGGCGGTGGAAAACGGAGAAAATCTGCGAAATCCACTGCCTTTTTTGAATCACTGCCTTTTTGAATTACACCAATATTGGATTTGAATTCATTTTGAGTACATTTCGGGAACATTTTCAGCTTTCAAAAAGGTTTCAACTGTTTGAAAATGTGCTTTGTGAATATATTTTTACCCCCGAGTGTAAAATTGTGTCGTGTTTGGGTTTGGCACATATGAGAGAGGTATTATGAAACATCCCTTTTATAAAAGTTTAGTGGCTGCTGGTGCCTTGACGGTTGCTGGCGCCTTTGTGGCTTGTAGCAGTGACAGCAGTTCCGATGGACCGGGTACAGGTCCCGTTAACGATCTTTGCTCCGGTATCGTCGCTACGGAACAGGTTTCTGTAGTAGACCTGGGTTCTGTCAAGCTCCTGGTTTATCCCCGTGGAATTGACGGTGTCGGCAAGGTGACCTTGGCTAACGGCTATGCCTATGGTACCTACGATGGTATCAACATCTACGATAACGAAGGCAATGTGGTCATGGAAGCCGGCTATGCTGACTTGGTAAACAAGTGCGAAGCAACCTCTACGCCGGACCCGTCTGATCCCAACTCCTCTGAATCAACTCCCATTGTCGGCCCCGGTGGCACCCAGGAAATTACCAGCTCTGAATCAACTCCCATTGTTGGCCCTGGTGGTACTCAGGAAATCACCAGCTCCGAATCTACCCCCATTGTCGGCCCCGGTGGAACTCAGGAAGAAATTTCCAGCAGCGAAACTGTAAAGCCCTCCCTGGAAAATGGCTTCCCCTCTATTGAATCTTATGGCGCTCCTCCGGCAGAATACACCAAGGACATCTTGAGCAACGGCCAGACCGGTTGGAACTCCCGTTACTGGGACGCCTGTAAGCCTCACTGCTCCTGGATCAGCAATGGTGAAGAAGGCAAGACCGATACCACCACCCAGGCAAGCTACGAAGCCGGTATGACTACCGCCCGTAACTGCAACATCCACGACGTGGAAGTTCCCACCTTTACTTTGGGCCACGCCGTTCAGCAGTACTGGATGGGTTACGAAGGAACCAACAGCGCCTGTGGCGAAGCCAAGGATAAGGGTGTGTTCACTTGCACCGACATGGCTCCCATCGCTGTTAACGATACTCTTTCCTATGCATACGTGGCAGGTCCCGGCTCCGCAACTTCTTGCGGTAAGTGCTTCCACTTGCAGTACAACGGCTCCTTCAAGGATGCTAGCGCCAACAATGCTGCCAAGGCTACCCACAAGGCTCTTAAGGGCAAGCACATGGTGGTCATGACTTCCAACATTGGTCACGATGTGGAAGTGGGCCAGTTCGACTTGATGGTTCCGGGTGGTGGCGTGGGCGCCTTTGACGCACTCTCTGTCCAGGTGAACGGTGCAGACGTGAACTGGGGCGCAGGCTTCGGCGGCTTCCTCACTGAATGCCAGAGCAAGCTTGGCTACGACAACACTCTCGAATCTTACCAGACCTGCGTGAAGGAAATGTGCGATGCCGCCTTCGGTAATGCTGGCCTTCCCAACCTGCTCCGCGGTTGCCACTGGTTTGCTGACTGGTTCATGGCTGCCGACAATCCCACCTACAACTGGGAAGAAGTGGAATGCCCGCAGTACCTGATCGACCATTACATGACTACCATCAATAAGGAAAAGTCCAACAACTACGCATGGCACACCGACTGGTCTACCTACAAGGCTGGCGATCCGCTGGAAACTTTGGAATGCACCGATAAGGGCTGCGAATGCCCCGACGAAATGGCAGCCAAGGGCGCCTGCAAGAAGTAATCGATTCGATTCCTTAGCGTTTAAAGGGTCTCCTCCGGGAGGCCCTTTTTGCGTTGGTGATGTTCCTTGTTGCGTCTGTTCCAACGGATCTATAAGGTATGCGGTTTATTATTTTGCGAACCCCCATTATGGGGATTATTTTTAGACCGCGGTGCAGAATGGGTTTGGGCCGCTTATGGAGTGTTTATGAAAATGTTTGGTGTTGGCGCCGTTGCGGCGTGTGTTTTGGGTCTTTCGGTAAGTGCATCTGCCATTAAGGCCAATGTTAATTTGAGCATCGGCAAGAATCTTTATGTAGATGGCGCCCTCAATTCCAACTGGAAACCTGATGTCTATACTGATGGTCATCTGGATTTTAATCAGGTGGCCTCGGCGAAGGAACTGGCCCTGAATGTGGGGGAGGGGCCGTCCAGAATTTTTATTACCTGGGAGACTCGCGGCGATGAAGCCTGGGTAGGCGACGAATATGTTCATGCGGCGAGCTGCCAGCACTTTCCTACGAAAGGATCCAGCCTGCAGAACTTCAAGATTCTGACCTCCGGAAATTCCACCGACGGTGTTGACGGTGACTGGGAAGTTGTGGCCCAGGTTGGCGAAAGTGGCGCCATGAGCCGCGGCATCGCGGTAGATTTTGCAGGCAAGTCCTGGTTCAAGATCGTGGCCGACGAAGCCGTCAAGAACCTGGAAGAAATTGGCGCCTACGACTTGAGCGATGGCGGAAACGACACCTGGTTCTTTATGGGCACCAGCATCAGCCAGATGGGCCTGAAGCAGACAGAAGTGGACTCCAACTTTTCTCAGTTGATTCACGCCCGCTATCCCGATTACTACCCTGCAATGCTCCGCGGCGGCATCGGTTGCGTGAACACCACGGGCGTGGTCGAAGGCCTCAAGTATTATGGCGAGTATGCCGGCAATGTCAAGTTCTGGGCCATCGAAATGGGAACCAACGATGCCTGGGGCGATGAGACTGGCTGGAACCTGGCGAAGTTCAAGAAGAACATGCAGGAAATCATTGACACGGCGAAAGCTCACGGGGTAACGCCCATTATCGCCCGCATGATCGCCACCAATCCCGACATCGCCGAGTGGCAAGTGTACCAGGGTTACCTCGATGCCATCGACGAGCTGACCGAAACAAACAACCTGCCTAAGGGCCCGGATTTTTACGATTACTTCTCCAAGCACCCCGAAGAACTCTCTGCCAGCGATGGCGTGCATCCCGCCGAAAAGGGTGCGCAGAGCATGCACCGTCTGTGGGCTGAAGCCGTTGCGACTTTGTACGAAAATGGATTTGGGGACGCAGACAACGAGAACGCTAACCAGGAAAAGGACGATAAAGAGGGAATCGTTTCGTCCAAGGTGAACTTCAAGGTGCCGCAGGTAAGTGTCGTCGGAAGGACCGTCTCCGTGTCGGGCGTCCAGGAATCTGCCCAGGTGGTAATCATGGATGCCATGGGACATATGGTTGTAAATCGCAATCTTCCTACAGGAAATTACTTTGTCATAATCCGCGGTAAGAAACTTTCCTACAGCGCCAAGGTTACGGTTAGGTAATAAAAATTTGCGTATTTAAATCCCGCACATTTTATAAAAAATGGGATGCCCCGCAGGTAAGCGGGGCTTTTCTGTTTGTTGTGATTATGCATCAGTATAAACTACACATCTTGACAATGTAGTTTACGTAGTTTATATTGTAGTATATGAATGAAATGGAAAGTATAGAAAGTCGGATTGCACTCTTGCCCAAGGGTTCCATCACCAAGAAGGTCATCCAGGGCAAGGACCGTTATTACCTGCAGTGGCGCGAGGGCGATAAGGTCAGGAACCGCTATGTCAAGGAGGCGGAGCTGCCGGAGCTTTCTGCCCAGATTGCCGAGCGCAAGGGGTTGCAGCAAAGGCTGGTGGAACTTCAGGTTGCGTCGGTGCAGCGCTCCCTTATGGTGTCCGAGGGGGCGCAGTCGTCTGCGGAATTTCTCATGGGCAGTTTCGCTGCCGAAAGGCGGGCGTCCTACAGTGTGGCGCCTTACGAGTCTCAGGACCGCATGGTGAATTTCTTTCTTTCACTTGGTCTGGGCTTTTGCCTGGAGGCCAGGGCAAGGCAGCTTCCCGTGAACGGCACCGACCTGAGTGTGGACTGGGTATTCTATAACCGTATGCTCCATTGCCATGTGCTGGTGAACCTGAAGGATGGCAAATTCCGGAAGACCGATTTAGATCAGCTGGGAACCTGTGTCAAGCATTACCGGGACAAGGTCATGCAGCCTGGCGACAACCCTCCCGTGGGAATCCTGCTCACTACAAGCCGCGGGCCCAAAATGGTGGAGTTTGCCACCAGTGTCGCCAAGAGCGATTTCGCCTCTGTCTATAAGCCCAAATTGCCGACCAGGCACCAGCTGCTGGACTTCATGGAAAAAAGCGACTTGCTGAAAGGCGAGAGAGTGTAGTTGAGTTACTTTAAAGTCCGTAAAACAAACACGAATCTATTGACTTGAATGTGAATTTTGTTCTATATTCAAGTCATTAGCATTTCTCTTATTCACAGCTAGAAACTTCGACATTTCAAGACACGGTGAGTAAGACGAAACGAACGCGTCTGCCGCCAGGTTAACCTTGGCGCCATCGCTTGGCGTAATGCATCTTCAATTTCTTGAATGTGCATTTGCTGGGTGACCAGAATATGGGGCGCGGGTCGTTCGTGTTTGTTTGTGTCGGGCTGTCGAAGGCCTCTAGCTGACAAATGCCTGCGATTCCGCGCCTTTTTTCTAAGGCTTTTTTGTGGGAAATCGTTGTTTCGCCTAGAAAAATGTACGCAGTGTTTAAATTACGTCTAGAAAAATGTAAATAGCGCTCAAAATTCGTCAAGAAAAATGTATATATAGAGTATGAAGCGTTTTCTTTATGAAGATCTACTGAAATGGAAAAATAGCGCGCACCGTAAACCCCTTATTTTGGAGGGGGCAAGGCAGGTCGGCAAAACATGGCTGCTCAAGGAATTCGGAAAGAACGAATTCGAGAATGTCGCCTACATAAACTGCGATACGGACGATTCCTCTAGGTTCCTGTTCGCGGACTTCAACATCGACAGGATTTTGCGAGCTGTTTCCGCCATTACATCCCAGGTCGTGGAACCAGGCAAAACGCTTATCATCTTTGACGAAATCCAGCAGCAGCCAGAGGGACTGACTGCATTAAAGTATTTTTGCGAGAATGCGCCCGAATACCATGTCGTTGTCGCAGGTTCCCTGCTCGGGCTTCAGGTCCATTCCGGCTCAGGATTCCCAGTAGGAAAAGTGGATAGGCTCAAGCTGAGCCCGCTATCATTTAGCGAATTTCTCGATGCCCTTGGCGAAAAAAATCTGCTTATGCACCTAAACGCGTTCAGGTTCGACGAATATGCCGTCCTGAAGACCAAACTGATAGAACTTTTAAGACAGTATTATTATGTGGGGGGAATGCCCGAGGCGGTACTCGCTTATGTGGATCGCAAGAACATCCTTGAAGTCCGTGAAATCCAGAAACGGATTCTCGACGATTATCGGGATGATTTCTCCAAGCACATTCCCTCCAACGAACTTGCGAAAGTTTCCGCCGTATGGAACTCGATCCCAAGCCAACTGGCTAAAGAGAACAAGAAATTTATATGGGGTGCGCTCCGCAAGGGCGGCAGGGCGAAGGAGTACGAAAACGCAGTCCAGTGGCTCATCAACGCGGGGCTCGTCCATAAGGTTTGCCGAATCAACAAGGTCGAAATGCCCGTCAAGTTTTACGAAGACATGGGCTGCTTCAAGCTCTTTGTAAACGATCTCGGGCTTCTCGGCGCCATGTCAGACATTCCCGCCAAGGAAATTCTGGCCGAGTCCAAGATGATAACGGAATACAAGGGGGCGTTTACCGAGCAATATGTCGCCCAGCAATACATCGCGACCATGAGACAGCCCCTGTATTACTACACGAACGAAAATTCAACTTCGGAAATTGATTTTGTCTTTCAGCATGGAGCCGTTTACCCCACCGAAGTCAAGGCCGAAGAAAACCTCAAGGCGAAATCCCTTTCGACGGTGCTGAAAACAAATGCGCAGCTAAAGGGCATCCGATTTTCCATGTCGGATTACCGCGAGCAGGAGCAGATGGTCAACGTGCCGCTCTACCTGGTGGAATTCTATTTGAAGTGGATAGCCGGCCAAAACGAATCAAATAAATATGGCCTTGGTTGACCATAAAAGTGATTTTATTCTATATTCATCTCCATAAGAGTTCTCTTATTCACAGCTAGAAACTTCGACATTTCAAGACACGGTGAGTAAGACGAAACGACGTGCTTGCCGCCCGGTTTACCGGACGGCCATGTTTTGCGTTGTGTGCATTCTGGATGAATGTACGCTAGATTGTGCAATTGGGCGCGGATCGTCGTATTTATTTGTGTCAGGTTGTCGAAGGCCTCTAGCTGATAAATGCGTTCGGTCTGGCGCCTTTTTTCGTTGGTCCGAGCTGGATGAGGGCGCTCGGTGAGTTTTGTAGAAACTCTTGATGCTCGGTCATGAATAAACCTTGTAAGCAAGTTTTTCTATGACTCTCGCAATGTGAGTTTTGCTCTCGTTCTCGGCTAGGAACTTCGACACTCTTTACGCACAAGGAACAGGACAAATCTCGGATGCCCATGAGTGCCATGGGCGCATTGTACCCTGGGGGTCGTGTACCCAGTGGTCTCGACCTTCGCTTTTGTGCATGCGCGCCAAGGCGTTTTTGGCGTATGGCGAAATCTGGCTTGGCGCCTTTAATGCGCCGTCGGTGTCGTCCGCGAGTTTTGTTTTTGAATTGTAGAATGTCGCAACTTTCGGCGAGAAGCAGCAATGCTCCTCGCCTTTTTGTTTTGTGCAGGTGCCGCATCAAATGCTGGAAAGTGCTGCCGTAAAATCAGGCTAGGAACATCGCTCCGAACAAAGGGCTGAACTCAGGTTCAACCCTTTTTGATTGGAGCGAGTAGATGGCTACGGTAGGAAATAGCGATCTTGTACAGCAATTAAGAACATGTTTGGGAGATGTTCATTTTGATGAGGATTTAGCTGTAATCAGCCATTACCTGTCTCTGCAGGGATCGCCTCAAGCTTTACACTACGAGTCTATTCTGAGAAAAAATGGAGTTGATTTAAATAAGCTTCCAAGTAAGGCTGAATATCTGAAAAATTTTGCGCAGTATCCACCAAAGAGAAATCCCAAATTTTCCTTTATCGATTTGTTTGCTGGTATAGGTGGTTTTAGACTTGCGATGCAAGAGAACGGCGGAGAATGCGTTTTTACGAGTGAATGGGATTCTTCTGCAAAGCAAACATATTCTGTGAATTATGCAGACGTTCCTTTCGGTGATATAACGAAAGTTGATCCTAAAACAATTCCTGATTTTGATGTGCTAACAGGAGGCTTTCCTTGTCAGCCTTTTAGCTCTATAGGAAAACGCGAAGGGTTTGAACATAAGACTCAGGGGACTTTGTTCTTCTATATCGCAAATATCGTGAAGATTAAACAACCCAAGGCATTCCTGTTGGAAAATGTTCCTGGACTTGTAAATCATAATGACGGAAAAACACTTGAAATCATTATGGAAACCTTAAAGAAGGAATTGAATTATGAGGTCTTTATTAAGGTTTTAAATAGTGCTGATTACAAGGTTCCCCAAGAGCGAAAGCGCCTTTACATTGTTGGCTTTAGAAAGGATTTGAAAATTACTGATTTTGAATTTCCCAAACCTTGCGATAAGAAAATCGGTATCGGTCAGTTTGTTGAGGTTGACGCGGAAGGACCTTCAATTTCAGAACATTTGCAGAAGTCGTACATCTACAAAAAGGATGATGGTCATCCAGAAATTATTGATGCAACATCAGACTTTCCTGTAAAGACACTTTGTGCGTCGTATCATAAGATTCAGCGAATTACAGGAACCTTTGTAAGAGGAGGAAAAACAGGGCTTCGTCTTCTTACAGAAAAAGAGTGTAAAGCCATTATGGGGTATCCACAGGAATTCAAGATCCCTGTATCAAGGACTCAGATGTACCATCAGTTTGGGAACTCTGTTGCTGTTCCTGTTGTGAAGGCTATTTCCAAAAAGATTGCAGAAAAACTGGAGGGCTAATATGGCAAGTGTAAAAGATATCATTTCCAGTATTTTTAGAAAATTTGAGAATGAAGAGTTGTCGCCCGAATTTATTCGTGATGAAGCAAATGAAGTTTGTGACATTCTAGGAATTTCAAGGGTTGGAGATCCGGGAAGAACTGCACGCGAATTTGCAGAAAGGGGATTTGTATCAAAATATAATGGGACGTGCAAATACTCTCCAGATGCAATAAATTTAACGTTGAGAAATGAATTTGAGTCTTACGAGTATGTTTATGCTTATGCAGATTATGAAAGTAAGATGCAAATACATAGTCAAAAGAAGTTTAAAGATTTACTTGTTCAAATAAAAAAAATTATTGAAGAGGATTCTGATAAAAAGCGTCAAGCAGAACAAGAATTACATTTAAACGAAGCATTGAAAACATCAAGTTTAGTTTTCCCTTTAGTTGATGAAAATGAGTTTGCTGCAGGTTTAAATGTTGAACAACTTTTAGATAAACTTGCTGAATGTTTGAAAGAAATACATGACAGATATAAGGTTAAGGGTTATCCTATTTTTGGTTTCAGATATGGACATATTATCGCTAAGAAAAATTTGAGCATTAATAAAATTGTTCAAAAGGCAAGCCTTTTATCAAGTGATATAAAAACTTCATTACATACCCTTATTCGCAACGGAGTTGCTGCATTTGAATTTGCTTCACATGAAGGTTGTATTGGTGATGCAAATGTTTTAAAAGTTGATTTAGATGATGTTGATTATTGTTCATTAGAATTAGAGGATTCTCCGAAAAAAAACAATCCCTCTTTCACCCCCTCCCAAATCATCTACTACGGCGTTCCTGGCTGTGGAAAATCAAACACCATCAAGGAAAAGTTGAAGAGTGTCCCTGACTTCAACAAGGTCTGCGTTGTCTTCCATCCGGATTACACAAATTCCGAATTCATAGGTCAGATTCGCCCAAAGATAAGGAACCATTCCGTAACATATGAATTTGTGGCAGGCCCTTTTGCAAAAATTTTGCGCCGTGCCTACTTGAATCCGAACCAAGAGTTTTATTTGGTCATTGATGAAATCAATCGCGGGAAAGCTTCGGCAATTCTTGGCGAAGTTTTCCAGCTGTGTGACCGCATAAAGCCAAATGATGAAAAAGACGAGTTTGGCTACGGCCCCGGCTGGAGTGTTTACGGCGTTGATCATGAAGATTTGAACGACTACATTCGCGACATCAGGAGCTTTGCAAACGAATCACACGACGGTTGTGACACTCCGGTAGAATTTTCTGAAGAAGACGGAAGGGGCGAAGTTTCTGCCTATAAATCGATAGACATTAACTGGCTGGGTTTTGGTGAAAATGGAAAACTTCATTTCACCGAGAATACGGCAATCCGTTTGCCGCCCAACCTTTCCATTTTTGCAACCATGAATACTAGCGACCAGAATGTATTCACTTTGGATAACGCATTCCAGCGTCGCTTCGACATGGAACTGGTCTGCAATGAATTTGCAAAAGGTAGCGTTGACGGTTTTAAAACCGAAGCTATCCGCAATCAGCACGACGCAAAAATCGCTGGAACAGAAACTTCCTGGGGCGAATTCTGGGAATGGGCCAACAATAAGATTACGCAGGTGCTCAAGGGACTTTCTAGTACCGAAGACAAGCGTCTTGGCGTGTGGTTTGTTTGCAACGTGAGTGGTGAAATTCCAGAAAAGATCTTTGCAGAAAAGGTCCTAAAATATTTGTGGGATGATGCGTTCAAGTTCAAGCGCACGCAGATTTTTGCCGAAGGTTGTGATACGCTAGAAACCCTGATTTCAAAATTCCATGAACTCAAATTTGGGGTGTTTAAGAGTTTTGGGGCGTGATAGCTACAAAAATTAAAAATACTCTGCGTTTTTGCCGTTATTTCGATATAAAATACTTTGCGTTTTTAACATTAATAAGCAGTAGAATACCTTGCGTTTTTTATGTTTATTAAGTATATTATGAGCATCCGGGACTGATTTCATGATTATTTTTAGACGCAAGATTTATCAAGAACTTCTGAATTGGAAGGAAGAATCCAAAGGCCGGGAAGCCCTTCTTATAGAGGGCGCGCGTCGTATTGGAAAAAGTACCATCGTAGAAGAATTCGCGAAGAACGAATACCGTTCCTATATTCTGATTGATTTTAATGACTGCGAAAAGGCTGTACTTGATGCCTTTAACAGAATGAGCGATCTCTCTGCCTTCTTCAATACGCTTTCCTATGTGTACGGAGTGAATCTTCATCCCAGGGAATCCCTGATTATTTTTGATGAGGTACAAAAATTTCCGAAGGCAAGGCAATCCATCAAAAAATTGGTGAAAGACGGCAGGTTTGATTATATAGAAACCGGCTCACTTATTTCTATCTACGAGAATGTCAAGGATATTACCATACCTTCGGAAGAAACCTCAATTCAGATGTTCCCTATGGATTTTGAGGAATTTTGCTGGGCGATGGATAAGCCGAATATATGTGACTTTATCCGCGATGCGTTTTCAAGGAAGAAGGCGTTGGATGAACCACTCCATAAGGAGTGCATGCGTCTATTCAAACAGTATATTCTGATAGGGGGCATGCCACAATCCATTGTCGCATTCCTTGAAAACACCTACAGCTTTGATTATAGCGACAAGGCAAAGCGCAAGATTATTGAACTCTACAAAAAGGATGTTCAAAAAATCAAGGGCTCATATAAGGGGAAAGTCCTTTCGACATTTGAACAGATTCCTGCATTTTTGTCTAAGCACGAAAAGCGAGTTGTATTTTCAAAGATCGCTGGGGGACTCGGTAGTGAAAATAGCTATGAGAATACCTTCCTGTGGCTTTCCAATTCCATGATTGCAAACAACTGTTTCAAGTGCTCCGATCCAAATATTGGCTTTGGCTTGAACGCGGACGATTCCGCAGTCAAGTGCTATATGGGCGATACAGGCCTTTTGTTCTCTATGGCTTTTGGCGAAAACCAGATTTCAAAGGAATCCTTGTACAAGGAAATCATGAACGAAAAGCTTGCGATTAATAAGGGTATGCTCTTTGAAAATGTCATTGCGCAGATGCTTGTATCTCAAGGACATAAGCTTTATTTTTATACCCATTTCAATCAGGAAAAACATCGCAACGATATTGAAATTGATTTTATGATTAGCGAATCTGATTCGGTAGGTTCAAGAATCATTCCAATCGAAGTCAAGTCTTCAAAAAATTACACCACCACATCGCTTGAATCGTTTAAGAAGAAATTCAAAAAGCGTATTAAGACTTCTTATATAATCCATCCGAAGAATTTTGCCATTCGGGACGATGATACTGTTTGCATTCCGCCTTATATGGCAATCTGCTTGTGAGATCACAAATGCAAAAGCTAAACGATTACTGCACTTGCGAAGCGAAATTGCGTGGCGATGAATTTGTCGGCATCCGTAATGACGGTTGTCTTGAAATTTGTTTTCCTGCTGGATACTTTAAGAATGATGACGCTATTGCAGAACTTGACGAAGATGAGCTTCGCCAGGATATTATGCAGTTGTTTGATGTGCTTTCTGATTCGGAGCTGATCGAGGTTCACGAAAATTCAAACATTATCGGAAGGGATGTTGAAAAATCGTCTTCAGATTTTCCTATGCTAGCTTATGTCAACCTACTCCGGAATTTTATGGAGTATGGCTATTACTCCGAGCAGGAGGTGGTCTTTAAGCAGGGTGGAAACGGCAAAGTTGATTGGAATCGAACAATAAAAACTTTGAGGCCGGATGTTGTTAATGATAGTGTGGTCTATCTTGATCCAGTTACACGACAAACGGACAATAATGAACGTGAACTGATTTCGCTTATCCATAAATTCTGCGTGTGGGATGCTGCAAAAAGAATCGGTTTTGTTTTTGGCGTTGATATCCAGGAACCTCCCGCCCTTGATTTTGACTACGAGATGTTTTCTTCTGTCTTGATGACGAAAGCCTCCAAAACATTCCATGATCGCACACTTACACTTTTCCAGGATATGCAGCGGATTGTGGAATATCTCGGGAAAAATGTGTCTGACGAAAATGTAATTCCCGATGAATTTTATTTTGGGGTAAATTCTTTTGCTCCTGTTTGGGAAGCCATGGTGGAACGCATTTTTGGAACGGAACGACGAGAGGATTATTACCCTAATTGTGGTTGGGTTATTGATGGTAAAAATGCGGGTCGTGTTGAAATGCGTCCTGATACCATCATGAAAGTGGATGACAAAATCTTTGTTCTGGATTCCAAGTATTATACTTACGGCATTGATGGCAGAACGTTGCCGCAGTCAGAATCTATCACCAAGCAGCTTGCCTATGCTGAATTTGCTGAACAAAAAATTGGCAAAACGGTTTATAACGTTTTTCTGATGCCTTACTGTGCGGGTGCGGTAACTGCAGAGAATTTTTTGTACCCATTTAAAATGAAATATCTAGGCTACGCCTATAGTGATTGGAAAAATACGGATGTGGCAAAAGGTCTTGTAAAACCTTACCACAAAATTCACGGCGTCCTGCTTGATATAAAAAATGTGATGCAAAATTATAGCAAGAGCAATGCTGCACAGAAGCAGTTTGCGAATGTGATTACGACCGCAAATAAAAAAGGCCCGTAACATCGTTGGTTCCCCTATGGTGGGACAACTTCGTTACAGGCCTGTTTATGTTCAAAGTATACATAAATGAAATAAATGCGTCAAGAACAACTGTTTGCATGAGAGTCGCGACGGCCAAGCTTGCTTGAGCCGGCACCTGTCCTCGCTTGACGGGAATGACTGAAGAGGATTTTATAAAGTTCCTTGGTAGTCGTGGCATTTCCATATTCCATTTTGATGATGCAAATGAGTTTATGGAAGAAATGAAACATGCATAGAGCAAAAAGTTTATAGTGTAAATAAACATCTTGCTTTGTAGCCATTTTTTGGCTATATTGTTTATATGTACGTTGTAATCGCAAAACGTTCGGTTGAAAAAAGTGTTCAGAAAATGCCTGTAGCCGAACAGAACAAATTTATTCGTTTGAAGCAACTGCTTAAGGAAAAGGGTCCTGAGCAGCCAATGCTCATGAACTATTCAAAACTTGGACCCGACAAGTATCACTGCCATTTATCTCGCAAATGGGTGGCTTGCTGGACTTGTAAAAATGGAACGCTAACCATTGAGGTGTATTATGTTGGCAGTCGTGAAGGCGCCCCCTATGCCCGGCACTAAGGAGCCTGTTGTATTTCAGATCAAGGGAAACATTCCTGACTGTGTCATTGGAATCATGCGCAGCCTTTTCCCTTCTGTAGAGACCAGCGATGATGACGAGTTCATAGACCTGGATAATTCAGAGGTGCTCAAGGAAATTGCTGAGAGAATGTCTCCTGGCGATGCTGTCAAGGCTGATCGCGAACTTCGTGGCTGGACGCAAAAAGTCCTTTCCGAGAAGTTGGGGATTTCTGTTCAGAATCTTTCTGAAATTGAACGTGGCCGTCGTACAGTTTCACGAAAAATGGCTACCAAGTTGGCAGCCGTTTTCGATGTGACTCCTGAGTCGTATTTTGACTTTGGAATGAGTCTTGTTGATAAGCCGGCGAAGTACGATGCGAAGAAAAAGTGATTTCATATGATTTTTTCTTCCGCAACTTGGGACAGTTTAAAACTGATTTTCTTATCCATCGTTGACTTAATTGGACATTTTGTCCATGGTGTTTCTGAAAAAATCCATTTCAATTACTTTGGATGAAGCTACTTTGGAGATTACTCCACACATCCAAAAAAGGCGTCTTCTCTTATGAGGAGGCGTCTTTTTTTAGTCACTTTTTATAGGGAGATTTTTTCCAGTCGGCGCGACTTGGCATTTTTCGGGGAACCAGGAGTTCCTTGTTTTCTGCAGGGCGGGCCCAATCTGTATTTGTCTTGATGGGTGGCATAAAGAAGTGCATGTGTGCCACGGGGTCAATTTGTACGGTGGCGCTGGTGCTGGTACAGGGGCGGTCCTCATCCCGATTGTCAAAAAGCGCCTTGGCTAAAAATGGTCGCTGTTCCCATTGGTAGTCGTCACCAAATTCTGTGATTCCGTAAATGCGTTCCCCCTTTTTGGCAATGAACTCGATTTTGCATTTTCCGCTTGAGTTCGTGTAGTGGCATCGCGTTCCCGAACAGAGGAATTTCCCGTTCCCGTAAAAATCGTATGCTTTCCCGTCGTCTGCGGACACATAGATTTCTTGCCAACCAGAGAAAATCCCTGCATGGGCGTAAGCCGCAAGGAACATCATGGTGATTATGTGGGCGAGCCTAGTCATCAGTAACCTATGATTGCTTCGAGGCCGATTCCCTGGAACTTGTGGCCGTTGGTGTAGTAGTTGTTCCTGAAGTATTTGAGGCCGAAGCGGACTGTCCAGGTTCCGTAGCGGTTGAACTGATAGCCTGCGCCCAGCGAGAAAGTTGCGCCCTGGTCGTTCTTGTCTTGTTCTTCGTTGCGGTAGTTAGTTGTCGTGTATTTGGTTCCGGATAATCCGGCGCCAGCTATTATGTAGGGCGTGTTGTTTTCGTGGATGAAGATTGGAGCGGCAAGATTTAGGCCCAGGTGGATCATGTTCGTGTCTTTGGAAATGATTCCCTTGAAGTCTATTTCAGCGCCGACCATAAAATAGGTGAAGTCGTGCCAGGCGGAGAATCCGATATTGCCTGCGGCATGCTGACTCTTGATCAGATAATCTACGCCGAAGGAGAATGCCACGCGGGTGGTCCTTGAAGTGTTCAGCTTGTTTTCGAAATTGCTGGGAAGGTTGGATTCGCCGCTTTCGTGGGTGGCGGCAACAGGCTGGAAGTTAGATTCACTGATGTAGATGGGATATTCGGAATCGTAGAAGCTTTTGGGGTTGCTTCCTTTTTTGCCGGTGCCCATGGAGTTTGCCACGCGGAACAAGATGGGAGCGATGTCTTCGGGGATAATGGCCTGGTATTCGTCGTGCCACACCAGGTTATCGTTTTCGGTGTCTTTCATGGCGAAGGTGAGGAGCATGCCGCTGCCTTGTTCCTTGACGGTGATGTACAGGATGTAAGGGCAGCCCTTGCGCTTGGCGAGGTTACTGACTATGGCCATGGAGGCGGACTTGACATAGGGTGATTCCTTGTCGGCGGCCACGAGCTTGTAACGGCCCACTTCCTTGACGTACTGGCCGAAGGTCTGGACGATATAATTTTTGTAGTCGGGATGGATACCGCTAACTTTTATGTAGGGAATAAAGACTGATTCTTCGGAATAATCCACTCGGCCTTCGCCGTCAAATAGGCTTGCGAAATATTCCTCCAGCATCATCCCGGGAATAAACAGGAGGATTTTAGCTGTGCCCTTGGTTAAATCGGATGCGGCACTTCCTGCATGGGCGTTCCCTGCAGAACAAAGAACCACTAACAATAAAATTAGACTTTTAATAAAACGCATAAAAACCCCCGTGTCTATGCGAAAATACAAAAAAGAGTTCTGGAGAAAAAGCTGAAACTATTACAGGGTGGAATGACCTTTTATTTTTTCAGGTGGAGCTTGCGGAGGACCTTTCCCAGCAATTCGTTAAGGATATCTCCGGCGTCCTTGCTGCCAAGGATCTTCTGGATAAAGAGGGTGGCGAACAGCAGGATAACGCCGGCGGCACAGCTGTAGATAACCAGCACGATCAGGTTAGTGCTGCGGACGAATTCACCCGTCACATGGTCAAGTCCAAGGGCGGCAAAGATCATGATGCCGAATGCCACCAGGGCGCGGAACATATTCAGAAGTGCGGTCCTCATGCCGTCGGTTCCGTTCTTGCGGGCCCACATAAAGATCATGGAAATCACCTGCAGGATGGCGCCGGTGGCACCGATAATAGGTACGCTCTTGATACCCAGAGGTTCGCTCAATAGCATGTAGGCGGGAATGGTGGCGGCAAAGATTCCGGTGTTCAGCAGGGTGGGCAACCACATGCGTTCGGCGGCGTAGAAGCTGCGCACCAGAACCGCCTGCAAGCAAAGTCCCAAGCTTACGGGCAAGTACCAGCGGAGAATTTCGGTAATGGCTTCGGTGGTTTCGCGATGGAAGGCGCCGCGTTCAAAGAGGATTCGCACGGCGGGGAAGGAGAGTGCCCACACGGCAACCACGGCGGGAATCAGGATGCAGAACATGCGTGAGAGACTCTTCCAGATTTTCTCGTTCAGCTGCTTGATCTGACCTTCCTTTACAAGGCGTGCCATGTCGGGGTAGCTGGTAACGGAAACGGAGAAACCGAAGACTGCCACCAGGGTGTACATGACGCGGTAGGCGTAGTTCAGGCTAGAAATACCGCTGCCGCCAAAACTGGAACCGAAACTACGGATGATGAATTCCAGGCCGAACATGGAGCCTACGCCAAGAGACATGGGCAACATCATCTTGAAATAGCGAACGATATCGGGATGGGTAGGCTGCATGATCAGTTCGTACTTGACTCCGCCACGCTTGGCGCCAAAAATCTGCAATGCGAAGAATCCGATGAAGGCTCCCACGGGAACGCCCCAGGCAAAACCTTCCAGACCGTAGCTGACGCCATTCATGCGGCCCATCAGAATTCCGGCAAGGCCTCCGCCCACAATGGCCACGTTGTAAATCAGGCCGGTAAGGGAAGGAATCAGGAACTGCTTACGGGTGTGCTGCACGGCAACCAGAATACTTCCCACGAAGATGAAGATCTGGCCCGGCAAAATGATGCGGCCGTAGTAAGTGGCGCGCTCGATCAGTTCTGCGCTTGCGCCGCTGGTGGTGAGCAGCTGCAAAAGTTCCGGCATAAAGATGAATGCAGGAATCACCAGCACCAGCAAGATGGCGCCGAAGGTGTTCAGCACGTTGCTAAAGAACTTCCAGCTTTTCTCTTCGTCGCCGGCCACCTTGTAGCCTGTAAAAATCGGGATGAAGATAATGGAGAGGAATCCGGTGCTCACTACGTGATTCAGGATGTCGGGAATCATGAAGGCCAGATCCAGGGCGTTCTTTTCGAGGGAGACGCCGGCGGCGTGGGCCAAAAGCATTTCACGGAAGATTCCCAGCACGCGGCTGAGCAACATACTTACAGCAACAATAATGGCAGCTTTATTCATGGAGGTTAATTTAGAAACTTTGTATATTTGAATGCATGAAAAAGATTTTTGGAATTATCGCTTTCGCCCTTGCAGGTATCGCTTTCGCCCAGGATGGCGCATCCGACGAAAATGTGACCAAGGGACCCTATGAACCTGTCGCTACCGAAGTGACTCAGGCCAAGAATTCCGACGACGATCCGTTGCCGGCTCCCAAGCGCCCGACCTACAATTTCGCAAGTTTCGGTCTTGGCTTTAGCGTGTGGCACAACTGGGAAGATTCCAGGAAGAATCCCAAGCGTGACTGGGACCAGGGCGTGGTATTCCATTACGGACGTATTTGGGAAATGACAACTCATGGTGCCATTACGTTCATGAACAACGCTAACGGTTCTTATGAAACTCATTGGCAGTGGCACGAGACTGCCTTGATTGGCGGCCGCTATTTCTTTGCCGACCAGGTGTTCTCCCCTTATGTGGGCATGGGCCTAGGTGTGGGTGTCGAAATGGACTTCCACTTTGACAAGTTCTCTGAAGCCTTTGCCATTGGCCCTGCCGGTGGTCTTGAAGCGGGCTTGATCATCTTCCGTACTTCTACGACCCAGCTTGAAGTGGGTGCCGCCTACGACATGCTCCTGGACGGTTTTGACTTTGGCCGCCATTTCGGAAGCTTCAGTTTCTACCTGGCCATTAACTATTAATTGTCTGGCTGTTTAGGCGACGGGCGCGCTTCGCGCGGCATGTTGCCGGCGGGTGCGTTAAACTGCGACTTTATAGCTGTTTAGCAATGTTCTGCTAGACAGCTTTTTTTGTTGCTGCAGGCGGTCTACGATAATGCTTGGGCGCACATGAAAGAGTCCTGCGAAATAGTCGATACAACGCTTTTCGGCAAAGTGGCCGCAGCAGATGATTTCGCATTCTTCGGCTTCGGTCAGCATATGGCGTTCCGCAAACTGTTCGGCGGCGCTGCATTTTAGGGCGTCGCCCGAGATGCTGTTTGCAGAACCGCCCGCGGTTCCCGCAATTCCTGCAGAAGGTTGCTGGCTTAGTTGCAGGCCCAGCTGTAGGCACAGGCTGCGCTTGCCGTACATAATGTGGTACAGCTGATGGAACAACCCCTGCAGAAGTCGTACGTCGGTCATGGGGCCCGCGGGAATCTGGATGACGGGGCGCTTGCCGACCCAGTAGCTTGCGGAAAGGGGTGCGGGAGCCGTCAAAAATGCCGGCACCTGAACAACCTGAACATCGCAATCCGAAATGCTACTGATGGCGGCCTTGCGCAGGGCGTTTCGCAGACCTAGGGCGTTACGGCGCAAAAATTTCATGTTCTCGAGAATGGCTTCCTTCTCGATGGCGATTTCGGCGGCGGGGCGGCTGACCTGCAGTTCACCCAGGCGCAACCAGGCGGAATAGGCCTGAGGGTTCACGGAATCCTGGATGTTGGCGTAATAGGTTTTCCAGCCCTCGATGGTTGCCACGTTGAAAAATTTCAGCAGGGCTTTTACAAGGCTTCCGTCCTTGTTGCTGCATTGGGCGGGAATGCGATTTAGTCTGCGGAGTTCTGCCACGGGGAATTTCTGTGCCCAGGCCTTTGCCTCGGCGCTGCAAAATCCCGCTTCCATCTTGCTTCGGGCTTTTGACATTTCACTTTCGCCGACATGGATGTCGATGCCTGCAAAAAGATCGTCGCCCAGCATGAATTCCAGTTTGCATGCGGTATCTGCGCTGATCCCATCGACAATGGCATCGCGGGAACACCCTACACGTCTGCAGAGTTCCTCTTGGGTGATTCGTTGTGCGGCGATTGCCTTGCGAATTCTGTTGATGTACATTTCCGCCTCCAAGAGATTAAACTTTATCTGCAACAAGATAGAATTTTATTTATGTCACGAAATAAAAAAAGTCAGAATTTATTTTTCTGACTTCAAAAAAATTAGAACTTGTGTTTCCAGCTTAACGCCACTCTATAAAAACTCCATTCGCCGCCGGTCACGTGAAGCAGGGGTTCCTGGTCCTCGTCGTCGTGCAACTGGGAGTAGCTTCGTTCACGTTCAAAAGTGTAGAGCACCGTCAAACTGTTCTTGTCGCTTAGCTTGAACGAGGTTAGTGCGCTAATGGCCGTGGTGGTAAAGTCTCCGTCGAAACTCTGGGCCACGGGGCCGTAGTCATCCTTGTCCAGGTGGCCTTCCATTTCAAGCATCAGGCCCACCATATTCAGGGTCATGGGCATCTGGTAGCCAAGCACTCCGGTAAAGCTGTACTGCAAACCGTTGGCCTTGCGGGCGGATTCCTGCCACTGCCAAATTTCTCCATCGTCGATGCCGGTCATGGCTTCATAGAAAAGCTTGTAGCTAGCCACCATCACCACATGGGACCAGTCTCCTTCAATGAGCGCGCCCGTGTCAAACTGGAACGTGGCCGATGCCCACAAGTCGTAAAAGTAATGGGTAAACGGAGTCAGGTTCTCGTAGTCCTGAGTTTCAAAATCGTACTTGGTCAGACCTTCAAATCCAAGAACATTCCAGCCGCTACCGATAGAAGCGCCCGCACCGAAAACCAGGAAGGGAACAGGCGTAAAGTCCACCTCGACCATGGGGCGCAACGTCACCGGTGACAGTTCAAGAGATCCCCACAGTTCAACGTCTGCGCCGCTCAGGAGCCAGTGATCCCCGAGAGGTGTGGGAATGGTGTACTTGGCATCCAGGCGAGTCAAGGCCTCAAGGCCGTCGTATGGGCCCGAAGGTGCGGAGAAGTGTTCGTCTCCGGTCTTGACTTCGTGTTCGACATAGTAGGCCCCATTGGTGACCAGGGAATATTCCCAACCGGCAAAAGCCGAGGCCACGGCGAAAGGCAGGACTGCTAAAAATTTAAGACTACGCATGTCTTTAAATATAATATGAAGTCTGGTAGGGAATGCTAACTAGAAAAAACAATTTGTACAAGAAAAGGATGCCCATAAGGCATCCTTCTCGTCTTTAACGTCTTTATAAAAAGCGTCGGATTCGTGAACTTACACATCCAGGTTGTAGGAATGCAGGTACTTTTCCTGTTCGGCGGTGAGAACGTCGATTTCCTTGCCAAGGAACTTGAGCTTCTTGCGGGCCACTTCCTGGTCCACTTCGCGAGGAACGTCGATGATCTTTTCCTTCAGTTCGCCGGCGTGTTCCACCAGGTACTTTGCAGACAGTGCCTGGATAGCAAAGCTCATGTCCATGATTTCTGCCGGATGGCCGTCGCCGCAGGCGAGGTTCACCAGGCGGCCTTCGCCAAGGACGAATACCCACTGGCCGGTGGGCAGCTTGTAGCCCATGATGTTCTTGCGCTGTTCGCGGATTTCCACGGCGTTCTTCTTCAGCCATGCTACGTCAATTTCGCAGTCGAAGTGACCTGCGTTGGCGAGGATGGCGCCGTCCTTCATTACAGAAAGATCTTCTGCGTCGATAACGCCGTCGCAACCGGTAACGGTCACGAAGAAGTCGCCGATCTTTGCAGCTTCGCGCATGGGCATTACGTCGAAACCGTCCATCACGGCCTCGATAGCCTTCACCGGGTCCACTTCGGTCACGATGACGCGGGCACCCAGGCCCTTGGCGCGCATGGCGGTACCCTTACCGCACCAGCCGTAGCCAGCCACAACAACCTGCTTGCCAGCCACGATCAGGTTGGTTGTACGGTTGATGCCGTCCCATACGGACTGACCGGTACCGTAGCGGTTGTCAAAGAGGTGCTTGCAGTCGGCATTGTTCACGCGGACCATGGGGAACATCAGCTTGCCAGCCTTGTTCATGGCTTCCAGGCGGATGATACCGGTGGTGGTTTCTTCGCAGCCGCCGATGATGTTGGGAATCAGTTCCGGCATTTCGTTGTGAACCATGTTCACCAAGTCGCCACCGTCATCGATAATGATGTTGGGTCCGCACTGCAGAGTGTGACGGATGTGGCTTTCATATTCTTCGTTGGTAGCGTCGTACCAGGCGTGCACTTCCATGCCTTCCTTCACGAGGGCGGCAGCCACGTCATCCTGAGTGGAGAGCGGGTTGGAACCGGTTACGTACATTTCCGCACCGCCAGCCTTCAGCACCTGGCACAGATAACCAGTCTTTGCTTCCAGATGGACGGAGAGGGCGATCTTCTTTCCGGCGAAGGGCTTGGTCTTTTCGAATTCTTCCTTCAGCATAGAAAGAAGGCTGCAGTTGCGATGAACCCATTCCAGCTTGCGTTCGCCAGATTCGGCCAGACTGATATCTCTGATTTCACTTGCCATATCTTTTCCTTTTGGATATGCCCCGCGGGGCCTCATTTGGTTTGTGTTTTTCGCCCCGGCACTCGTCGAGGGTCCAGCCGAATTTTTAGGGATGGTCGTCTGTCCTATCATCCGTTTTTTGCAAAAATAAAAATTGCGCCAGTTTCCGCGACGGAACCCTTAAACGTATTCCTTGTTTTCCAGGCCCATGCGCTTGATGATTTCGTTCACCTTCTGGTAAACCAGCTTTTCATCGAGAGTCAGAACCTTGCGGCCTTCCATGGTGATCTTGCCGTCGATAATGACGGTGTCCACTTCGGAGCCGTTGGCGGAATAGGAGAGGCCCGCAATCAGGTTGTTCTTTGGCATCAGGGAAGGATTGTTCAAGTCCAGAATGGCGATGTCAGCCTTCTTGCCCACTTCCAGGGAGCCGATCTGGTTTTCGAGGCAAAGTGCCTTGGCGCCATTGAGGGTAGCCATGCGGAACACTTCGCGGGCGCTGACGCATTGGGGGCTCTTGTGGGTTCCCTTGTGGATCAATGCCAGCAGGCTCATTTCGTGGAACATGTTCAGGCTGTTGTTACTTGCGGCGCCGTCGGTACCCAGACACACGTTGATGCCCTTGGCCATCATCTCGGGAACGGGAGCAAAGCCGTTACCCAGCTTCATGTTGCTTGCGGGATTGGTCACCACGGAAACTCCCTTGCGGGCCATGATGTCCATATCGGCTTCATCCACCTGGACGCAGTGGGCGGCAATGCAGGGAACATCAAAGAGGCCGTTCTTGTCGGCCATGACGATGGGGGAGTAGCCGTACTTTTCCTGGGTGCCCTGGATTTCGGCGACGCTTTCGGAAAGATGCACGTGAATGCCGATGCCCGCCTTCTTGGCTTCGTCGGAAACGCGACGGAAATAATCCTCGGTGCAGGTGTAGGGAGCGTGGGGGCCAAACTTGAAGGTAATGCGGTCGCAGTCCTTGCAGAATTCCATTTCGTCGTAAGTCTGCTGGATGCGTCCGCCGTCATCTTCGGCAGAGCCGACCAGGCCGCGGCACATGACCGCACGCATACCGGATTCCTTGATGGCCTTGGTAGTCTGCTTGATATTCATCATCATGTCGTTAAAGCAGGTGGTGCCGCTCTTCATCATTTCGATGATGGCCAGGCATGCGCCCCAGTAAGTGTCCTCGTCGGTCATCTTCTGTTCGATGGGGTCGATGGTTCCGAACAGCCAATCCATAAAGGAAAGGTCGTCGGCCACGTTGCGCATAAAGCTCATGTAGGAATGGGTGTGGCAATTTACCAGGCCGGGAATGGCCAGCTTGTCAGTTCCGTCAATGACCTTGTCTGTCTTGAAGCCGGCGGGTTCCGCGCCCATGCCAACAATCTTGTCGCCTTCGATATAGATGGAAGTTTCCTTCACTTCGTCCTTGCTTCCGGCAGGAACGATGGCCTGGATGTTCTTCAAGACAATGCCCATGATGAATCCTTTTTTAAGCGGGTCCTAAAAATCTTTTTTATAGGTAGCAGGTCTAAATTGCAGACCCATATAAAAAATAGAAATTAAGAAACCTGGGCCAAAGCGCAGACAGGGTATATTCCAACCTGGAATAAGTTTTGTAAAATAAATCTTAGATTTCCTGGTCTGGAAAAAGCCAACTTTGTACTTTGTTGGGTGAGGGACGGCTGGGTCGCTGCTCTCGAACAGGCTCTAGAGCCGCAAAGGAGGCTTATCATGAAGACGCTGAAAATTACACTGCTCGTTGCCTTTGCCCTGATGGTTTCATCATCCTTCGCATCCAAGATGGTAAAGTCCAGATTGGGTGACCTGGATTTGATGGCGACCAAGGGTGGCGACAAAATTCTCTGCACCATGGGTTTCAATGCTGAGCTGGCGCTACTCCGCGAGGCAGAAACTGAAGCCCTGGTCAAGGGAGATTGCACCGGTTGGGTTCCGAAGTCCAAAATCGAGTATGTGGCGCAAGCTGCAGGTGACAAGACCATTGGATTTGGCGATGTCAATATCGAAGCCTGGATCGACAATCCTACCTCAGTATTCGTTCTTGAAAACGACGATGTGGACTTTGACGGAGTTTCCATCGACCGTGACTTCAAGGAATATCTGACGTACACCATTGACCGTGAACAGACCGAAATGCGCAACGGCGAAAACTAGTTTGCGCGGGTCAAGAAATTCATACTCTCCTTAAAGAACAAAGGGCGGTTCGCAAATGCGGACCGTCCTTTTTTGCTCCCCGGAATCTTGCTGCCGTTGCAGATTAACGCTTGCTGCGCTTCTGATGATCCTGTTCCATTTCCTTTTTCCAGTGACCGCGTTCCTCGTGGCAGATGTTGTTTCGGATATCGCTGATGATGGCGCTCTGGGCGCAGCACATGATCTCGATGCCTCTCTTGTCATTGACGTAGTTGGCGGCCCGTTCCTCGCTGATTCCGTAAGTGCGGGCGGTTTCCACGGCGTCGATGTTGGCTCCCAGGAAAATGAATTCCCAACCGTACTTTTCCTTCTGGCGATTTACCATGTGGCGTACTTGCTCGGCGGAATACTTGCGGCTGGAATTCTCGTAGCCGTCGGTGGTAATGATGAAGATGGTCTTTTCGGGGCGGTCTTCATCCCGGGCGTACTTGTGTACGTTTCCCATGTGATGGATGGCGTCGCCTAGGGCGTCTATGAGGGCGGTGCCTCCGCCAACGCAGTACTGCTCGCTGGTCATGGGCGGAATCTTGTCCAAGGAAACGCGGTCGTGAAGAACCTCGGAAACATTGTCAAAGAGGATGGTGGAAACCAGTGCTTCCCCTTCTTCTTTTTTCTGCTTTTCGATGGTGCCGTTGAAGCCGCCGATGGTATCTGTCTCAAGGCCGCTCATGGATCCGCTGCGGTCCATGATAAAAACGATTTCTGTAAGTCCCTGCTTCATATTGAACCTCTCTTTTTTTTTGCGACTGCCGGATTGCATCGCTCTGTTGATACGTTCAATATAGGTGGTTGCGGGAACAGAAAGGTCGCCTGCCAGGCGACATCGTTTTTAGAGGTTCCGGCTGGCTCCAAGGGAATTTTCTCCATGGGTTGAAAGGATCGTGTTGAGGGTGTTCACCTTGTATTGATTCCTGTCGGGATTTTCCCTGTAAAACAGTTCCTTGTTTTCCATGAAGAATTGGACAATCAGGTCGCTCTTGCTGGAGGGTGACAGGGCCCGCCCGGCGTAAGACAGGAATTCCACCGCCTCGATATAGTTCAGCTTGAGGCCGATGGCGATAGCGATGGCCGTTTCCTTGGAGGGGGTGTAGCTATCGCTGTTGTTGATTTTCGAAAGTACCTTGCGGTCTACGTCGGAATCCCTGGCCAGCATGGAATTGGTGATGCTTCTGTCGGTCATGATTTCGTTCATCTTCTTGCGGAAGGACTTGAACCTTTTCGGGTCCTTCAGCAGTTCGTTGATGCTCTTGTCGAAATCCGACTTGCTGCTGATCTTGGAAAGAATGGGAGCTGCGTCGCAAATTTCTGCGACGACTTCGCTTTCGCCGATTATTTGACCGTCGTCGGCCATTTGACCGTCGCCGGCCATTTGACCGTCGCCGAGCGGTTCTTCACTGAAGGAACAGCACTTGAGTGCTTCGAAATTTTCCTGGGGATTTTCCGGGACGTAGTTGGCGTAGATGTATTCCTGGATCTTGCCGAACAGCGCTTCGGAAATTTTGACCGCTTCGTCGTCGTAGAGTACGATGGTGGCGGTAATGTCGCAGTCCTTTCCGTCGCCTTGTAGGAACTCCTCGATGGATTCCCTGGCGATGTCCAGGGCCAAATCCTTAGGGAATCTGTAAATGCCGCTAGACAGCAGGGGGAACGCGATGGAATGGCAGCCCAGTTCCCGGGCCTTGCGCATGGCGTTCTGGTAGCAGAATTTCAGGGAGGTCTTTTCGCCGGAACGTCCGTCGTTCCAGCGGGGGGCCGAAACGTGGATGATGTATTTGGCGTTCAGGTCAAAGGCATCGGTGTGGGCCACATCGCAAACGTCCAGGTAGCCTATCTTTTCGCGGGCTTCCAGGAGCTGGTCGTGTCCGGCTGCATCGAAGATCAGGGCTTCGGTACTTCCACCGCAGATAGGGAAGGGGTTGGCGGAATTGACGATGGCGTCTGCCGTGACTCGGGTGATGTCGTCGTGAATAATCTTGAGCTGGTTCATAACGGCCTCCTTATTTTCTTTATAAAATTAGCATTGCTTGTCTGACGAAAAATGTCAAAAACAGACGTTTTCTCTATTCGCTTGTATAGACAGCCCAGTTTGATATTCCAAAAAAGACGGCTTATTCTGTTTTTATTTGAAAATTTGAGCTTTTTAAGGTACTTTAAGAACTATATTTCTTTGAGGTTATGAGATTTACTGTTTTTACATCTGCGTTGATGGGGGGCCTTGTTTCTATGGCTTTTGCCCAGGCCGTGGTGGACCCGTTTCTGGGCGAGCCGTTCACGGCCGAATTCTACGATGCTGGAGACAACAACCAGTATCGCGCAACGCTTGTAAGCTATCCATTCGGAGCGTCCGGCAAGTCTGCGCCCCAGGATTCCGCAGTTGTACAGGATTCCACTGCAGCTCCCCAGGATTCTCTGAACGGAACTGTCAATAAGCCCAAGGCGGCCGTGCTCTATATTCACGGCTTTAACGACTATTACTTCCAGACTTTAACGGCCGAAAAGCTGGATTCCGCAGGCTATGCCTTCTTCGCTATCGACCTGCACAATTACGGTCGTTCCTACCGCCAGGGCGAAGTGCTGGGTGAGCTCAGGGACGTAACCAGCTATTTCCCGGAAATCGATTCCGCCTGGAAGAAAATCGAGGCGGCAGTCGGCAAGGATGTGCCCAAGGTTTTATTGGGACACAGTACCGGCGGCCTGATTTCTCTGGTGTACGCCGACGTCCGCGAAAAGGGCAAGGACTTCGATGCTATCGTGCTGAACAGCCCCTTCATGGAGATGAATTACTCCTGGCTCATGCGCGATGTGATCATTCCCGTTCTTGCGCCTATCGGACATTACTTCCCGAACATCCCGATTCCCCGCAGCAGCAGCGACGCCTACAGCGAAAGCCTGCTCAAGAGCATGAAGGGCGAATGGGAATACAATACGACCTTGAAGGTGCCGGGCAGCATCCCCGTGGATTTCGGCTGGTCTGCCGCCATCTGTGACGCCCAGGATATCGTAAAGGCCGGGATGAATCTTGTCTCGCCGATTCTCGTGATGCACAGCGGCTGTAGCGTCAACGAAGACGAATGGAGCGATGAGTACACCCGTTGCGATGGCGTCTTGAACGTAGACGATATCCGCAATTACGGTGCCCACCTGGGACCGGATGTGCGCCTGGTGCAGATTCCAGGGGCCTTGCACGACCTTTACCTTTCCCGCAAGGAAGTCCGCGATCACGCCTATAGCGTGACTATCGAATTCCTGGACAATATTGTCAAGAAGTAATTTCGGATGGGCGGGCCGCTCTTTTTGGGTGGACGTCTGGCAGGTTCCGCAAACTATAAAAAGAAAAAGCCCCGACATTCGTCGGGGCCTTTAAGTTCTTGCAGCTTAGCGCCAGATTACCATCTTGCGGAAAGTTCAGACGGGCATTCGATTTCCTGGTACTTCAGGGTCGGATTGTCTGCGCCGTTCATCCAAGTTGCCATGAACATGCAGCCTTCGTAAGCCTGGGTGTTGTTGCCGTATTCAGTCTTGCAGCTAGACTTCAAGCAATCCAGGAGCTTGTCGGTGCTGTTGTTGTACTTGTCCTGGCAGGTGCCCAGGAGACCTCCGTACTGCTTACCGTTGCAGGAAAGTCCCATGACGCGGCAGCCGGAGAATGCACCGACGCCACCACCCGGGATCATCAAGTCGAACTGGCCGCCGGCAACGTCGTAACCGATGTTGCTGGACATGACCACCAGCTTCTTGTTGGCGAGAGCCTTGTTACGTGCGGGGTTCTGGTCGTGACCATTGCCGTCGAAAGTCAGGAGGTAGCAACGGCCGCAGTCGCCTTCGCCACCCGGAGTTGCTGCGAATGCGTATGCCAGGTTATCGTTAATGATCTGGGGGATCTGGCTCAGGCAGGTACCTGCAGTACCGCCATCGCATGCGGACTTTTCGTCGGCGCCAGCCAGGGAGCCATCAGCGTGGCAGGTGCGGGTCGGGGTGCTTGCCGGACCGGCCTTGCCCTTCCATGCGCAGTGAGGCTTGCAGCTATCCCAGTAACGGGTTGCGTAGCCGGAACCGCTCTTACCGCCACTAACAATCTTGAAGTTGGGAGTTGTACCATTGTTGGTGTTGGAAGCGCTGGATGCAGGCTGCTGGCTAGCAGAAGACTTTGCCTGCTGGCTAGCGGAGGACTTTGCCTGCTGCTGGCTGTTAGAAGACTGAGGCTGCTGCTGGTTGTTATTGTTGTTGTTATTGTTGGAGCCGTTGCCAGAACCGATGTTTGCGCAGTTGTTGTTGCTGCCGTCCCACCAGCAATCGATGGAGCAGTCGTTCTTGTAGGCGTACTTTTCGCCGTTCTTGCCTACCAGTTCGGTGTAGGGCTTCACATACTTATTAGAGAGCTTGTCGAAGCAGGTACCGTCGGAACCCTGCTGCGGCTGGTCGTTCTGCTGAGCGGCGCTAGAAGTAGCAGTCTGGTTCTGGTTGTTGTTCTGCTGAGCGGCGCTGGAAGTAGCAGTCTGGTTCTGGTTGTTCTGCTGAGTAGCGCTAGACGTAGCAGTCTGGTTCTGGTTGTTGTCCTGCAGAGAAGCGCTGGAAGTGGGAGCGGTTTCGTTAGGAAGGCTAGAAGCAGAGGAAGCGGGAGCGATAACGGTGGGGATAACTTCTCCAACGTCCTTGTATTCCAAGGCGCTGATGTCCACGCTTTCGAACATGGTGACGCCGGCCAGATTCTTGATGGTCATGGTAGCGCCGTCATAAGAACCGACAATTTCGCCGGCGGCGGTCTTCACTTCGAGATTACCGTTGATGAGGTAAGTCTGGTTGTCGGTATTGAACACGAAGCAGGGCTCGGTTGCAGTAAGGACGTTGGGTGCAGATGCGTCTGCACTAGAAGTGACAAGAGACTGGTCGGGAATATTGTTTGCGATTGCGTCGACGGCTTCTTCGGAACAGCTCATGAGTGCTGCCACGGAGCTGATGAGCAGAACGGACTTCAAGAATTGACGTTTCATTTCGACCTCAGTAGGGGTTGTATGCTAGGTGTACGAGAAAACTTGACTTTACACCAATAAAAGTCTTCCAATTCCATCCGTGCGGAAAGATAGTATCTGTAAAGGGTTTACGTGTGTAAATTTTTGTAAGATATGAAGTTACGAAAAAAGCCCCGGCCTGCGGGCCGAGACTTCTAATTTACTGAATGGCGTCGAACGCGGTATTAATAGCGGTCAGCCAATTCCTTGGGGCATTCCACTTCCTTGTAGGTGTGGGTCGGGTTGCCTGCAGCTTCCATGAAGTTGGCCAGGAACAGGCAGCCTTCCTTGGCGGCTTCGTCCTTGGCGAAGATGCTGTTGCACTTGCCGACCAGACATTCCTTGCGCTTGGTGTAGATCTGACTATCGTTGCCGGAGTAACCCACCTGGTTTTCGCAATCGCTCAACAGGCCGCCGTAGCGTTCGGAATTTCTCATGTCACCCCAGTCCATCTTGCCGGAACAACCGTCGAATGCACCGTAGCCGCCACCGGGGATCATGATGTCGAACTGTCCGTTAGACACGTCGCCACCGACATTGGAGGCCATGACGATGAGCTTCTTGCCCTGGAGCTTTTGGTGGTTCATCTTGGTTTCGTACTTGCCCTGACCGGTGAAAGTCAGCTCGAAGCACCTGCCGCAGGCGCTCTTGAAGGCGGGCACGGCAGCGAAGGCGAAACCGATATTGTCGCAGCCTTCGATGGTAAATGCGGTCTGGCTGGTGCAGGTCATTGCGTTACCGCCGTCGCAGACGCTCTGGGAGCTGGGGTCGGTAATCAGGGTGGTGCTGTTCACGCTGCACTGTTTTGCGCGGTGGTCGCCTGCGTTTTCCTTCCAGGAGCAGCTGGGCTTGCAGCAGTCCCAGTATCTGGTGGCGTGGCCGCTACCGCTTTCGCCGCCGGAAACGTACTTGATTTCGGGGCAGCCCCTTGCAGCGGAGCTGGTGGGCTGGCTGTCAGAAGACTTGGGCTGGCTAGCGGAAGACTTGGGCTGCTGGGCGCTAGATGCCGGCTGCTGATTGTTGGAAGACAGGGCCTGCTGGCTGTCGGAACTGGTAAGAATGACCGTTTCGCTAGACAGGGTGGGAATCGGAGTTTCCTGCTGGCTTGCAGAAGAAGCGGCCGTCGGGTTGTAGTCCGGATACTGGTTCAGGTCGATGTCCTGGAGGGCGACGGTCATATCCAGGGTAGTGATGTAACCATAGCTGTCAGTGATGTAGACGAAATAGCCGGTCTGTACACCGCTTGCGTCAGTGACGGTGCCCAGGGCGTGGCCCTCAGCGTCGAAGGCGTTGTCGACGGCAGGAGAAATGACGTAGTCCTGACCGGCGGCGTTAAGGACCTTGGAGGGCTTGGTGCCGCTTGCTGCCGGAATGAGGGGAAGGGCGTTAAAGTCTACGCCGGTAGCCAGGGTGGCGCCTTCCATAGTCATGATCGATCCGGAATCCTTGTCTGTAAAGCCGACCTGCAGGCCGTTGGCATCAAGGACTCTGCCGTCTTCAGTGATGTAGACGTCCAGGCCGTTGTCGTTGTAATGCCTGGTGGGCTCGCCCAGTGCAACGGGAGTGTTGACATTGCCGTTGTTGTCGTTGTTTGCAGAAGTGGAATCATCACCGCAGTTGCATACCGCGATGGCCATGCCGGCGATCAGGATCGCCTTGATCATCGTCTTGAAAAAAGGATTCTTCATATTCTCTTTACCTAAGGATGCCCATAAACCAAGTCAAAGATAGATATATACTTACGTCTATGGTGTAAAATATTTTTTCGGTGTGATTGAAAACGTTCCCAAGGTGTTTCCGGAATGTAAACTAATGTAAATTCTTAATATGTAAAATTCTTTTTACAATTGTAGAAATAATGGCTTCTGGTACGTTTTGTTTGTTGGTTGAATGTTGCTATTGTGTTGATAAACTGAATTTAGTGGGTTCTGTTGTTTGATGACCCTCAAAAATTTGTAAAAAAATGGCGTTTTTGGATGGGTACGCGGTAGGAAACGCAGACCGAAAAAGGATCGTCGGGAAAGGGGTGTTGATAAGCCAAAATTGCCGTTTTCTGCAAAAAAACAAAGAAAAATCCTTGAAATTTTTTGTGGATTTGCTAAATTTACGCGACAAAATCCGCAGAGTACCGCTTCCTATGCTCTGTCGGAATAACAGGAATCTCACGCAAACCCGCGTCGTTCCTAGGTTTCGAAGCGATAAACCTTCTGCTGAAGAAGAGGAAAAAATGGCAAAAGAACATTTTGACAGAAGTAAGCCGCACTGCAACATCGGCACCATCGGCCACGTTGACCACGGTAAGAC
>NZ_JALCZV010000017.1:0-92563 GCF_023373925.1 Fibrobacter sp. HC4 | reverse complement strand
ATGGCTGTGTCGCAGCCCATTCTTTCACAAACATGTTCTACATTCTCCGCAAGGTTTACGATGACGCCACAAGAAGGGCTGTTCTCTTAAATCTTACAGAGCTTTTCGATGTCGGAGATGTAAATAAGAATGTTATCGTGAAAGCTTTGGAGAATCAAAATTTTCCAGACTTTGAAGATTGTGTTCAAAGCGAAGTTGCTGAAAAATATCGAGCAGACTACATTGTTACTAGAAACCCGAAGGATTTTGAAAATTCCAGGATTCCTTGCATTTCTCCTGAAGATTTCATTAAACTGTTGAAATAGAAAAATCCAGACATCGTCTGGATTTTTGCGTTAGGTGCCGCTGCCCGTAAGGGTTAGGACGCGAAGCGGCTGAACGAAAAAAAAATCGAGCCGAGTGCCGCGGCGAACAAACTTGTTTGTTTCGACATGGCCGAGGCGAAGCTTTTTCTGTAAAAAAAGACCGAACTGGATTTTTCCAGCTCGGTCTTTTTATAGCGCAAGGCACCGGCCCGCCTTGGCGGGCAACGCCCTACACCGAAGAATTACACTTCTTCAATGCTTGCGTGATACTCCTGCAGAGACTTCACTTCGCCCTTGCCCGCCTTGGCGGCGGCGATGCCCTTGACGGTGTCGAGAGCGGCAGCCAGGGTGGTGATGTAAGGAGTCTTGTACTTGATGGCAGCCTTACGGATGGCGGATTCATCGGCAACAGCGTCGCGGCGAGCCCACGGGGTGTTAACGATGAGGTTCACCTGCTTGTTCAGGATGACATCCAGAACGTTCGGGCGGCCTTCGGCGATCTTGTTCACCACTTCGCACTTGACGCCAGCCTTTTCGTAGAACTTGGCGGTGCCTTCGGTTGCGTAGATCTTGAAGCCCAGTTCCTGGAAACGCTGACCCACTTCGATTGCCTGGTCGCAGAGGTTGGTCTTGTCAGACAAGCTGATAAGAACTGCACCGCTGGAAGGCAGGATGGAGCCTGCGGCTTCCTGGCTCTTGTAGTAAGCCAGGGCGAAGTCTTCGGAGAGGCCGAGCACTTCACCGGTAGAACGCATTTCAGGGCCGAGAACCGGGTCAACCTTTGGGAACTTGTCAAACGGGAACACGGCTTCCTTGGCGCCGTGGTGCTTGAACTTCTTGTCCTTCAGCTTCAAATCTTCCAGCTTTTCACCCATCATGAGGCGGGTTGCAAGGCGGGCCATCTGAGTGTTACAGACCTTGGAGACCAGAGGCACGGTACGGGATGCGCGGGGGTTGGCTTCGAGAACGAAAACCTTGCCATCTTCGATAGCGTACTGCATGTTCATGAGACCGCAAACGTGGAGGGATTCAGCAATCTTGCGAGTGTAATCCTTGATGGTCTTCAGGTTTGCTTCGGTAATGGTTACCGGCGGAATAATGCAGGCGGAGTCACCGGAGTGAACACCGGCAAGTTCCACGTGTTCCATCACGGACGGAATGTAAACGTGTTCGCCATCAGAGAGGGCGTCGGCTTCGCATTCCAGAGCGTTGTGGAGGAAACGGTCGATGAGGAGCGGGCGATCCGGGGTAACGCCAACAGCCTTGGCGACGTATTCGCGGAGCATGTTTTCGTCGTAGATGACTTCCATGCCGCGGCCACCGAGCACGAAGCTGGGGCGGATCATGACCGGGTAACCACCAATCTGCTTGACGCAAGCGAGGGCTTCGTCGATGTTGGTAGCCATGCCGCTTTCGGGCATCGGGATTTCAAGCTGGTCCATCATCTTGCGGAACAGGTCGCGGTCTTCAGCAATATCGATGGAATCGATGCTGGTACCGAGAATCTTCACGCCTTCGTCGCTGAGAGCGCGGGCGATGTTCAGCGGAGTCTGGCCACCGAACTGCACGATAACGCCAGCGGGCTGTTCCTTCTTGTAAATCTGGAGAACGTCTTCGAGGGTCACCGGTTCGAAGTACAGCTTGTCGCTGGTATCGTAGTCGGTAGAAACGGTTTCCGGGTTGCAGTTCACCATGATGGTTTCGTAACCCATTTCGCGGAGAGCCATTGCAGCGTGGCAGCAGCAATAGTCGAATTCGATACCCTGGCCGATTCTGTTCGGGCCACCGCCGAGGATCATGATCTTCTTCGGGTTGTTGGTGGCGGTAGATTCGTCCTTGCAGTTGTAGGTAGAATAGTAGTAGTACTGGTCCTTCACGCCGCTAACAGGCACTGCGCACCAGCCTTCAACCATGCCAAGTTCGATACGCTTTGCACGAACGTCCTTTTCGCGGATGCCGAGAATCTTTGCGATGTACTTATCGCCGAAGCCGTCCTTCTTGGCCTGGATCAGGAGTTCGTCAGAAGGCATGCGACCCGGAGTCTTGAGCATCTTTTCTTCAAGTTCAACCAGTTCGCGCATCTGCTGCACGAAGTAAGCCTTTTCGTAAGTTGCTGCGAAAACTTCTTCGTCGGTTGCACCCTTACGGATGGCTTCGTACATCTGGAAGTGACGTTCAGAAGAAGCGGTCTTCATCATGTCGAGAAGTTCTTCCTTAGTCTTCTTGTTAAAGTCCTTAGCAAAGCCAAGACCTGCACGGCCGTTTTCCAGACCGCGGATTGCCTTCTGGAGGGTTTCCTTATAGGTCTTACCGATAGCCATGACTTCGCCCACAGCCTTCATCTGGGTGCCCAGGCAGTCATCAACGCCGCGGAACTTTTCGAATGCCCAGCGAGCAAACTTCAGCACAACGTAGTCTCCGCTCGGAGTATACTTTTCGAGGGTGCCGTCGCGCCAGTAGTCCATCTGGTCGAGGGTCATGCCAGCAGCGAGCTTTGCAGAAACGAGAGCGATGGGGAAACCGGTTGCCTTGGAAGCGAGAGCAGAGGAGCGAGAGGTACGGGGGTTGATTTCGATAATCACCACGCGACCAGTCTTCGGGTCGTGTGCGAACTGAACGTTGGTACCGCCGATCACGCCGATAGCTTCAACGATCTTGAAAGCGTCGGTCTTCAGCTTTTCTTCAAGCTTCTTGTCGATGGTGAGGAACGGGGCTGCGCAGAAGGAGTCGCCAGTATGAACGCCCACCGGGTCGATGTTTTCGATGAAGCAGATAGCGATCATCTGGTTCTTGGAGTCGCGAACCACTTCAACTTCCAGTTCTTCCCAACCGAGAATGGATTCTTCGATGAGGCACTGGTGAGTCATGGAAAGTTCAAGGCCGTTACCGCAAATGGTACGGAGTTCTTCGACGTTGTAGCAGAAGCCGCCACCTGCACCACCCATGGTGTATGCCGGACGAACCACAACAGGGTAGCCGATTTCAGCAACGATCTTTTCGGCTTCTTCAACAGAGTGGCAAATGCCGGAGCGCGGGGTGTCGATGCCCAGCTGCTGCATGGTAGCCTTGAAGATTTCACGGTCTTCGCCGCGTTCGATAGCGTCCAGGTTCACGCCAATGACCTTCACGCCGTACTTGTCCAGAATGCCAGCCTTGTTCAGGGCAGAAGACAGATTCAAGCCAGTCTGACCACCAAGGTTGGGGAGCAATGCCTGGGGGCGTTCCTTGGCAATGATCTGTTCCAAGCGTTCGAGATTCAGCGGTTCGATGTAAGTGGCGTCGGCCATGACCGGGTCGGTCATGATGGTTGCCGGGTTAGAGTTCACCAGCACAATCTTGTAACCCTGTTCGCGCAGAGCCTTACAGGCCTGGGTGCCAGAGTAGTCGAATTCGCAAGCCTGGCCAATGACAATAGGACCAGAGCCGATGATGAGAACCTTATCGATACCTTCGATCTTCATTTTTTATCTCCGTTTGATTTAACTAATAAATGCTAGATCCTTCGCTACGCTCAGGATGACGCGGTGGGAGCCGATCAAGATGACACGGGGCGAGGATAAAAAAAAACGCCGAACTAACAAGTCCGGCACTAATAAAATCAACAGTCTTGGAAATAATGGAAATAGCAACGGCGGAACAATGAATAGCGGAAGCAGCACCGTGGGTGCCAGTTCGCTTCATCATCTTTACATTTTTTGCCATTTTAGCCAATCGCTTATTTCACAAGGGTTAAACTTGTATAAATATAGCTTTAATTACAAAAAATGAAAGGCCTTTTTGGAATATGGGGACATCAAAAAGGTACCGCAGACTTGGGGGATAAACCTGCGGTATTTTTACGTTATTGGCGTAACTTATTGAATGTCAGTGTGTTACGTGCGTTCGTCCGCGGCCTTCAGCAAGTTCAGGAACAGCGGGGCCGGATGAATCAGGGAAGACTTCAGTTCAGGGTGGCACTGGCAAGCCATGAAGTAGGGGTGGTCTGTCAGTTCCATGATCTGCATGATGTCTTCGCCGGAAGCCTTTCCTGAGAAGATAAGCTTCTGCGGGTTTGCGCCAGTGGGGTCGCCCTGTTCAATCTGCTGAACATACTGCGGGTTCACTTCGTAGCGGTGGCGGAAACGTTCGCGGGCGACGTTGGAACCATAAATTTCTTGAGCCTTGCTGCCTTCCTTGATCAGGATGTCGTGACCGCCCAGACGCATGGTGGCTCCCATATCCTTGATATGTTCCTGGCCGGGCAGGTAGGCGATAACCGGATGTTCCACGTGGTAGGTGTCGCTTTCCATTTCCACGGTGCCGGCTCCCTTCATGCCGCAGACATGGCGTGCAAATTCCACCACGGAAAGCTGCATGCCGTAGCAAATGCCCAGGAAGGGAATCTTGTTTTCGCGGACATATTGGATGACCATGATCTTGCCTTCGATACCGCGGCTGCCGAAGCCACCGGGAACGATAACGGCGTCGACGCCTTTCAATGCGGATTCTACGGAAACGGCACCTGTTTCAATCTTTTCTGTGTCCACCCAGCGGATGTCTGCGCGCAGGTCCAGGTGAGCGGAAGCGTGACGGATGGATTCCACCACAGAAGCGTAGGAATCTTCCAGAGCCATGTACTTACCGCAGATGGCGACCGTCAAAGTCTTGCGGGGCGTTACGGAATTGCGCTTCAGGGATTCCACCAGCTTGCTCCACTGATCCAGTTTGGGCGGGGCGTAAATGTTCAGGCGCTTGGCGAGAATTTCGGGAATGCCTTCGGCGTCATAAACCAGCGGACATTCGTAAACGTGCTGTACGTCCACACCAGAAATCACGTGGTCTGCAGGCAGGTTGCAGAACAGACCGATCTTTTCTTTCAGATGGGGCTTGATATATTCTTCGCAACGGCCGATAACGATTTCCGGATAGATACCCAGGCGGTTCAAGTCATGGACGGACATCTGGGTGGGCTTGGACTTCTGTTCGTTAACGCCAGAAGGAATAGGCACGTAAGTCAGGTGTACGAACATGGCGTTGGTGCGGCCCACGTCGTGGCTCAGCTGACGGGCGGCTTCGATGTAGAACTGATTTTCCAAGTCACCGACGGTACCGCCGATTTCAATCAAGAGAACGTCTGCCTTTTCCTGGTCGGCGATGCGGTAGAACTGTTCCTTGATCAGATCGGTAACGTGGGGGATGAACTGGACGGTGTGTCCCAGGTAATCGCCGCGACGTTCCTTGTCGAGAATCATCTTGAAGATGCGGCCCATGGTGAGGCTCCAGTCCTTCTTGGCGGTCACGTTCAAAAAGCGTTCGTAGTGGCCGAAGTCCATATCGCACTCGCCACCGTCGTCCAACACGAAAACTTCGCCGTGTTCGGTGGGGTTCATGGTGCCCGGGTCTGTATTCAGGTAGCCGTCACATTTTACGGGAACCACCTTCATTCTAGCAGAAAGCAGCGCCCCGATGGACGCTGCCGCTACCCCTTTGCCAAGTCCGGAGATGACACCCCCGGTCACGATAATGAATTTCGTCTTTCCGTTGTAATTGTACTGCAATGCCATAATAAAACCTTTTTCGTGTGCTGTTCTAGGCCCAGCATCACGTCCCTTGTGTTTACACTTTGTGTAATTTCAACGCCTATATACGCAATAAGTGTGCCAAGGAAGAGTAACTGCATATTTTGGGGTTTAAAGCAGGAATTGTAAAAGCTTAACTTTACAAAAAACGAAAAATTAAGTCTGTGTTTTACAGTTTTTGTATAATAATGACTGGTGGTATAATCCCCCGTTTGCAAGTCAAAACGGTCCTGTTTTGGAAAGCTGATTTTCGAGGGTGTTGAGAATTGGTGTTGTGCTCGTACTGCGTGTATATGGCACTTGTTTATACGTCTGCTATACCTTAGTGAGCGGTAATTTTTCCGTAATGATTTTGTAATGCAAATTATTTTTGAAATCTTACGTTATATGTTTAATTTTTGATAAATTGCCTTTCTGCGCTAGTTTGTATAAGCGCAGGAGATGTTAATGATGAACAATAAGATGATTACGGCTTTGGTCCTGGCAGGTGGTGTTGCCTCCTGGGCCCAGCTGCTTTACGAAAAACCTGTTGACGAAAAGGTTGATCGCGTTTCTTTGGAACGTCCTTCCCGCATGGGAGAGAGCGTGAAGAAATTCGTGGATACCCAGAAGGCTTCTAAAAAGGTTAAGAAGGTTTCTGTGAAATCTGACCTTTTGGGCCGCAGCCGCAATAGCACGCTCACCTATGAAGTCGACGTGGCTTCTCAGCAGAAAATGAAGGTTTTGGTCAACGATGTCATGGTTGAACATGCCAGCCTTGAAACTGAATCGGGTTCTTTTGATTACAGCGCCTCTGCCGATTCCAAGAACTACGAACTGAACGGCGTAAAAATGTCCGAATCGCAGTTCCAGAAAAAGGCTGACAACAGTCGCAAGAAACTTCGCAAGAACAGAAGGAAGTTTAAGGCCCCTCGTGTAGAGTACATGACTGCAAGTGAAATTGAACAGGAAATTTCTTCGAACGAGAACGTTTATGTTTCCGAATATAAAGGCGTGAAGTATGATGGTCTCGATTTTGGCGAAGACACCTATCTGGAAGACTTCTATATCCGCACTAAGTCTGGTATTGATACTTACGCCTGGAATAAGGGCAACTATGGCCAGGGTGTGGGTATTTACTATAGCGAAGGTGGTTGCGTTCCCGATAACTATGTAAACCACAATTACTTTACGCAGATGAATAACTGCCCCAACGGCGTTTCTAGCCATGCAATTGGTGTGGCCCGTGTTCTGCAGTCTTCTACCGGCGAATCTCACATTTATGGATCCGCTGAGGTTATTTATCCCGAGGATCCCGATAAGTATCCTGTACCTATTTATATCGGTTCCCAGTCTTGGGGCTATGTGTACGATTACCCCTATTATTGCTCCGCTGACGCCATCATGGATAACTACATCTATGAATATGGTGTAGCCCAGTTCGTTGCTGCAGGAAACGATTACCGCTATTCCTATGTGTCGACTCCTGCAAGATCTATGAATGCTGTGGCTGTTGGAGCCGTTTCTCCCATCGATTACAAGTACATGGTCTATTCTTCCTCTAGAAATGGATATGCCCATAATGATAAGCCTGAAGTGGCCAACTTTACCAACTTCTATTTCCGCAGGGATCTTCATTACAGTGACGAGAATGGATCTTACAATGGCCGATTCAATGGAACCAGTGCTGCAACCCCTTATACGGCAGGCATGGCTGCACTCCTGTTGTCTAAGTACCCGTCTTTGAAATGGCATCCTGAAATGCTGAAGGCGGTAATGTTGGTGGGAAGTACTCGTGATGTGGGCAATACGGACTATGATTATGATGGCATCGGAACATTCAAGGCTGGCATTCCCATGCTTGACAGGCTGACTACTTCTCCCTTGTTCAAGAATCGGTACTGGTATGGTGCGAACAACACCAATTTTGACAAAAATGGAAGAATCAGTTTTACTGAATCTAATATTCAGAAGGGCAAGCGTTACCGTGCCGCTATTTCATGGCTGTCTTCGGGTGAGTACGTGATGAATAATCAGAGACTCCCTCAGGATATTGACCTGGTGATCAGGCAGAATGGGACAATCATCGCTTCGTCTGCTTCGTCGTACAATCCCTTTGAGTTGGTTGATTTTGTTGCTCCCAACTCTGGCGAAATCGAGGTGGTCATTACCCGCTATAGAAACAGCTCTGCATCCGAAAACGTGAAGCTTGGCTTTAGCATTCTGCAGGTGGACTAAACCCCCTCCTAAAACCACCATCTGCTGATGCGAAAAATCCTCAGTCCGAAAGGGCTGAGGATTACTTTTTTTTGAAAGATTTCTGAGTTGTATGGACCCGAAAATGTTAGGGCTCGTCTGCGAATGGGTCGGGAATGTCGAAGTACTGATCGGTTTCCTTGCTTTCGACGCAGCGTACGGGTGTCCAGATTTCTCGATCCTGACTGATGATGCTTGCCTTGTCGGAATCGTTTTGCAGAAGGAGAACAGTTAACTCGTGGTTGTCTTCGTAATCGCTAGAAAGAATGACTCCCTTTATTCCCTGGTCGTAATAACGTGTGCGGAATTCCTTGGCGTCGTGGTCGTAATGGTAGGGGTCTGCCAAACCTGTGGCGAACATGGAAAATCCCAGGAGGTCTGTGGCGGGGGAGGCGTTGTCGTCGGGTGTCCAGCTGGTTGTTGCCTTCAGGTTCATTCCGGCCTGATTTGCGCCGCCGGCGATTTCAATCAATTCGGCGAAGTCGTTCTTGTTGGGCAAACGCCAACCTTTGGGGCAGATGCCGCGAATGGCACCCTGGGCCTCGCAGTAGTTGTCGGTGCCGCATCTTCTTCCGTTGGAACTGAAGACGGCCGAAGAGTCCATGGCCGTGCCCAGAGAGTAGAAACGTCCGAATTTAGCGCAATTCTCTTCGTCATTGTTGGGACAGGAGTTGCCGTAATTGTCGTTGAAATTGTAATTCAGGTTCTGGGCCATCCAGTTGGTGGTCCCGATTTTAACCGTCTTGTACGTCTGATTATCGCGGGTATCGATCAAGACGCCTGTTTCAAAAGGCTGTTCGCTGGAAGAGCTGATGTCTTCGCTGGAAGAAGAAATTTCTTCGCTAGAAGATGAAATGTCTTCGCTGGAGGAAGATTCCGGTTCGTCAGAGGAACTGGAAGTTTCTTCGGAAGAACTGGAAACCTTTTCTGAAGAACTGGATTTTTCTTTAGAAGAACTGGAAGTGTCCTTGGAAGAGCTGGACGAGGGCTGATCTTTGCTTGTGGAGGACTGAATTTCGCTGGTGCTGGAGGCGGGATCGTCTTCCGGGCTGGTGGAATCGTTACCGCAGGCGCATAACGTGAGCGCGATTGCCGAAGCAACCAATTTGAAGATTTTCTTGTTCATTTTAACTCCTAATAAGTTCAAAATAAATATAACAAGAGTTTATATGTTGATTGCTTTTGGGGATGTTAAAAAAAGAAAACGCGAATCTTTCGATCCGCGCCTTCATTATGAGGTTCGATTTTTAATGGTGCGTGCAGTTTCGCTCGCGCTGTTCATTAGTAAATAAAGTGACATTGGGCCACCCACCTTCGACGGGTGGCCATGCTTTTTATCTTAATAGATAAAAAGCATTTCACGATACTTGGGCAGCGGCCACTGTTCGTCGGAGATGATGCCTTCCAGCTTGTCCACAACCTTGCGGAGGGAGACCATAGCTTCCAGCTTCAGCTGATGCTTGCCGGCGATAGCCTTTTCCATGACGGCGATTTCTTCGACGAGAGCCTTGTAGCCTTCGGCCAGTTCCTTAGCGTAGGAATCGACGGAAACCAGACCCTGGTTGATTGCCATTTCGTTCACCTTCAGGGCTTCGGAGTAAGCCTTCACGACCTGCGGGAGGACGATGCTCTTGGCCATGTCGTAAGCGACCTTGGCTTCGATGTCGACGCGCTTGTGGTAGTCTTCCAGGTTGACTTCGTAGCGGGATTCAAGTTCCACCTTGTTGAACACGCCGTACTTCTTGAAGAGGGCCACGTTTTCCTTCTTGGTGAGGGCACCGAGAGCTTCCATGGTGGTACGGATGTTGGGGAGGCCGCGCTTTTCGGCTTCAGCAACCCATTCGTCGGTGTAGCCGTTACCGTTGAAGATAACGCGCTTGTGTTCCTTGATGATGGACTGCAGGAGCTTCTGGAGTTCCTTGTGGAAGTTGGCCTTGGAGACCTTTTCCATCTTGTCGGCGATCATGTCGAATGCTTCGGCAACGATGGTGTTCAGGATAACGTTCGGTTCAGAGCAGGACTGGCTAGAACCCGGTGCGCGGAATTCAAACTTGTTGCCAGTGAATGCGAACGGGGAAGTACGGTTACGGTCGGTAGCGTCGCGGGGGAGCGGCGGCAGGATGTCGGAACCGAGCTTCATGGCACCGCCCTGCTTGCTGGACTTGGGTTCACCCTTTTCCAGCTGTTCGACGACGTCAGCAAGCTGGTCGCCGAGGTACATGGAGATGATTGCCGGAGGAGCTTCGTTAGCACCGAGACGATGGTCGTTGCCAGCGCCAGAAACGGACATTCTCAGCAAGTCAGCGTGGGTGTCGACAGCATAGACAACTGCGCAGAGAGTGGTGAGGAAGATGGCGTTCTGGTGAGGATCCTTACCCGGGTTCAAGAGGTTGGTCTTACCGTAGTTCACGGACCAGTTGTTATGCTTACCGGAACCGTTGATGCCTGCAAACGGCTTTTCGTGGAGGAGGCAAACAAGGCCGTTGCGGTCAGCGACGTTACGGAGGACTTCCATAATCTGCATGTTGTGGTCGCAAGCCAGGTTCACTTCTTCGAACATGGGAGCAAGTTCGAACTGGGCAGGAGCCACTTCGTTATGACGGGTCTTAGCCGGAATGCCAAGCTTCCACAGTTCGTCTTCAACTTCGTTCATGAAGTTCAAAATGCGAGCCGGGATAGAACCGAAGTAGTGGTCTTCCATCTGCTGGTGCTTTGCGGAAGGTGCGCCAAACAGAGTGCGGCCAGCCTGGTAAAGGTCCGGGCGCTGGAGGTAGAACTTCTTGTCTACCAGGAAGTATTCCTGTTCTGCACCGAGAGTAACGGTGACCTTCTGCTTTTCAACGCCGAAGAGACCCATGAGACGGTCGGCAGACTTCTGGAGGGCCTGGATAGAGCGGAGAAGCGGAGTCTTCTTATCGAGAGCTTCGCCAGTGTAAGAGCAGAATGCGGTGGGGATGCAAAGAGTTGCACCGTTACCGTGACGCTTGATGAAAGCGGGAGAGGTCGGATCCCAAGCGGTGTAGCCACGAGCTTCGAAAGTGGAACGGATACCGCCGGAGGGGAAGGAGGATGCGTCCGGTTCACCAACGATCAGGTTCTTGCCGGAGAAAGCCATGATAGCCTTGTCGCCTTCCGGTTCCAGGAAGGAGTCGTGCTTTTCAGCAGTAGAACCGGTAAGGGGCTGGAACCAGTGAGTGAAGTGAGTTGCACCGCGGTCCATTGCCCACTTCTTCATAGCGTGAGCCACTTCGCCAGCGATGCTGGGGTCAAGTGCTACGCCATTTTCGATGGTAGCGAAAAGCTTCTTGCAAACATCCTTGGGGAGGTAAGCCTTCATGGCTTCGGAGTTGAACACGTCCTCGCCGTAAAAGTCAACGTTTGCGGTAGCTGCGGCCATGATGCCTGCTGCCGGTGCTTCTGCAATTTCGGTAATTGCTTTCATTCTATACTGGTTGCTCATAATGAACTCCTATTTGTTTTGTTTTCGGCGTCCATTATGCAAAAGCCGTGCCAACTTTTACGGATTTGGAAAAAGTGGCGGAAATAGCTTGTTTTTAGGATATATAAGATAGTACGGGTACTTTATGAACTAAGGAATCGTTTAGAGCTTTTGATTCGTGTCTTTACAGAAAATGAAATAAACTGTGCCGTGAAAGGGGGTGCTCTAGGTTCTCTGGTATGAGGCGGGACTTTCGACCCGCTCTTTTTCTTGTTGGTCGTTTTGCGTTTACTGCCGTTTTTGATCAAATTTAGAGGATTTTTACATTCTACGTAAAATTAAATCGTGTTTTTACAAAATGCGTAATCGCCTTTGGGGTGGAATTAAAGCGAAAAGGACTGCAAACCTTTTTATTTCTTTAAAAAATTAAAGGTTTTCCCAAAAATGTAAAGATTTTCAATTTTTGTTCGTTCCTTGTGTGGGATTTAAAAATTTTGGCACGCATTTTGCAATAAAGCCGCGGAAAAAATAAAACACAAGGAATAATACAATGAAAGCTCAAGCTCTTTATAATCCGGCTAACGAACATGACGCCTGCGGCGTGGGTCTCGTAGCCAATATCAATAATGTGGCATCGCACCAGATTGTGCTTCAGGGCATTACTGTTCTGAAGCGTTTGATGCATCGTGGTGCGGCTGGTGGCGACCCGGAAACGGGTGATGGCGCTGGCCTTTTGCTTTCTATGCCCCACAAGTTCTTCAAGAAGATCTACAGCGACCTTCCTGAAAAGTACGGTGTGGCCATGGTTTTTGTAGACAACTCCGTTGCCGCTGATTCCTACGACGAAAAGATTAAGGAACTTGCTGCAGCCGAAGGTTGCCCTGTTCTCCATGTTCGTGAAGTTCCGGTAGACCCCAACGCTATTGGCCGTACCGCTCGCGAAACTCTTCCCCATATCCGTCAGTACATTTTCGACGCTTCCAAGCCGGAAAATGCTGAAATCAAGCTCTTTGTGCTGCGCCGTCAGATTGAAAAGGCCTGCGAAAGCCTGTACATCTGCTCCTGCTCCAGCAAGACTATCGTTTATAAGGGTCTTCTCCTTGCTATTCAGATCGAAGCCTTCTATAAGGATCTGAATGACGTTGATTTCGAAAGCCCCATCGCTCTCGTTCATCAGCGCTACTCCACCAATACTTTCCCCACCTGGCCTCTGGCTCATCCGTTCCGCTACCTGGCTCACAACGGTGAAATCAATACCCTCCGCGGTAACTTGAACAGCCTGAAGGCTCGTGAACCCCACCTGAAGAGCGAACGCATTGGCGACGATCTCCAGAAGTGCTTGCCGCTGATTGCCGGCGGCCAGAGTGACTCCGCTAGCCTCGATAACATGTTTGAATTGCTGGTGGCTGCAGGCCGTAGCCTCCCGCACGCTATCCTCATGATGATGCCGCAGGCTTGGGGTGCTAAGCATTATATGGGCCGCGACGTCCGTGGCTTCTTCGAATATGAATCCATGCTCATGGAACCGTGGGATGGTCCTGCTGCAGTCGCATTCTCTGACGGTGTAAACGCAGGTGCAATCCTGGACCGTAACGGTCTTCGTCCCGCACGTTATACCCTCTGCAAGGATGGCCTCTTCGTGATGGCTTCTGAAACTGGCGTTCTCGATATTAACGATGACGAAGTAGAAGAAAAGGGCCGTCTGAAACCCGGTGAAATTATCTACCTGGATATCGAAAACCATCGTATCTTGAAGAATGCCGAAATGAAGGCTTTCGTTGCTCGTAGCAAACCCTACCGTCGTTGGGTCGCCGAAAACAAGATGAGCGTCCGTGGCCTCTTCAGCGAAATTAATCCGTCTGACGTACCTGATGATTTGCTGATCCAGCAGAAGCGTTTCGGCTACTCTGCCGAAGATCTGAGTGTCATTTTGCAGCCCATGGCCAAGAATGGTCAGGAACCTATCGGTTCTATGGGTAACGACGCTGCTCTGGCTGTCCTTTCCGATAAGCCCCAGCCCCTGTTCAACTACTTCAAGCAGCTCTTCGCTCAGGTCACCAATCCGCCTATTGACCCGATCCGTGAAGAACTGGTCATGAGTCTTACCACTTACATCGGTAACCATGGTAACATTCTGGAAGAAACTCCGGAACAGGCTCACCTCATCAAGATTCCTCGTCCCATTGTTACTGAAGACGAAATCAAGCACTTCGAAAACATTGGCGATAAGAGCTTCAAGGCCAAGGTGCTCAAGATGCAGTTCCCCATGGGTGGTAACGGCGAAGTTCTTGAAGCAGCCTTGCAGAACCTGGCTGGCGACGCTGTTCGCGCTGTTCAGGAAGGTTTCAACATTATCGTTCTTTCTGATAAGAACGTGGATTGGGGCTATGTTCCCATGCCGTCTCTCCTGGCAACCGCAGCTGTAAACCGTACCTTGGTTGAAGCAGGTGTCCGTCCGGAAATCGGTTTGATCGTCCAGTCCGGTGAAGTTCGCGAAGTCATGCACTTTGCACTCCTCCTGGGTTACGGCGCAACCGTCATCAACCCGTATCTGGCATTCCAGAGCATTACCAACATGTGCCACACCGGCGAACTGGATGTGGGTCCTGTCACCGCCGCTGCCAACTACGTGAAGGCTGTGGACAAGGGTCTTCTGAAGATCATGTCCAAGATGGGTATTTCTACGCTGCGTAGCTATCGCAGTGCCCAAATCTTTGAAGCTGTTGGCTTGAACCACGAAATTATTGAAAAGTTCCTGCCGGGTACTGCAAGCCGCATCGAAGGTATCGGTCTTGCTGAAATCGCCCAGGAAGTGGAACAGCGCAACAACATTTCCCTGAAGGACGCTAGCCCGATCCTGAAGGAAGGTGGTCAGTACAAGTTCCGCAAGGATGGCGAAATGCACTTGTGGACCCCCCAGTCTCTGGGCGCATTCCGTCAGGCTGTTCAGCTGGGTGACTACTCCAAGTTCAAGACTTACTCCAAGCTCGTTGACGATCAGTCACAGCGCTTGGCAACTCTCCGCGGTCTCTTCAAGTTCAAGGAAACTACTCCCATCGATATTTCCGAAGTGGAATCCCGCGAATCCATCATCAAGCACTTTGTTGCTGGCGCAATGAGCCTTGGTTCCTTGAGCCCGGAAGCTCATGAAGCTATCGCTATTGCTATGAACCGTAACGGTGCCATGAGCAACTGCGGTGAAGGTGGTGAAGATCCGGATCGCGATACTCCGGCTCCTAACGGCGATATCCGTAGCAGCGCTATCCGTCAGATCGCTTCTGGTCGTTTCGGTGTGACCATCGATTACCTCCGCAAGGCAAAGGATTTGCAGATCAAGATGGCTCAGGGTGCAAAGCCCGGTGAAGGTGGCCAGCTGCCTGCCCACAAGGTGAACGAATTTGTGGCTCGCATCCGTCACTCCATCCCGAATGTGTCCCTCATTTCTCCTCCGCCGCATCACGATATTTACTCTATCGAAGACTTGGCTCAGTTGATCTATGACCTCCGTAACTCCAACCCCAAGGCTCGCGTTTCCGTGAAGTTGGTTTCTGAAGTGGGTGTGGGTACGGTTGCTGCAGGTGTTGCCAAGGCTCATGCTGACGTGGTCCTTATCTCCGGCCACGATGGCGGTACCGGTGCATCTCCGCTGACTTCTATCAAGCATGCCGGTCTTCCTTGGGAATTGGGTATTGCCGAAGCTGAACAGACCCTCGTTCTTAACGACCTCCGCGGCCGCGTCAAGCTCCAGGTGGATGGTCAGTTGAAGACTGGTCGTGACGTTGTGATCGCAGCCCTCCTCGGTGCAGAAGAATTCGGTTTCGCTACCAACCTGTTGGCAAGCCTTGGCTGTATTATGGACCGTAAGTGCCATACCAACCAGTGCCCCATGGGTCTCGCAACCCAGGATCCGGAACTCCGTAAGCACTTCAAGGGCAAGCCGGAATACGTTGAAAACTTCCTGTTCTTCATCGCTGACGAAGTTCGTGAAATTCTCGCAAGCCTTGGCCTCAAGAGCTTGGACGAAGCCTGCGGCCGTAACGATCTCCTTGACATGAATTCTGCAATTGAATTCTACAAGGCAAAGAAGCTGGACTTCAGCAAGATTTTCGCTTCTGTGGATGCAGGCAACGGTAAGGAACAGATCAAGAAGCACGACCCGAACTTCGTTCCTGAAGAACTGGTGAACTTCGACCGTCGCGAACTCCTGCCTTTCGTACAGGATACCCTGAAGACCGGCAAGCCGGTAGAAATTTCTGCCATGATCCACAACGTGGACCGTACCGTGGGTACTGAACTTTCTGGTGAAGTGGCTGAACACTTTGGTGCAAAGGGCCTGCCGGAAGATACCATCAAGGTTCACCTGCAGGGTGTGGCTGGCCAGAGCTTTGGCGCCTTCCTCGCACCGGGTGTAACCCTCGATATCGAAGGTGAAGTCAACGACTTTATGGGCAAGGGCCTTAGCGGTGGTAAGATCATCGTTCGCCCGTCCAAGAACGCAACCTTCAAGGCTGAAGACAACGTTATCGCCGGTAACGTGATCGGCTACGGTGGTACTAGCGGTAAGGTGTTCATCAACGGTCTTGCTGGCGAACGCTTTGGTATCCGTAACTCCGGTATGCTTCTCGTTACCGAAGGCGTGGGTGACCATGGTTGCGAATACATGACTGGTGGCCGCGTGGTTGTGCTGGGTCGTGTAGGCGTGAACTTCGCTGCAGGTATGACTGGTGGCTTCGCTTACGTCTATGACGAAACCGGTCACTTCGACTTGAGCTGCAACGTGGATTCCGTTGACTTGGAAAGCGTTCTCCCGGGTACCGAAAGCGAAACTGAATTACTGGACATCATCCGTCAGCATGTGGAAGCTACCGGCTCTGAAAAGGGTAAGCGCATTCTCGAAGACTGGAACAACTCTCGTCCGAAGTTCGTGAAGGTCTTCCCGGTGGAATACCGCAACGCTCTGGCCAAGTTGTAGTTTAAAGCTTATAGGATAAAGTTTAAAGGTTGAAGGAGTTTCTTTAACCTTTAAACTTTCCGCTTTACGCTAAATAGAACTTTCCGCTTTACACTACTTTAACCTTTAACCTTTCCGCTTTACGCTAAATAAGGAACATTATATGGCATTAGTACAGAGAATCCAGGACGTGTACCGCCCCGTAGAAGAACGCGTTAAGGACTTGAAGGAAGTTGAACGCCTCTTCACAGAAGAAGAAATTAAGGCACAGGCAGGCCGCTGTGCTGATTGCGGCATCCCTTTCTGCCATGGTGCAGGCTGCCCTCTGGGTAACCTGATTCCCGAATTTAATACCGCCGTAGCTGCAGGCGACATCCGCAAGGGCTACGACATTATCAGCAAGACGGCTTTCTTCCCGGAATTCACGGGCCGTGTTTGCCCCGCCCTCTGCGAAGCTAGCTGCACCCGCCAATTGAACGATGACGCAGTCATGGTTCGCCAGGTGGAAAAGTTTATGATCGAAACCGCCTTCAAGGAAGGCTGGGTGGAACTGCCCGAAGCTGCTCCCAACGGCAAGACGGTGGCTGTGATCGGTTCTGGTCCTGCAGGCCTCTTTGCTGCAGAAAGCCTCCGCCGCAAGGGTTACGCAGTAACCGTCTACGAAAAGAAGCCCAAGGTTGGCGGCCTCCTCCGTTACGGCATTCCTAACTGGAAGCTGGAAAAGGAAGTCATCGACCGTCGCGTTTCCCTCATGGAAAAGGCTGGCATCAAGTTCGTATGCAACTGCGAAATCGGCAAGGACATTTCTGCTAAATACATCCGCAAGAATTTCGATTACCTGTTCCTGGCTATCGGTACTCCCAACGCTCGCGATTTGAACATTCCTGGACGCGATGCAGAAGGTATCTACCTGGCTCTGGACTTCCTTCATGGTGAAGGTGAAAAGTATAATGCCAAGGGCAAGAAGGTCTTGATCATTGGCGGTGGCGACACCGGTAACGACTGCGTGGGCAAATCCCTCCGTGAAGGCTGCAAGAGCGTTCTCCAGGTGGAATTCATGCCCAAGCCTCCTGAAGAACGTTCCCCGTCTACTCCGTGGCCGGATTGGCCGTACATGCTGCGCACCAGCTATGCTCACCACGAAGGTGGCGAACGTCGCTGGAATGTGTCTTCCAAGCAGTTCATTGTGAAGGACGGCAAGGTGGCTGGCGTGGAAGCCGTGAAGGTTGAATGGGAAATGGCTCCCAACGGTCGTCCCATCAAGCCTAATGAAGTTCCCAATTCTACAGAAATCATTGACGCTGATTTGGTGGTTCTGGCTATGGGCTTTACCGGCGTTCCGGCTGAAGGTATTGTGAAGGACCTGGGCCTTGAATTGACTCCGCGTACTGCAATCATTCAGGATCCGTCCCGCAACATCTACGCTGTAGGTGACTGCGCTAACGGAGCTAGCCTGGTTGTAAGAGCCATGGCCGACGCAAAGGCTAAGGTCAAGAGCTTATAGGATAAAGGTTAAAGGATAAAGGGTAATGTCTTTACGCTTTAAACTTTCCGCTTTACGCTAATAGAGTTCCTTGTGTAACAACACGGGTCGCTGGTGGGTAAAACTGCTGGCGGCCCATTTTTTATAGTCTGGCGTGGAATGTTTTTTTGGGATTAAACGTTCCATTTTGATTAAAAAAAAGGTCTAGAATATATCACTTAACACACTTTTAATAGTTTGATTTTTTGTTATCTGACTCACCCGCCAAAAAGTTTGTATCTTATTTCCTGTAAAGATGAATATCGCTGAAAAAGCGAATCAAAGGATCCTCCTAACCCCCAAAAAAATCCAGTCTCCTTCGGGAGGCTGGATTTTGTTTTTTTAGAAATCTTTTGGATGTCTGGCGTTTTATGCCTTGCCCAACTTCTTTTTCTGCTGGGTGCCGGCCACCTTAGAGGCGACGTAGCGGGGGAGGAGTTTTCCTGCTATGGTGGCAAGTTTCATGAAGAGGCTGGGAACGATGATGGTCTTCTTCTTGAACATCTGCTTGAGGGCGTAACTGGCGCAGAACTTGGGGGAGATTCCCGGCAGGGCGAACTGTACGTTGGCCACGTCGTTGAATTCCGTCTTTACGGGGCCCGGGCAGAGAACGCTGGCGGATACGTTAGACCTTGATTCCTGAAGTTCCATGGCGATGGCCTGGGTGAGGCTGACCACGTAGGCCTTGGTGGCGTAGTAGGTGGCCATGTAGGGGCCGGAAGGCATCAGGCCTGCGCTGGAGCCTACGTTCAAGAGGTGGCCGCCGTTCTTGGCCAGAATGCGGACCGCCAATTTCGAAAGCAGATGCAGCGCAATCACGTTCACGTTGATCATGCGCAGTTCCTTGTTCAGGTCTGTTTCGGCGAAGGCGCCGCAGTCGCCGAAGCCTGCGTTGTTGATGAACACGCCCACGTCGAATTTCTCCAGGAATTCTCCCAGGCGTTCGCATTCGCTTTGGCTGGAAAGGTCTGCAGTGAAAACTTCTGCGGGGGTACCTAATTCCTTGGCCAAGGCCTGCAGTCGATCTTCACGACGTGCAACCAGAATAAGACCATAACCGCGGGCAGACAAATCCTTTGCGAATTCGGCGCCGATGCCCGAGCTGGCGCCTGTAATTACTGCGTATCTCATAGGGAAAATATTCTATCCTTGCATTCCTGGATTTACCACTCCGTGAACTTCATTCACATAATGAGTTAACGGAATCATCTTATCCTCAAAAATCTCTAGGACAACCTCTCCGAAGGGGTCTTCATTCACAACGATATCCGTGGTAATATCCCCGTTCTCGCAGACATACGAAATGACATCCATCAGGAATTCTTCCTGATCAGAGTTGAGTTGGCTACCCGACAAAAACTTGTTGAATCGTTCCAGAGCAACACCGCGATCGACACCGATAAGCGAGCGAATAAGGATGGCAACATTCTCGCTACCCGCCATGCCCTCGGAAAACTTTTCGTAGTCTTCCTTGGACCCCAGTTCCTTCCACATGACTCGCTCTAGCTCGATGATGTCGTCATTGGAGAGCTGTTCCAAGTTGTAAATCTTGCGCAGGACCGGATTATTGTCCTTTGAGGCCAAGTAGTCCATAACGCGCTGCTTGTATGTTACCTGTGTCTGCACACCGGTACTTTCGCCGTCATCGACTAAAACATCCCCGATATCCAGGGTAAAGGTTTTTCCGCCGTCACCTACGAGGAACTTGATGAGGTCGCGAAGTTCCAGACGCACTTTTTCCAGCCAGTAAAGTGAAAGATTTTCCCATGCGACAGGATTTACGACCTCCTTGATGGTGTCCATTTTGGCAACCACTTGCGGAATGGACGCCTTAGTCATGAGGCGTTCTGCCAGCTTCTGTACATGAACAATGGGCTTGCTAGCATTAAATTCACTGTTCACATAGCCCAGTTCAATGGCTAGCACCAGCACATCAAACTTCTTGGCGTTCTCGTCCAGGGTATTGCGGGACAGTAGCGGAGCTATATCGCACTTAAGGGTCTCCACATTGGCTGCGGTCAAACAAACCCAAGCCTCATCGTTCTTGAAATGGCTTACGGCATCCCAACGGTGGCGAACGGAAATGTGGCTATCCGAAAGAACGCCAACCTGATTTTTCATGACGGTCTTCAGTTCGTCATGGAGCCCCTTGCAGAACTCGTCTTCTTGATACTTCTGATGTTGCAGGTGGAACGCAATTTCTGCACGGAGGCCAAACAGATGCTCCGTAAGGGATACATTTTGCTTAACAACATTACCGTCGGGATTCTTTTCGAAGAACTCAAAGTTACGGCACCAGTCAAAGATGTAAAAACATTCCTTGTCCTTGCCGGGTCCGAAAATGTCCTGAGAAAGGCGGGTGCCGCGTCCAATCATCTGCATAAACTTGATCTTGGATTTTACAACCTTGAAAAACACCAGGTTCAAGACATCGGGAATGTCGATGCCGGTATCCAGCATATCTACAGATACGGCTATCTGCGGGTCCTTATCGCGAACTTCCATCTTGTCGATCAGGTCTTGAGAGTAAGTGACGTAATTGTCGATAAGGGCGCAGAATTCGGAACCGTATGTCGGATACATCAAATTAAATCGTTCTACGATCAGCTCTGCGTGCTTGTGGTTGTAAGCGAAGATGATGGACTTGCCGATGCGTTCCCCGCTCTGAACCTTCAAGCCGTTTTCCATAAGGTCCTGGAGAACCAAATCAATGGTATCCTCGTTATAGATGTACTTGAAAATTTCGTCACTGCGAATATCTCGGCCACGCACATTGGCACCGGAGTTCAGTTCCTGCAAGGTTTCCTCGTAGTCCCAGACCTTTTCCAGCTGATCCTTTTCCTGGGCAGAGAGGCTGCTGTACTTTATGCCTTCCTTAAGAATCATGGAGCCACGCTTGAAGCCCCGGTAATTCACGAGGAACCCGTCGGCCACGGCATCTTCCAGTTCGTAAGCAAAGTTCGGCGCACCGTCCTCCATTCCAAACAAGTCGTATGTGCTCTTGTCCACTTCGTTACGAGGCGTTGCGGTAAGACCCAGCAGCAGACTGTCAAAGTAATTGAAAATGGCTCCATATTTACCGAAGACACTGCGGTGGGCTTCGTCAATAATGACCAGGTCAAATCGGCCAACGGAGAACGGCTTGTCTTCGGAGTCGATATAGTTGATCATGGTCTGGTAAGTACTGAAAACGATACGGGCGTTTGGATCGATACCGGCCTTGTTGCTCTGGTCGCTCAATACGGTAATGGTGGCGTTCGGCAAGAGTTTCGCAAAATTCTTCTTGGCTTGGGTAACAAGTGAAGTTCGGTCTGCCAAGAACAGCACGTTCTTCACCCAGTCGTTTCGCATGAGAACGTCAACCATGGAAATGGAAACGCGTGTCTTGCCGGTACCGGTTGCCATTACCAGAAGACCGCGGCGGTGCTTTTGATTGTACCACTCGCAAACAGACTTGATTGCCATTTTTTGATAGTGGCGGTCGGTAATGTTCGGATTCACGGAAAAGTCGCTAATATCCTTGCGGCCACGCTTTTGTATGAGGCGAACAAGATCGTCTTCGGAATGGAAGCCATAAAGGCGGCGTGGAGGATAGCCAAGGCCGTCTATAACGTTGGTTTCGAAACCGTTGGTGTAATAAATTACCGGACGCACCCCGTAGCGTTTTTCTAGGCAGTCTGCATACAGTTCTGCCTGGTGTTTTCCTTTCAGCGGAGATACGGAAGTCTTCTTGGCTTCTACGACGGCCAGGGGCAGGCCGTTGGCGCCGAACAAGACATAATCGGCATAACCGATGCCATGCTCATTGGGCATGCCTTCAACTTCGACTTCGATGCAGGCCTTAGACGGCTTTACGGTACCCTCTACATCCAACACATTCCAGCCTGCTTCCCTGAGCATCAAGTCGATGTAGAGCTTGCGGGTCTCGGCTTCGGAAATGTCGCTAGGCATTTCCATTTCGGGAACAGCAACTTCGCTAGAAACAGATTCCTTATCAACATTTGCAACGAGAGGATCGTCAGCCTTGACTTCTATTTTGGGAACTTCGATTGCGGGCGCAAACTTTGAATCCGGGATTAAAGCCTTGTCAAAAACGGCAACGGACTTGACAACTTGCAACTTGATGAGGACCGATGCAACTACATTATAAAGATTCAGCAGGCAAAAGAAGGATTCCTTTTTGCTGACGCTGCCCTCGTGGGTTCCCGCATTGCCAACTTTACGAACATAATGCACGGCCCGCATTACTTTTTCATCGTTAATGAAGGTCCTGAACGCTTCACCGTCGATAAGTTCAAACAGGGATGTCCGTTCCGAGAAAGCCACCTGTTTCATGGCATAAATGGATTTGACCACATATTCCAAAGCACGCCTGGCGTTAATGGCGCTAAGGTCCGGATGATTGACCTGATTATCTTCTGCTGCGGCACAGAGATTGTGCAAACGAATCAATTCACATGTCTGCAAGTAGTCGAAATTCTTCATGGGCTCTACTCACATAGCAAAGGCTGACCATTATGGTATTGAATGAAATAGGTCGGAGACAATTCAGACAATACAGGAACAACACTTTGTTCATACGATATAAAGCGACTTTTAACATCGCTATACATCGCTCTGACATCATCTGCGCCACTAATAGCAGATGACGCCAACAATCTAAGGTTTTCACATACGATAGTCTTCACTTCATGATACTTCGGTTCGTACGAAGCCATGAAATTATTATCAATACGCTTGGACCAACCTTCAACCTTACCATAGTCTGGTTCATCTTTTGCAAGTTCCCACTTGATCAACATAACAGATGTTGAATAAAAGAGGTATTCAGCATCAAAAGCCAATTCCATATACTTCAGAAAACGCGAGTCATCAAGAGCTTTGACCCAATCCTCAGCCTCGTTCTTATCGCGAATCCAACTACGGCTAACTTCTTCCAGCGAACAATTTAAAGTGATGGCCTTGTATTTGTCTCGCAATTCACCAGCTATGCGGTTAAGCTCCCTTAGCGCAATAGAATCTTCCATAGACGGCCTATTGGCCATAGATAATACAGACAGATCGGAAAAAGCATTAGTAATCTTTGCTTTATCACCTTCTTCCATTAAGTCAAGAATTTGATCTACCCTCTTTGATATACTGTTTAGCTGGGTGGTGATGATATGCTGGTAATACTGCCCTGTTACAAATGACGCCACCTGAAACACTAGCATTGGCGTACAAATAGATGATACTTCTGTAAACTTTGCCTGTTCCGCTATGCGCCCCTCAGACATAGTGAAACCACGTAAAAAGCCGTCTTTCGAATGTGCCAACTTTGAAATATCAATATTACATCGCAATAATCCAGAAAAGGATTCTGCTACAAGCCCTTGACTCACTGCCGCTTGCAATAAACTCGAAGCGAGAGACTGGGCCTCATCCGAACAAACTTTGAGCTTTCGGTCATAACTAAACTCATTAGAATATACAGGAGCCAGTTCATTACATGTTTTTTCATTTAACGCTTTTGCTACGGCGTTTTCACGCAGTTTCTTTTCTTTCCACCTGTCAATTTCCATTGCAGTAGGCATCCCGAGTACGCCTAGCGCAGCCCTAGAAGCAACATACCCAACCAAATTCAATCTGAGTGCAGATTCTTCTAAATTGCCAATACCAACTGTAGAATCGTCATTACGTTGTTCAATTTCTTTTTCAGGTTCAGGAACCACAAGTCCATCCCTATCAATAACGTAATCGGCCATAACAAACCTCCTCCATATTGGCGGAAAAAATTCAGTAACATTATTGCATCATGAATTCGTCAACGATATACCTGTCGCTCATGAGCTGCAAACCTGTTTCGGGATTGTGCAGCTGCATGCAGACCTTGCTTTCATAAAAAATAAGAAGGGCCTGCGATTGACTTACATTCAAACGAACAGCAAGTTCTGCTATAACTCTTGCGATTTTGTGCTGCAATGTATAGTCTTTCATAGAGAGTATGACCTAATGAAATTCAAATATTGTTCAATAATTTCTTGATTTATAATAGCAATTTGGTTGTTCGGCTTGTGATAGCGCAACTGACCAAGAGCAAAATCAGCGGATATGATTCCATCCATATAGGCTTCGACGGTGTCAATGACCTTGTCGTTGGCAACTCCGCCTTCTACGATGTCAAAAGACCTGTATGAACCGCCACCTTTTCTGTTGTCAACTACAAAATCCAACCAGGCTTGATTGTATTCTTCAAAACGCAAATAGCGGAAGTTCTTTTTTACAGATTCAATATCAAGGGAATACACAGAAACAATCGGAGTTCCAGATTCCTTTCGCGTGAAAATGATTTTAGACCAGTTCTCAGCCTGATCTTTAATGTCCGTTGTGTAAAAAGCCTTGCCAAAATCCAGGTTTGCACGACCGAGAGAGACAAGCGGTTTTGACACCTCAATATTTGAACCGTGGAAAACAGTGATCATAGAGAACCTGCTTTTGACTCTCGGGCTTCTAGGGATTCTATGAGATCGTCAGCGACATAGTCGCGGCTCTGGGTATGGAGCATGTCGTAAAATCTCCAAAGACGGCCTTCGATAAGGTCGTACTTTTGCAATCGGGCTGTCAGTGCCGTGGTACTTACTCCGAGCTTTTTAGCGGCGGTTTCTATGGCGATAACAGCAAACTGAAGCTGGTCTGAAACTTTTGCAGGCTGGTCCATACGATGAATATAATAAAAATTACCAAATACGTGAACTAAATCAAATTGATACAGGATACTTTCTATCTGAAAAGTTTTCCTGTAATTTCAAGTTGTTTTCACATATAATCCGTAATCTTGACCATTGTCTTTGTCAAAGCACCCTTTGATAATTGAATAATATGAGTCATCTTCAAATTCAAATTTTCGATAAACAGCATAAGCGATTATATCGGCAATCTGAATCAACTTTGACATCTTGGAATCAAGGAATAGAGGAACCTCCGCAAAGTTGCACAATGTGTTACCCCAATGATCTCCTTCAATTTGAAAAACTTGCGACCACTGCTGAAATTTTTGTTCCGATGTAGACTTGTCAAATATGGCAATTCCCCGTTCAGGAACCTTATTCCTTGCAAAGCGCCTTTTTAGAAACTTGTCAAAGCGGCTTGTCACCTGGGTGAAAAGTTCTTCATCATACGGAACTTTTAAATCAACATTTTTGTTTAAGACAGCACCAAAAAGAATAAAGTAAGATGGATAGTGACCTGCTATATATTGCAAAATTTCTTTAAGTAAATTTTCTCTGGTTTCCTTTGGAATACGACGCCATTCACCTTTTCCCGTTCTCATGCATGTTCCGTGTAATTCCAAATTTTTACAATTGGGATATTTATCCAATATTCGCTCTATATCTTGTTGGACAAAGAATGTTTTCGTGTCGCGAATAGCCAAACCTGCCAATACACAGTGCTTACAATTTTTATCCGTTGAAAGTCCAGAGTCATCTATGTAAAGCAGATACATACCCCCTCCTTCAAAAAAAAGAGAGTCAGGCGGAATAAAATCCAACATACAGCAAAAAGGCCGTACTACCTAACTCTTATATAAAGAATATACAAAAAAAATATAAAAAGTCAAGTGAACAAGTCTTAACAACCTTACCCGAAGTATTTGTCCATGGTGTAGTCCAAGAGTTTCTGCGTCTCGGCGATGGACTGGTTGATGGCAGCCTTCTGACTCTCGATAGAGGCAATCTTGTCGGCGAAGGCTTGTTGCAGAGGGAGGGGCGGGAGGATTATGGAAAAATTACGAATGGAATTTAGTCCCACGGTTTTTTGAGCAATTCCTGTAGCAACCTTATCTGCCTCAGCTTTTACAGAAGCGCACAAGGCCCAATAACATAAAAACTGTGCAACCAAATCTGGTCCTAGTTTAATTAGCGCAATATGTCGTTGAAAACAAAAAATACGATTTTCTTTAACGAGAATCGGTATCCCATAGGAACCCGTAACGGTATATAAGACATCTCCGACTTCGGCTTTTCTATTCTCTTTTATCTTATCGTAGTATTCTTGCGGAACATAATAGGTTGAAGAAAAATCTATCGATCTGCTGTCTTTATCCACATCAGATATGGTTATAAACGGAATACCAGACTTCGATTTGGGAGGAGGCATATGGTCTCCATCAGTTATAGATCTTGACACATCTCCAAGTTTTCTTTCCTCCCAGCCTTTGGAATTTTCGATGGGGTCGCCGAACATATCGTAGAAAATGGACTGAGCCAAGGTATCCAATTCCTTCAGCTGGGCCTTCTGTTTCTCCAGCACACCATTCAGCAAATCCAACTCCGCCACAATCCGCTCCTGCTCATCCTTCGGCGGTACCGGCAATTCGCACTTGCCGTAGTCCTTAAAGTAAATGTGAGGAATAGCCGCACCGGACGCAAACGAAGCCAGGTTCAAACTTTTCAACGCGTATGCAATATAGCGAATATCATTTCCGTTCTTCGGCAGAACATACTGCATCGTACCTAACAGAGAGGAGTACGCAGGATACAAATTGACCCTTCCAACACCGGAGCCGTCTTTCACAATGCCGATATATTCCGAGTCCCTATGATAAAAGTCGGCATTTTGCACGAAGCCGCTTGCCCCAAAGACCGGATAATCTCCAGTAATCCCTTCAAGCTTATTTTGCGCTATATTAGAGGACGCTTTCTCACAAATGTCCTCTATTCGCTTAACAATCCACTTTTGCTTCATACAGCACCGCCCTACAGGAACTTCTCGCGGAATTCATCCATGGCGGCGTTAATCTCGCCCTGCAATTTCTGAATACGTTTGAATACGACCTTTGGGTTCTCGTACTCCACCTTGACCTTCTCCACTTCCTTGTACTTGTTGATGGACAGGTCGTAGTCATTGGCAACAATCTCATCCACAGGAACAAAAAAGGACTGATCCTTGCGAGTGCGGTCCGTTTCGGCATCCAGGTTCTTCCAACGGGCAATAATGTCAGGGATGTCGTTCTCGGCACATTCCGTGCGCTTCTGGTCCAGGGTGTAGCCGTCGGCCTTCATGTCGTAGAACCAAACCTTGTCAGTGCCGCCTGCATTGGTCTTGGTGAAAACGAGAATCGCAGTTGAAACACCGCTATACGGCTGGAACACGCCGCTGGGCATACTGATGACTGCCTGCAAACGCTGATTCTCGATAAGTTCCTTGCGTATGGCCTTGTGGCCCGAACTGTTTCCGAACAGTACGCCATCGGGCACAATGGAGGCGCAGCGTCCGCCCAGGCGAAGCATTCGTACGAACAACGCCAGGAACAGCAACTCCGTTTTCTTGGTCTTGGTAATGGCGAGCAGGTTCTTGTTGATGGCCTCGTAGTCGAGCGACCCTGCAAACGGAGGGTTGGCAAGGCACAGGGAATACCGGTTCTCGTCGGTATTGTCGGTGCTAAGACTGTCGCGATACGCAATGTCCGGATTGTCGGCACCGTGCAGCATCAGGTTCATGGCGCCAATGCGGAGCATGGTCTGGTCCGTGTCAAAGCCATGGAACATTTCGTTGCGGTAATGGTCGGACTTATCCTTTTTCAGCAAATCCTTCTTATGGTGTTCCTGCACGAACTTCGCGGCTTCAACGATAAAGCCCGCAGAACCCATGGCCGGGTCGCATACCGTATCGTCCAGGTTCGGCTCCATCATGTCAACCATCATGCGGATGATGTGGCGGGGAGTACGGAACTGTCCGTTGTTGCCGCTGGCTGCCATCTTGCCCAAGACATACTCATACACGTCACCCATGGTGTCGCGGTTGTTCATGTCTAGGCCATCGATACCTTCGACAATCTTTACCAGGGTTCGGGCGCTCTGAATCAGGAAGGTGGCGCTGTCCATGAACCTGCTGTAGGCGGATTCCTTGCCGTCGTTCAGCGTCTTGATGAAAATGAACACGTCCTTGGACACCAGGCGGTACATGGCCTCGGCTTCCTTGTTCTTGAAATTGCTCCAGCGGAGGTCTGTGTATGGAACATCCCTGTCGGTTTCGGGGTTGTGCCAGTTGCCGGCCTTGAATACAGGTTCCTTCACCTTGGCGCCCATGGCGTTGGCGGCGGCCTCCTTCTTCATCTGGGCATCATCCAGCATCTTCATAAAGAACAGGTAGGTCATCTGCTCCAGGATCGTAATGGAATTGGTAATGCCCCCAGTCCAAAAAGTATCCCAGATTGCGTCAATACGGTTCTTGATTTCGCCTGTTATCATGTGGAAAATCCTGTTCGTTGTTTATGCTAAATATAATCTAAATCGGGTCTGGCCAATTTTCCAATTCACTTCAAATTGACGCTTTTGGATTTGTAGGAAATGAGCCTACCCCATCCACCCAAATTTTCCATGTAAGGGCCTGCCATCTTACCGCAAACTCCGTAAACATCGCCCTTGCCTGATAGAAGACCACTCACTCCTACTTCTATATAATACTGCCCCGCAGAGGTGTAAGAAAACGTATCCGTTAAAACACTATCCTTGAAAGCTTTTTCAGATCGTATACAATCACCACCATATTTGCAAAATTCAACAAAAGAATACAGCCCGTCCGGCAGGTTGATTCTTGCCGTAACCTGAACCTTGGAACTATCCAGTTTCTTGATTTCTGCCTTGGGCCTAACATCAATGGAATTCGGATTTTGATAAATCTTGGTTGTCTTTGCTTTCTTGGAGAAATTGCCCATATTTACGAGTTCACCATCCAGGTAATATTTCCCGTTCTTTGAATAAAAGCCCAGCTCACCTAAATTCTGGTACAAGACCGCATCTGTTTCAGCCTCGGTATAGGCGGTACCGCCTTCCATCATGGCGTCTTCAACCAAAATGCGGTTCAGCTTTACCAAGTTCATCTTGTATCGCCTTGCCGTTGCGACCATGGCGTGGGCATACCCTTGCAGTTCCCAGGGATAACGCTCGTTAAAGGATTCCAAAATTCCATTGAAAAAGAGTGACGCATCGTGTTTTGGAAGCTTGCTTTTCTTTACCGCCTGGACAACCTCATTGGACGCTTCTTCAATGGCATCGGTCAAGTCGTCGTCTAGTTCGTCTATCGCATATTTAATGTTGCGTGTATTTTCTTCGGTCTGCCTTTCTGCGGATCGATAGCCTGCCGTATTTCTACCAAACAGGAACAGATTCATCAGGTCCCCTGCAAAGGATACAGAGACGCACAGGGACAGCGCTATCACGATTCTAGGAAACATTTTGTGCATTTGGACCTCTGTTAGGGTGCTTTTTAAATATATATCCTTCTATTTGACATATTATGACAATTGGGATTGTCCGGTATTGTGTTTTGTAATGAAGTCTATTTTCTATTCTGTTCTTTTACATAAAATGTAAAAGAAATGAGTGTATTTTACATATTGTGTAAACTCTTTCGAATCATGAAACTTTGAACGCCGGTGAAAATCGGCGTTTTTCTTGTTTTTAGCTCGTTTTACCAAAAATGTAAAAATGGCACGTTTTTTGCTTTAATAGGGGCGAAAATAAGGATTACAATTTATGTCTCTCAAATTCTCTAAATGGACTGGTCTCGGCAACGACTTCGTGCTCGTTGAACCGGGTGAAGCTTTTGATATGACTTTGGGTGCCGACCTGGAAAAGCGCGTCATTGAACTTTGTGACCGACGCTTTGGCATTGGTGCCGATGGCGTGGTGGTGGTGACTCCGCTTTCTAGCTCCGAAGAATATGTGGTGGGCGAGAAGGATGTCCGTGCCGGCTACGACTGGAACAAGAAAGGCAATGGTGTAGATTTCGAAATGCGCATTTTTAATGCTGACGGTTCCGAAGCCGCCATGTGCGGAAACGCCACCCGTTGCGTTGCAAAGTTTATTGTGTCTCGTGGCCTGGGCAACGGGACCTCTTTTGTTCTGCACACCAAGAGCGGTCTGATCAAGCCGAGTATTTTGGGTTCCACAGCAAGTGCCGCAGACCTAGAAAAAATGCAGGTTTGCGTAGACATGGGTGCTCCCCGTGATTTCCTGGGCACCATCAAGCTCTCTGCAGGCTCCTTTGATTTTACCGGTGAAACGGTCTCTATGGGCAATCCCCATACCGTGATTTTTGTAGACGATATCGAAAAGATCCAGCTTGAAAACTGGGGCGTTGTCCTGGAACACGATAAGCAGTTCCCGGACCGCTGCAACATTGAATTTGCTCAGGTGGTGGCTCCCGGCAAGATCCGTATGCGCGTGTGGGAACGCGGCTGTGGCGTGACCATGGCTTGCGGTACCGGCAGTTGCGCCACTCTGGTGGCTGCCCAGCGCACCGGTCGCGTTGGCCTGGAATCCGACGTGGTCCTGGATGGCGGAACCCTCCACATCAAGCACGAAGAAGGCGGCCCGGTTTTGATGACCGGCCCCGCGAAGGAATGCTTTACCGGAGTTTGCGAGCTATGAGCTGTGAACCGTGAGCTTCAGCAGTCGCGACGAAGTCGCTATCTCAATAAAGCGCGAATGCGCCAAATTTTAACCTCAAAGTGAGTGAAACGAACGACCTCACACCTCAAAGGGCGAAGCCCGACCTGAGAACTAAATTATGAATAATTCAATCATTAACCCGTACTACGATCGTCTTCCTGGCAGCTACCTTTTCTCTACTATCGCCAAGAAGATCAAGGAATACCAGGACACTCACGCCAATGCCGACATTATCCGTCTGGGTATCGGCGACGTGACCACTCCCATTATCCCCGCAGCCATCGAAGCCATGCACAAGGCCGTAGACGAAATGGCCTGCAAGAACACCTTCCGCGGTTACGGTCCGGAACAGGGTTATGACTTTTTGCGCGAAGCCATCATCCGTGGCGAATACACTCCCCGCGGCGTTGAAATGGATCCGGACGATGTGTTCGTCAGTGACGGTTCCAAGTGTGACGTGGCCAACATCCAGGAACTTTTTGCCGCCGACGTGAAGATCGCCATTCCCGACCCGGTTTATCCTGTTTACCTGGATTCCAACGTGATGGCTGGCCGTACCGGCTTTATGCAGGACGATGGCCATTTTTCTGAAGTCACCTACCTGGCTTCTACCGCCGAAAACAATTTCCAGCCGGACCTTCCCAAGAACCCGGTGCAGCTGATTTACCTGTGCAGCCCCAACAACCCGACGGGTACCGTGCTTAGCCGCGAAACTCTCCAGAAGTTCGTGGACTACGCCAACGAAACTGGCGCTCTCATTCTCTTCGATGGTGCTTACAACTGCTACATCCAGGATGAATCCCTGCCTCACTCCATTTACGAAATCCCTGGCGCCCGCACCTGCGCTATTGAATTCCGCAGCTTCAGTAAGACTGCTGGCTTTACCGGCGTCCGTTGCGCTTACACCATCGTTCCTCACGAACTGGGCAAGCTCCGCGCCATGTGGAATCGCCGTCAGTGCACCAAGTTTAACGGCGTGAACTACGTGGTTCAGCGCGCCGCCGAATCCATCTACACTCCCGTAGGTTGGGAACAGACCAAGGCCGTCATCAAGGGCTATATGGACACCGCTGCCATGATTCGTACCGAGCTGACAGCTGCTGGCTACACCGTCTTTGGTGGCGAACACGCTCCCTACATCTGGTGGAAACTTGAAAACGGCGAAAAGTCCTTCGACTTCTTCGATCGCCTCCTTGGCACTTGCGAAGTGGTGGGTACTCCGGGTAGTGGCTTTGGCCCCTGCGGCGAAGGTTATTTCCGCTTGACCGCCTTCGGTGACCACGAACAGACCAAGGTTGCCCTGAAGCGTATTAAGGAAAAATTGTAAAAATTAGCACGGAATTTGCAAAATCCTATGTAGAATTTGTGAAAATCTTACATTTCATGTAAAATCGAATGTATTTTATAAAGGATTCTTATAAGGATTGCTGACAGGCCCCGCAATTTTTATAAAAACAAGAGTGCCTGAAAAAGACCCGAACCTAGAGACTATTATGAAACAGCCCATCGGTCCAGAAATATCTGTCATCCAGAAAATCAGCGCTGCCATTATCCATGAACGCGACGCTGAAAAGCTGCTGAGCAACGTTCTTGCCATTCTGGACACAGAACTTGGCATGTTGCGCGGTACTTTCACGTTGCGTTTTGGCGATACCCTGAAGATTGAAGCCTCCCATGGCATGACTGAAGCTGAAAAGCAGCTGGGCCAGTATCATATCGGTGAAGGTATTACTGGACATGTGGCTGAAACTCGCCGTAGCCATGTCATTCCCGACCTGCGCAAGGATTCCAGATTCCTGAACCGCACTGGCTCTCGTAATTACGATAGCCAGGTGGCCTTTATTTGCGTGCCCCTGATTCATGACGAGGAGCTGATTGGAACCCTTTCTGTGGACCGTCCGGTGGATGTGAACACGGACTTGGACCACGATGTGGCCTTGCTGGAAATCATCGCCAACATTACGGGTGATGCAGCCAACGAATGCCAGGAAGTCCATTCTGAACATGCCGCCTTGCTGGAAGAAAACCAGAAACTCCGTGACATGTTGTCTGGCAATCCCACGGAACTGGTGGGTAACTGCCGCGAAATGCAGATTGTGTACGAACAGGTTCGCCAGGTGGCTCCTTCCGATGCTACCGTTTTGATTCGTGGTGGTAGCGGTACCGGTAAGGAAATGATCGCCCGCGCTATCGTGAACCTGTCTGCCCGTAAGGACAAGCCGTTCATTACCCTGAACTGTGCCGCTCTTCCCGAAAACCTTGTAGAAAGCGAACTCTTCGGTCACGAAAAGGGTGCCTTTACTGGCGCCGTGAACCGCCGTATCGGTCGTGCAGAAGCAGCCAATGGCGGCACTCTGTTCCTGGACGAAATTGGCGATCTCACCATGCAGACCCAGGTAAAGCTGTTGCGCTTCCTGCAAGAAAAGACTTTTAGCCGCGTAGGCAGCAACGAAGAGCTTCATTCCGATGTCCGCTTCCTGGCTGCAACTAGCCGCAACCTGGAAGAACTGATGGAAAAGAAACTGTTCCGCGAAGACTTGTTCTACCGTTTGAACATTTTCCCGATTTCCATGCCGGATCTGGCCAAGCGCCAGAGCGATATCATCTTGCTGGCAGAACACTTTATCGAAAAGATGAACCTGCGCTACAACAAGAAGGTCGCTCGTTTGTCTACAACGGCCATCAACTTGCTCATGAGCTACCACTGGCCGGGTAACGTCCGTGAACTTGAAAACTGCATGGAGCGTGCTGTTCTCACTGCCGCTGACGATTGCATCCACAGCTACAACCTGCCGCCTTCGCTGCAGACCAGCCTTAGCACCGGCTCCATCATTTCTGCCGAAATGAAGAGCGCCCCGCTGGATGTGATGATGAATAACTACGAACGCGAATTGATTACCGAAGCCATCAAGCGCCACAACGGAAACATTTCTGCTGCTGGCCGCGAACTGGGCGTAAGCCCCCGCATGATGAACTACCGCATGAACAAGCTGGGGCTGAATTCTAAATAATCAGCTTGGCAAGTTCGCGGAACTAGATGTTATTTGAGTGAAGAAGGGTCTCCCGCGAGGGGGACCTTTTTTATATATTTCTAAAATATAATGGGGCGAAATTTATGAAAAAATTATTAGGTTTGTTTACCGCTGGTCTTGCTTTGGGTTTGTGGGCTTGTGGTGGCGATAGTGGAGTGTCGTCAAATGGTGCCGGTGATGACGTGAAGATAGAAGAATCGTCATCCTTTGAGGGGAATGTTTCTAGCAGCAACATTTCGATTTCGTCTTCTGAAACTGAAGTCCTTGAAGCAAGCAGTTCTTCAGAATCGCTCATTTCCAGTTCCGCTGATGCTCCTGCTTCTAGTTCTACCGAAGTTCCCGTTTCTAGTTCTTTTGAGGTGTTCGTTCCCATTTCTTCCGCTAACAGTTCCTCCGATGTTTCTGAAATTTCAAGCGATAGTGATTCTGGCCTTACTGAATCCAGTTCAAGTTATGTCGTAGAGGAAAATTCCAGTAGTTCCATCGTGTTTGGGGTGATGACGGATGAACGTGATGGCCGGACTTATAAGACTGTGGTTATTGGTAGGCAGACTTGGATGGCGGAGAATCTGAATTATGCCTATAAAGAACCCACGTCTTCGTTGGACTCCTCTAGTTTCTGCTATCTCGACGATCCTGAACAGTGCGCTAAATTTGGACGCTTGTATTTATGGAGCGCAGCGATGGATTCTGCTGCGATATTTGGCGAAAATGGAAAGGATTGCGGCTATAGTAAAACCTGCAGTGCGAGATATCCTGTTCGTGGAATTTGCCCTGAGGGATGGCATTTGCCTGATTCAACAGAAATGGTTGAACTTTTGACATTTGCTGCGTTGGAAATTGATTCTGATGGGGATTTTACTGATGCTGGCGTAAGATTGAAAGCCTGCGATAGTTGGGCTAGCAGTTGTATTGATTATGGGGGAGGAAATGAACGATGCAAAAGTGGCAACGGTACCGATGATTTTGGCTTCTCCGCATTGGCTGGGGGGTACGTCAATGAGGGGCGATATCGGTATAGGGGTTACAATGGCTACTTTTGGTCCAGCTCAGAGTTTAGTATGGATGCAGCCGTCTCTATGGGGATGCTTAATGATCGATCGTATGCTTTCATAAATCATATGAGTGGTAACAAGGATGAGGGGCGTTCTATCCGCTGCATTAAGGATTGAGTCAATCCATAGAAATTTCAATATCTAATTCAAAACAACTTGGGCTTGATCTCAAGGTGTTTTTTATATTTAAACTATGTTCGGATTTTATCGATTTGCTTCTGTCTGCCCCAACCTGAAGGTTGCGGACACTGCTTTTAATACTACTGAAATTATCCGTTGCGGTAAGCTTGCCCAGGCTGAGGGGGCTGCGGTAACGGTGTTCCCGGAACTTTGCATTACGGGTTATACTTGCAGTGACTTGTTCCACCAGGAACTGTTGCTGAAGAACGCTTATGCCAGCTTGCAGAAGATTGCAGAAGCATTTGCCGATACCGATATGATTGTGGCGGTGGGTTTGCCCTTGCGCATGTTTGGCCGCCTCTATAACTGTGCTGCCTTTGTGCAACGCGGAAACCTGATTGCGGTGACTCCGAAAATTCATTTGCCCAACCAGCGTGAATTCTACGAAAAGCGCCACTTTAATAGCGGACGCGACTTGCTGAATTCTGCAGATCGTATTTCCTGGGATTTCCCTAGCTTTGGCGAAGTGCCGGTAACCAACTTTATCCGCACGGGTTGTCTGGACGGTTCCGAGGTTTGCTTTGGCGTAGAACTCTGCGAAGACTTGTGGACTCCTATGCCTCCCAGCGGTGAACTGGCCTTGGCCGGTGCAAATGTAATCCTGAATCTTTCTGCCAGCGACGCCTTGGTGGGGAAGGGCGATTACCGCCGTAACCTGGTCATGAACCAGTCTGCCCGTTGCATGGCTGCCTATGTCTATTCTTCTGCCGGCGTTCAGGAATCGACCACCGACATGGTTTTCAGCGGTCACTTGATGATTGCCGAAAACGGTAGCATGCTGGCCGAAAGCAAGACCTATGGCCGCGACTCCGAAATCATTTACGCCGACGTGGATGTGCAGCGCCTGAATATGCAGCGCTTGAGCGAAGGTTCCTTCCAGGACTTTGATTCTACTCCCTATTTTGCGACTGCTGCAGAATTCGGCCCCTTGCCAGAAATTTCCTTTGACGAATCGGGTTCTGCAGACGCTCTCAAGTATCGTTATGTTTGCCCCACGCCTTTTGTGCCGGGTAACATCGAAACTCGTGATGCCAACTGCAAGGAAATCTTTAACATTCAGTGTGCGGGCTTGGCCAAGCGTATCGAGGCTTCCCGCTCCAAGCGTGTTGTTGTTGGCCTGAGCGGTGGCCTGGATTCCACCTTGGCTTTGCTGGTCATTGCCGAAACTTTCAAACTGTTGAAGCGCCCTGCCTCTGAAATCCTGGTGCTGACCATGCCTGGCTTTGGTACGACCAACCGCACCAAGAACAATGCGGTGGAAATGGCAAACCTTTTGGGCGTGGAACTGCGCACGGTTTCTATCAAGGACGCCTGCATGCAGCACTTCAGCGACATCGGTCATGATCCTGCCGTGTTGAACGTGACTTACGAAAACGTCCAAGCCCGCGAACGAACCCAGATTCTCATGGACGTTGCCAACAAGGAAGGTGGCATTGTGGTAGGTACCGGCGACCTTTCTGAAATCGCTCTGGGCTGGAGCACTTACAATGCGGATCACATGTCCATGTACGCCGTGAACTGCGATATTCCCAAGACCTTGGTCCGTCATGTGGTGGCCTGGTACGCCGACCGCGCCCGCAATTTCTTTGCCGCAGATGTAGCCGCTGGCTCCGCCGACGAGACTGCTGCTTTCAAGTCCGCCGATGCGCTTTCCGCAGTGCTTCGCGACATTTTGGATACTCCCGTTTCTCCGGAACTTCTGCCTGCCGACGCCAACGGCCAGATTGCCCAGAAGACGGAATCCATCCTTGGCGCCTACGAAATTCACGATTTCTATCTGTACCATTTTGCAAAGTACGGCGCAGAACCTGCAAAGATGCTGTTCCTGGCAAAGCATGCCTTCGCCGGTCTTTATCCCGACGAAGAACTGGAACGCTGCCTTACTTTGTTTGTACGCCGCTTCTTTACCCAGCAGTTCAAGCGTAGCTGCATTCCCGACGGCCCCAAGGTGGGGACCATCTCCCTGTCGCCTCGTGCCGACTGGAGAATGCCCAGCGACGCAAGCTTTGCTGATTGGCTCACCAATTCCCTGAACGCAAGCTTTAGGGAATAGCTTGACAAACGTTGTTGGAATTTCGGTCACGGGCAAGAACCTGTAAATTAAGTTATACTTGAAACGTTAATGTATGGTGCGAGTATGCAAACCTTGCCCCAGGGAGTAGATTCAATGAACAAGAAATTTTTTGGAAAGAAAGTGGTAAAGTTTGGCTTTGTAGCCTTTGCTCTGGCTTTGGGCCTTGCCGCATGTGGTGATGGCGGCTCTTCAAACGGACCGGCTAATAACCATGAGGACACAAACATTTCTTCTGTTGAGTCTGAAGAAAATTTGCCCAGCTGTACAGAAAGCGGGGAAGGTTTCGTTAACTTTATTAATGGGACAAAGGAAGGTTTCATTTGCAAGGATCGTAAGTGGGTCCATTACGATATGATTGCGGACGTTGAAGAAAATCTGCCTGGCTGCACGGGGTCAAGAGAAGGCCTGTCAGCTTACCTTTATGAAGAAGACCGCGAGTTGAATTGCGTGGAAGGCTCCTGGGATGTTGTTGGCGAGGTTGCAAGTTCCTCTTTCAGCGAAAAGGGCGACTCTTCCTCGTCTAGAGAAAAGGACGGTTCCTCTTCTAGCGTTGCCCCGAATTCCTCTTCCGGTGTCATCCTGAGCGATAGCGAAGGATCTAGCAGTTCTTCTGCAAAAAGTAGCAGCTCTGTAGCCTCTTCAAGTTCCGTAACATCCTCTTCTTCTGTCGCAAGTAGTTCTTCCACCAGTGTTCCTGGCACATCTTCCAGTGTCATCCCGGGCACCGACCCGGGATCTAGTAGCTCCGTTGCATCATCAAGTACTTCATCTTCATCCGTCATTCAGAGTTCGTCGAGCGAAGGAACTAGCATCAAGGATGGAAGTAAATACGATGCGTCGGCAAATACCTTGACCGACCTCCGCGACAACCAAGTCTACAAGACCGTCACTATCGGCTCCCAAACCTGGATGGCCGAGAACCTGAACTACGAAACAGGAAATAGCTGGTGCTACGAAAACAAGGCTTCTAACTGCGACAAGTACGGTCGCCTTTATACCTGGAGTGCCGTGATGGATAGTGCTGCCCAGTTCAGTGTAAATGCTGGAACCAGGTGTGGCTATGGCAAGACCTGTACCCCCAATAGCCCCCACCGCGGCATTTGCCCCGAGGGCTGGCATGTGCCCACGAACGAGGAGTACAGCACTCTGTACACCTACATCGGTGGTTCCAGCACCGCAGGTTCGTTGTTGAAATCCACCAGTGGCTGGGGTGATTATTACGGCAAGAGCGGTAACGGGACCGACAAGTATGGCTTCTCGGTGCTCCCCGCCGGTTACAGGGGCAGCTATGGCAATTTCAGCAATGAGGGCTACTACGCCTACTTGTGGTCTGCTTCTGAGTACTATAGCGACTTCGCGTGGTACCAGCTCTTCTACTTCAATGACGACTACGCAAACCAGCTCAGCTACTACAAGTACGACGGTCAAAGTTTGCGTTGCCTTAAGGACTAGGCTAAACCTTCAAAATGCTTCTAATTCAGCCTTTCTAGCCACCGGCTCAGAAATACGTTATAGACGCAGTAACTTTTTCCTTCAAGGGTTGTTGTCTCCAGCAGAAGTTCCTTTTCGACGAGGGCGCTTGCGATTTTTTTTGCGCTGGAGGCATTGATTGGACAGGAGAACGACTTCCGTATTTCACCTTTAGTATTTTACCAAAGGTAATATGCTAATAGTAAAATGAATGGTCAATAAGAAAAATCCCGGCTCGGAGGCCGGGATGACTGGTGTCTATTTAAACAGGTCGTTGTCGCCGTCGTCCTCGCCTTCGGAATCCGAAGTGCCGTCATCGAAAGTGTCCGGCGGAGAAATGCGGCTGGCGCGCTTGACCTTCTTGGCGGTAAACTTGCTGCCCAGAGCCTTGTAGCCCTTGACTTCTGCAATTTCCGTCAGATCCAGTTCTTCCTTCTGGACTTCGCGGCCCACCTGATATTCCATCAGTTCGCGGGCGTCGTCGGTGGCGAAGAATTCGATCATCTGGGTGTCCTTATGATCGCTGACCAGGCTGAATTCCGTAGTCATGGGGCAGCCTTCAAGATTGAAGCGCTTGACCATGTAGTTGAAGTTTCCGCCTTCGAAGTACAGCACCGTAAAGACCTGTGCAGGATCGTACTTGTGAATGTACTTGATGCCTGTACCCACGAGAATGGGATCTGCCATGTCGTGGACGCGGGCGGTTCCGTTTTCCTTGACGATAAGGACCTTGTCCTTTTCGCCGAATTCGCCGATACGGTCACCCTTCTTCTGGGTGCTGATGATACCGCTGGGGGCGTCAAAGTACAGCACGCGGGCGCCCAAGGTACTTACACCCTTGCGCAGGCGCTTGATGCTCTTGACCGGGTACTTGGTAACGATATTGCCCATGGCGCCACGGCCCTTCACTTCGATGGTGCTGAAATCCACTTCGAAGTTCAGCTTGGTACGGGGGCGGGGCTTCAGGGTGACTTCTACCACTTCGGCTTCGCCGTTCAGGTTGCTGGACATGTAGAGAATCTTGCTGCCCGGCTTACCCTTGCCCATGAAGTAGTCCTTGTCGCGGGTGACGCCACCCACGTTAAAGCGCTTGATGTAGTAAGCTCCGTCCTTGCCATCCAAATGGATGACGTTATAAATATGACGGTCATCATCCTTCTTGAACTTTTCGACTAGGATAATATCCTTACCTACGAAGTCCTTGTCGCTGACCTTGACCACCTTGAAGCTACCGTCGGCCTTGAATACGATCAGGTCGTCGTATTCAGAAACGTCGAAGAGGTATTCTTCCTTCTTCATACTGGTGCCCAGGAAGCCTTCCTTGCGGTTGACATACAGCTTCTGGTTGGCGATGGCCACATGTACAGCGTTCACCTTGCCGAATTCTGCAATCTGGGACTTACGTTCCTTGCCTTCGCCATACTTCTTGAGGATATTCTTGAAGTGGTTGATGGTGTAGTCGGTAATATGTTCCTGGTTGAACTTGTTTTCGGCAATCTTTGCATCCAGTTCTGCCAACAGTTCGTCGGCCTTCTTGCGGTCGAAACGGCTGATGCGGCGGATAGGAATTTCTGCAAGCTTCAGGATTTCTTCTTCGGTGACCTCGCGGCGGAGCATCTTCTTGACGTAGGGCTTCAGGCCTTCATCAATGAGCTGGACCATTTCTTCGCGGCTCTTGGCATTCTCGATAACCTGGTAGACCTTCTTTTCTATGAAGATCTTTTCGAGGCTGGTCATGTGCCACTTGTCTTCAAGGTGCTTCAGTTCGTTCTGAAGTTCCCACTGCAGCAGGTGAACCGTATGTTCGGTGTTCATGCGCAGGATTTCGGACACGCCCAGGAATTTGGGGTGCTTGTCTACAATGACGCAAGTGCAGGGGGACAGGCTCTTTTCGCAGTCGGTAAAGGCGTAGAGGGCGTCCATGGCCACCTGGGGATCGGTACCGGCCTGCAGGTGGATCAGAATTTCCACATCGCGGCTGGTGTTGTCGTCCACATGCTTGATCTTGATCTTGCCCTTGTCGTTGGCCTTGACGATGCTGTCGATCAAACTTGAAGTTGTGGTGCCGTAGGGGATTTCGCGGATGGCCAAAGTCTTGTTGTCGACCTTTTCGATCTTGGCGCGCACACGCACGCGACCGCCACGCTGACCGTCGTTATATTCGCTAACATCGATAATGCCGCCGGTAAAGAAGTCGGGATAGAGTTCGAACTTCTTGCCCCTGAGGATGGCGATACTGCATTCGCAAAGTTCGCGGAAGTTGTGGGGGAGAATGGAGGTGCTGAGACCCACGGCAATGCCGTCGACGCCCTGAGCCAAAAGCAGGGGGAACTTGACAGGCAAGGTTACCGGTTCTTCGCTACGTCCGTCGTAGCTGGGCACCCATTCGGTGGTTTCGCCGTTAAAGACCACGTCTACGGCAAAAGGTGTCAGACGTCCTTCGATGTAACGGGGGGCTGCAGCGCGGTCGCCGGTCAGCGGGTTACCCCAGTTACCCTGGGTATCGATGAGCAGGCCCTTCTGGCCCAGGCCCACCAGGGCATCACCGATGGATGCGTCACCGTGGGGGTGGTAAGCCATGGTACGACCGACGATGGTTGCCACCTTCTGGTAACGGCCGTCGTGATTTTCGAACAGGGAGTGCAAGATACGACGTTGCACCGGCTTCAAGCCGTCTTCGTAATACGGAACGGCGCGGTCCAGAATTACATAGCTGGCGTAATCAAGGAACCAGCCGTCATACAGTTTTTCTAGGTGGTGTACATTGGACAGGCCCAGAGTAGTATCCTGGTGCTCACCCACCTTAACATCGTTAAAAGATTCTTTGGAAGTTTCTACTTCGTTTTCGTTATCGTTGATCATGTCGCTCATAAGTCGTGTAGAAATAGAATAATGTCGTACGTTCAAAAATCAGTTTTGGGGCTTAATGTAGAAAAAATTTCTGACAGTAAAGTGACATTGCTACACCTACGGTGTTCCCCAGTTCCTGCTACAGCGACTGACATGTGTTGTGCAGCCATCTGTAACCCGACTCGATAATGTTCTGCAATGGTGTAGCCCAAATTAAGGGTGTATCCGACAGTTGACGCGGAAATCCACTCATCACTGGTTGAAGATCGGCCATTCAATTCCACTTCTGCGCTCATTATGGAACCGCCCACAAAAAAGTGAGAAAGGCTTTCGCTTTCGTTCGCCCAAATCATTAATTGTCCGCACACATCTATTTGACTGGATTTCAGATAAGTGCGACTTGCTAACGAACTGGTATTTGTCCCTTTTTCAACACGAACATTAAATGTGTCAATGGTGATTATAAAGGGTTCCCCAGGGTCGATGCTGTAATGGATTTCATCTTTCAATCGGGCGTTCAGCGAACTTTCATAAACATCGTTTTTCGATCCCGAAAGAACGTAGTTCCAATTCGATTCTCCAACACCATACATATCAACGAGATCTGGCCTGATCAAACCGAAAGCTTCATACAAGGAGTCAAGACCTGCAAAGTTTCCCGTAGTCACGACTTCACGCGATACAAAGGTGAATGAGGAGTCCTTACGGATACACAGTTCCTTGCATGTACTTGAAGGGATGACGACCTCATGGGTATCTTCGATAAGATTGTTGACATAACCTCAATACCTAACAATTATAGGACGGTAATATAGCATCTTTTTATGGTATTATAGTTCTTGAAGGCATTCAAATTTTATATATTCCGTTTAGTAATTGGAGGTTTTTTATGAAATTTTCCCGTGTGATTTCCCTGGCCGCTCTGTTTGCTGCATCTTTCGGCTTTGTCGCCTGTGATGATTCCTCTTCTGCTTCTAGCGACGAAAAGGCTGGCTACGACTGCTCCGTTAAAGGCGGCGTAAAGGTCGTCTACCCGGCCGGTGGCGAAAAGTTCAAGATGGGCGAAACCATTACCGTTATTTACGGCTCCGACATTCAGGGAACGGGTTTCCGTTTCGTGTACAAGGTCGACAAGGATGACCTGGGCGACGATATGTTCGAAGAATCCATGGGCCCGGAACATCCGGATGGCAAGACTTGCTACGAACAGAAGGTCGTTCTCGATAGCAATTATTCTGAACCTTCCGATGAAGCTATCATCCGCGTGATTCCTTACGAAAATACCAGTAAGGCCGGTAATTCCGGTACTTTCAAGGTTTCTAAGTAATCCTTGAGAATCCCGCACTTAAATCCTAAAGACAATTCGATCACCGTGGCCATTGTCGGCTGCGGTGGTTTTATTGGTAGTCACCTGCTTAAAGCTGTGCTGCAGCGTACCTGCTGGCGGGTGTTTGCCGTAGACCTTGAATCTTACAGGATCCAGCAGCACTTGGCTGACCCGCGGGTGGAATTCTACTGCGGCGATCTGGCGAACCCTTCCGTGGTGCAGCGCATTGCACAGTTCCCCGTGGTGGTGAACTTGGCTGCCATTTGCGTGCCTAGCCGTTATATGTCCGAGGCGGCAACCGTCATTCGCAGCAATTACGATCACCCGGCCCGCCTGGCCGACGCCTGCGCCAAGAGCGGCTCCTGGCTAATCCATTTTTCTACCTCCGAAATTTATGGAAAGACCGCGGCGGATTCCGGCCTGCTGGAAGAAGATTCTGCAGACCTTGTCTTTGGGTCGGTGGCTGCAAGTCGCTGGAGCTACGCTACCGCAAAACTTCTGGCGGAACGCTATATGGCAGGGCTTACGAACCTGCAATGGACCGTGGTGCGCCCCTTCAACTTTGTGGGCCCCTACATGGATTTTATGCCCGGCGTCGATGGGGAAGGAATCCCCCGGGTGCTGGCGAATTTTTCTACGGCCCTGGTGCGGGGCGAACCCATTAAGCTTGTGAATGGCGGACTTGCCCGACGGACCTTTACCTCGGTTCATGACGCCATTGATTTTATCTTCTGCCTCTTTGAAAATCCTGCGGCTGCAAAGGGCCAGGCCTTTAACGTTGGAAATCCTGACAACGAAATTTCCATTGCGGAACTGGCACGGATCATGACCGGAATCTATGCCGATGTAAAGCACATTCCCGTAGAAGAAATCCCTGGGGCACAGATTGTGGACGGCGTTGAATACTATGGCGTTGGCTACGAAGATTCCCTCCGCCGCATGCCCAGTGTCGAAAAGGCGGAACGGCTGGTAGGCTTTAAGGCTTCGACACCCTTGCGTGAAGTCTTGCGGGAATCGCTGACCTGGTTTGCGGAACATTACAGCACTTCGGATTGCCTTGAAAAGTTGGCGGAATAATGCCCGCGGAATTCAACACCTTTATTTTTGTGCCGGCCTACAATGTGGAAAAGACCTTGGCCGGTGTGCTGGATAAAATTCCCCAAAGCGTGTGGCGCAAATCCAAGATTCTTGTGATAGATGATGGATCGCAGGACGGGACCCGCAAACAGTTTGATAAATATGTAGAAGGTTTTCGGGAAGGTCCCGCTGAAAAATCGCAGGAAGGGACTGTTGAAAAATCTCGGAACGGTTCCGCCCCCCGCCTCGAATATTTTCGTTTTGAAAAGAACAGCGGCTATGGCGCTGTCGTCAAAAAGGGCTTAAGCGAAGGACTCTCCTCGGGCGCCAAGTTCATCGTCTGCCTTCACGGCGACGGACAGTACCCCGCTGATTTGCTGGACCAGTTTCTAGACCATCTGGAAAATTTCAGAACCGTAGATGGCCACGGTAACGAGTCTGCGCTCGCTCTATTGCAGGGCTCTCGCCACGCAGTGACCGGTGGCGCCAAGGCTGGGAACATGCCCCTGCACAAGAGAATTGGCGGAGCCTTCTTGACCGCCCTAGAAAATCTGGTGTTCCGTCAGAAGCTGACTGATCGCCATAGCGGATTCATTCTTTACTCCGCCGACTTCTTGCGCACCGTGGAACTATCTCGCCTGAGCCCCTCCTTTGACATCGACCTGGAGCTGATTTCCATTGCGGATGCCCGTGGCTTTGCCATAGGTGAACTTCCCATTCCCACTGTTTACGCCGAAGAAAAATCCAACCTGAACGTAGTGACCTACGGCCTTCGCTGTTTAAGACAAATTGCTAGAAGATTTTGCTTTACGTTAAAAGTGAAATAAAAATTCTATACCTATTGCGTTAATAAAAAATCTTTTTTGCATTTTCCTCATACCACATACCTCATACCACATACCTCATTCCACATACCACATACCTCATTCCACATACCACATACCTCATACCACATACCACATACCTCATACCTCATACCACATACCACATACCTCATACCTCATACCTCATACCTCGTACCTCATACCACATACCACATACCACATACCACATACCTCATATCTCATACCTCATACCTCATAACTCATAACTCATAACTGGTATCTGATTCTCGCGCATGAATTCTCATTTATTTTTCCCCTGGTTAGCGCTTTTCTCCCTGACTTACATATATTTAAGGTATGATTAAGTCTTTGATTTCTGCTTTAAATGGGGTGTTGCTGGGGAAGTCCGATACGGTGGAACTTCTAGTGATGGCATTGCTGGCCGATGGCCATGTGCTGATTGAAGATGTGCCGGGTACGGGTAAGACGACTTTGAGTAAGGCCCTGGCTGCGGCTGTGGGGGCGGAATTTTCCCGAATCCAGTTTACGCCGGACTTGTTGCCTGCCGATGTGACGGGTGGCGCGGTTTATAATGCCAAGACCGGTGAATTCGATATTAAGAAGGGTCCGGTTTTTACCCAGGTTTTGCTGGCCGACGAAATTAACCGTGCGTCGCCACGAACTCAGTCTTCGCTTTTGGAAGCCATGGAAGAACGTCAGGTTTCGCTGGAAGGTGAACGCCACAAGTTGCCGGAATTATTCATGGTTCTGGCCACCGAAAATCCGGTGGAATTCCACGGGGTGTTCCCTTTGCCCGAGGCTCAGATGGATCGTTTTATGGTTCGCATTTCTGTAGGTTACCCCACCGAAGAAACGGAGCTTGATATTCTGCGCAGCCATCGTGAAGGTCGGCCTGTAGACAAGGTGGTGGCGGTGACTTCGCCGGTGGATATTCTCGAAGCCCGCAAACAGGTTTTCAAGATTCATATTGATGAGGCGTTGGAACGTTATGTCGTTTCTCTTGTGCAGGCGACTCGTAGTGACGGGGGCGTACGTCTGGCGGCAAGTCCTCGCGCTGGTTTGAACTTGGTCCGAATGGCTCAGGCCTGTGCCTTTGTGGCTGGTCGCGATTTCGTGAATCCCGATGATATTCAGCGGGTGTTCTTCCCGGTCATGGAACATCGCGTGTTTGCCAAGGACAGCGCCAATCCAGAAGCCAGCAAGAACATCCTGCAAAGCATCCTGAAAAAAGTTAAAGTACCGAAGTGAGGTGAGTAATGAGTGATGAGCTGCTAGTGATGAGCAGTGAGCTAAAAGTAAGGCGCCTTTGGCGCGACTATAAAAAACTCATAGCTCACAGCTGAAAACTCACCGCTGGTAAGGGCGCCTTTGGCCCAACAATGATAACTCATATTTGGTTTCTGATATCTTGATTTGCTAGATCCTTCGACTTCGTCGCTTTGCGACTACGCTCAGGATGACACTCTCCCCTTCCTACCACCTACAACCTACAACCTACCGTCTACTGTCTACTCCCTACTCCCTACTCCCTACTCCCTACTCCCATGTCTTTCTTCTCCTGGTTTGTTCGTAGTGTTCCTCGTGCGCCTCGGCGGGCGGGTGTTCTGATGCACGCGTTCTACCTGTGGCAGGAATATTTTACTCCGGCGGGGAAGGCGGCTGCCGCATTGATGCCCTTGTCTATGGCGGTGGGCATGGTCCCTGGATTCTGGGCGGCCTGGGTGTTTTGCGGTCTGGATTTCTTGCTGTTCCTGGGAATGATTCTTTCCCTGTTCTGTTCCAGCAAGCTGAATTACGTTTCTATGGAAAATGTGGTGGTGACTCCCGCTTACGAGGGGGAGGTGGCTACCATCTGGGCCGATGTGGGCGTTGGGGGCGAAGATGCCATAAATGCCATCGGTCGTAAGCGTTCTTCTAATCTGCTGTTGCGATTGTTTGGTCGCGGAGGCGGATCTGCTGATCGTCTGGATTCGGTGCAGTTGGCATCTTACCGTATGGACCCGAGCTTGACTTGGCTTGAATCCGAGATGGTTCAGATTAATGCCGCTGACGGTTTTAAGAAACTGGAATGCAAAATTCAGACGAAGAACCGCGGTGCTTTTCCGCTGAAAAAGATTGCGGCCAACGTTCCCGAAATCATGGGACTTTTGCAGTGGCCTTTTGAATATCGCGGTTCTGCGGAATTGCTGGTTTATCCGAATCCGATAAAGGTGGGTGAATTCCCGTTCTTAACCTCGGGGGCTAGCGGCATGGTGTTTGCCCCGCTGTTGATGCCTAGCCTAAATCGCGGAATGAATTTTGTGGGCGTCCGCGAGTACCGGGAAGGAGATGCTCTTCGAGACTTGCACCACAAGGCTTTTGCCCGCTACGGCAAGCCCTTTACCAAGGAATTTGAAACGGAACGCGGGGCCGGTGCCATTCTGGTTCTGGATACGGCAGCTCCCTCCTTTGGAGAACGTCAGCATCTGGAATTTGCCATCCGCTTGACGGCGGGAATTGGCCTGTGGCTTCTGGAACGGAACATCTTTGGGCGATTCTTTATTGACGATGAAGAAATTCCGCTGGCTGGTAGTGGTGCCGCCCAAGGGGAACGTCGCAAGAACTTGATGGACGCGCTGGCCCGAATTCCTGCGGCGAACTTGATTACGGCGAGAAAGCCAGGACCTTGGTCTCCTGCGGCACGGCCCATGGATCCGGTGCTTCGGGTGGGACTGTACGCCAAGGAAGAACCTCTGGTCCACAAGCATATTGTGGTGGGCCGTGATCCATCTTCGGATAAGTGCCTGTTCGTGGAGCCCGCTTCCATAAAGTCGGGGGTGTCGCTGTGAAAAAAGAAATAGTAGACATCCGTTATGTAGCCAAATGCCTGTTCTTGATGACAGCCTCCTTTAACTTGGGGCATACTTTCGAGGCGACTTGGCTGGGCCTGCTTTTTGCGATTTACTTTGCCGTGACGGGATTCTTGAACGCCACCAGCCGCAAGGAATTTTCCAAGCGCCCCAAGTACAACAAGATTCCTGCCTATGGGGCCATTGTGCCGCTGGCCTTGTATTGGGTGGTGACTCCCGGTGTGGAGAACGGTGTGAACCCCATGATGATTTTCTTGCCGGGATTGTATTTGCTGTTCTTGGCGGCGTTGCAGGAACGCAGTCGCGGTAATGGCGGCTTTGAAGCTTTCGTGGCTTTTGACGGTGTGGCGGCCTTGCTGTTTGGCATGTTCATGGTGCCTAAGGGTTGGGCTGTTGCTGGTATTGTAGGGTTGCTGCTTTGCCTGTTTGCCTACAGCCGACGGGGAACGGCCTGGTACAAGTATCTTTTGTTTGTGCTGCTGGTGGTTGCCTTGGGCGGAATCGCTTTTGGCGGGTGGCGTTATTGGCGGGCGCATCGCTACGAAAAAGGGGCGCGGTGGGCCGAGGATTATTACCAGCGTGAACGGGTCATGGGCTTTGACCAGGTGGCGGCACTGGGAAGTTTTGGCAGCAATTACAACGGCAAGTATAATAGTCAGGTGGTGCTCCGCGTGTGGGATTCGTTGCCTTCCAATTATCTGAAGGCGGCCAGTTACGAAAAGTACGTGGCGGGAATCTGGAAACTTCCTACGGAACAAGTAAAGACTTTGACGCCGGCCTATTACCAGGTGGACTACGCGGTGATGGAAGTGATGGATTCTGTTACTTCGATGGGGGAGACTCCGGCAGGTTCCGCTAACCATGGAGTACGACAGGTTTGGGTACAGTCCTCCGTAAAGAATTTTGGTTTTGTATTTGCTCCCTATGGTGCGGTGGGCTATGCCGCAAAGGACGTGGATTCATTACAGTATTTTGCCGGGGGCATGGTCCGCGGGCTAGATCAGAACGGCAAACGTTCGGACTGGTACTACTTCGTTTGCGATGCTCAGGAGAATGGCGATGCTCAAGGCGTTGGTGGCTCCCAGAGAAATTGCGTCATCCCGGATTCCCTGCTGGCGTACAGCGAAGGGGACCTGCATGTTGGTGCCCGCTATGAAGCGCTTATGGATTCCGTAGTGGCCGAGATGGGACTGGTCCGTGGCGACAGCATTTCCGGTGAAAATTCCGATGCAGAAAATCTTCAGCGTGTTCTGGCTTATTTCAAGAATCATTTTACTTATTCTTTGCAGATTCCGGGACTGGAACGTTGGCGCAGTGGCGGGAATGTGACCCGGGATCCTCTGTCTGTTTTCTGGCATGCCAAGCAGGGCTTCTGTGAATACTACGCTACCTTGGCGGCTCTCGCTTTGCGCCGCGTTGGAATTCCTGCCCGCTATGCTACCGGCTTTGCTCACCCCGAAGTGGTGGAGGGCCGCCCCTATGCGGTGTTCCGTCGTAAGCATGCCCATTCCTGGGTCGAAGTTTTTGTGGATGGTCATTGGGCTATTTTTGACCCCACGCCTCCTATGTTTTCTCCCTTGGGCACCGAGCCTAGCTGGTTCAGCGTAAAGTGGGAAGGAATCCGCGGTCGCGCCGCCCGCATCATGCATTTCTTAAAGGAAGGTGAATGGAGACGTTCCGTAGACAGCTGGCAGAACTACACCCAGAGCTTTATAGATAGCGGAATCCCTTATCTGCTTCTCGTTTTATTGTCAGCGTTCCTTGTTGCGATCAAAACCCGTGGAGCCCTTAGGGCTCGTCAAAAGCGAATCGTGTCTACGTCGGCCAAGGCGATTCTCTGGGCAAAAAAGTTGGATGCAGCCGAAAAGGAACTGGCTCGTGCAGGCTTCCACCGAGAACCTGGTGAAACGGTGGGCGACTTTTTGAGGCGTGTAGAAGGGCACGAACCTGCCGATGCTGTGGAAATATTGCGGGAATACGAAAGGAATCGCTGGTGTTCGTAGACCCTTTCCTAAAATTTACTTGTCATTTTGGCCCTTTTTGTTAGATTAGAGTCTATGAAAAAACAATTCCTGATTTTGCCTGTCCTGTGCTCATCCCTGTTCTGGGCTTGTGGCGACAGTAGTTCTGCAACAGAACCTTCTAACGATCCTAATCCTCCTGCATCAGAAATCCTTTCTTCCGATTCCGGCATGTCTCCTGAACCGGGTGCGCAGTCTTCGGCCACTGCCGATCCGTCTGATCCGACTGTTGACCCCACAGTGGATCCGTCTGTAGACCCGTCTAATCCTACTTTGGATCCGTCTCAGCCTGAATCTTCTAGCGGTGTTGAAGGTCCGACGGAGAATCCCAATGCGGACCCCTATGCTGTTGGAACCGATATCGATGAACCCTCTTATGTACCCGAGGGCTGCGAAGTCAAACCTCTTGACAATGGCATGGGTAACGGCGTCTATTGCCTGGATTCTCTTGGAACGCCCCCTTTTAAGGGAACGATCTTTGCTGATCCCGATGCCGACGTGGCATACGATCCGGCCAATCCGGACCTGACGACTTTCACTAGTGTAGAAAAGGTGTTCAAGGCCCTGCAGCCCGATGAAAAGGTGGTCTTTGTTCTGCGCCATGCCGAACGTAATTCCAGTTCTGGAAAAACTTCTCACTTGACGGAATTCGGTATTTTCTCTGCTCAGTCCGTGGGCCAGAAAATCGCAAGTGAAGATCCGGCCTACTACGCTCATTCTGAATATGTCCGTACCCGCGAAACGTTGGAGAATATCGCCAAGGGTCGTGGTGAAACTGGATTCAACCACGATGCTTATGGCGTGTTGAATGGAGGCTGGTTCATCAAGAATGACTCCGCTTTCAATGCTTATGCAGCCTTGTCTACCGATGGAAACTATGTGGCTACAACGGACTGGGCTTTCAATGGCGGTTATGAAGACGCCTTCTATGACCTGGACTCTCGTGCCAAGCAGTTCATTGATGAATTCCTGGTGGGCGTGATTTCCAAGAAGGCTCGTGTAAGCGTGGTGAATACCCACGACATGTTCCTGGCTCCTTTGACAATTTATGCCTCTGGCCGTCAGATTGACCTTAGATACTACGAAAATCGCAGCTGGATTACTTACCTGGCCGGTATTGCCGTGGTGATCGGTGCCGATGGTTCTGTAAAGGTTCTTCCTGTGAAGGGTCTGGAATCTGGAACGACTTAGTTCTGTTAATCTAGAACGTTAGACTATAAAAAAAAGAAACCCGGACTTAAAAAGTCTGGGTTTCTTTTTGCTGAAGATTAAATTGAATTCTGCAAATCTTCATTCCGATTTTTTCGGAATCTCACGACATGAGAAATCCATATCTCATATCGTGTATCTGATATCTAATCTTACAGCTTCATATCGCTCAAGCGGGTGTGTTCCACCTGGTCGAATTCGTCCTGGATTTCCTTGGAGGGGGCCTTGGTCAAAAGGCTTACCACGATGATGGTAACCATGCTGAATACGAAGCCAGGAACCAGTTCGTAAATCTGGAAGATTTCACCGCTGAGGCCGGAGAGGTAGAACTTCCAGACGAAGGTGGTGATGCCACCAACCAGCATACCGGCAACGGCTGCGGGCAGGGTGGTGCGCTTCCAGAAGAGGGCCAACAGAACCAGCGGACCGAAGGTTGCACCGAAGCCACCCCAGGCGAAGCTGACCAGACTCATGACCACGTCAAGGAAGCTCTTGCCTTCCTTAGCGGCACCAGCGGAAGGTGCGCCCTGGAGTGCCACGAGAACTGCGATAATAGCGATAACGGCAACCACAACGCGGCTCACCCACATCAGTTCCTTGTTGGAGGCGTTCTTGCGGAAGAGGTGCTTGTACATGTCGTTACTGAAAGCGGAAGCAGAAACCAGGAGCTGGGAGTCTGCGGTACTCATGATAGCGGCGAGAATGGCTGCCATGAGGATAGAGGCGATAGCCGGATGGCAGAGGGCCTGGCAGAGGACCATGAAGATTCTTTCAGGGTCCTGGACAGTGAGACCGTTAGCGCTTACATAATAGCGGCCAAGGAGACCGATCATGATCACAGCACCGAGGCAGATGATGACCCAAGTCATGGCGATGCGGCGAGAATGCTTGATTTCTTCAGCGTTCTTGATGGACATGAAACGGACCAGGATGTGGGGCATACCGAAGTAGCCGAGACCCCAGGCCAGGCTGGAAATCAGGGAGATGAAACCGATGGCCTTGCCGGTAGAGGCGTTGGTGAAGAGGCTCATGAGGTAGGGATTCTGTACGTTCACTGCATCCATGGTTGCAGCGAAGCCGCCACCGGAAACGCAGATGATGGTGGGAATCACCAGCACGGCAATGAGCATCATGGAAGCCTGGATGAAGTCGGTCCAGCAAACAGCGAAGAAGCCGCCCATGAAGGTGTAGCTAACAACCACGACGGCACCGATGATCAGGCCGGTGGTGTAGTCAAGACCGAAGATGGTGCCGAAGAGCTTTGCGGAAGCCACGAAGCCGGAAACGGTGTAGAACAGGAAGAATGCCAGGATGAAGAAGGATGCGATCACGCGGATGATGCCCTTCTTGTCGCGGAAACGGTTAGAGAGGAAGTCGGGGAGGGTAATGGAGTCGCCGCAGAAGTGAGAGTACTTGCGGAGACGGCGGCCAACGATCTTCCAGTTGAAATAGGTACCGATCACGAGACCGATGCCGATCCATGCTTCGGAGAAACCGCTGAGGTAGATGGCGCCGGGGAGACCCATGAGCATCCAGCCACTCATATCGGAAGCCTGGGCGGACATAGCCACCACCCACTTGTTCATGCCACGATCGCCCAGGTAGTAGGCGTTGAGGCTATTTGCCTTGCGAGAGAAGTAGGCACCGATGCCTAGCATCATCAACAAGTAAAGAATAAAGACGACTACGGTCATTTGTTCCTCTTCTATGTTGCGGCGAAAAAACATTCGCCTGAGTTAAATCATCGGTGGGGCAAGATAGAAATTTTTATATATGGCTCTGTGAACCCAGACTGCGAAACCCCATCTCATTTCCCCTTTAAGGTCATTGCCAGAATCCGGAGTGACTTTCCCGATAAGTTCGGCATTCCCCGCCAGAGTGGATTGCTAAAGGAATTGCGTTCCTCCATTCGCTTTGAACCTGAGTTTCGAGTGGCCGACGCCTTGCGCGGTCTCGAGGGCTTTAGCCACCTGTGGGTCCTCTGGATTTTTTCAGAAAATGTAAGGGTGGGCGAGAACGGTGAAAATCGCTGGAGTCCTACGGTGCGCCCGCCCCGCCTCGGAGGCAACAAGCGTCTGGGAGTTTTTGCCACCCGCAGCAGTTTCCGCCCTAATCCCGTGGCCATGAGCTGCGTAAAAATCGAGGAAATCCGCCTGAACGTGGTTGACGGGGATTATTGCGGCCCCGAAATTATCGTTAGCGGCGCCGACATGATGGATGGAACTCCCATTGTAGACATCAAGCCCTATTTGCCTTATGCCGATTCCGTGCCCGATGCTCTGGGCGGCTTTGCGGAACCCCTCCGCGAAAAAAGCCTGAAGGTGGAATTCTCCGTGGACCTTGGGGAGTTTCCGGCAGAAAAATTGGATACCCTCCGCGAAATTCTGGCTGAGGATCCCCGCCCGGCTTACCAGAAGGATGCCGACCGAGTTTACGGCTTTAAGTTTGCTGGCTTTGAAGTCAAATTTAAAGTCCAGGACGAAGTGCTTTCGGTCCTGGACTTGATTAAGATTTAGTATAGAGTCGGGTTTAGACTATCTAACATTGATAATGGAACTGCGGTCGGTTCCGTTTGCCCTGATATTGATCACGTAGCGGCCTGAGGGGAGGTTCTGGCTGCATGCCTTGGTAGCTTCGAAGTAGGTGGTGTTCTTACCTAAGGTTAGAACTTCCTTGCCCAACATGGAATAAACCTTGACACTTGCCTGGTAATTCTTTTCGGCATGGGTGAGGCTAGGGCTCCCCATATTAGAATCGCCCAGCAAGTTGACCTGGAAGTTTGTGCTTGGGGCTGCTTCACTGAGCGACATCAGTGAAGTAGCCAAAACTGCTGCTGTCAGATATCTCTTCATTCTACTATAACTCCACTCGTCTGCTGTTGTTAAGTCGCAGACCTCTCCAAACACGGGCCAAAAATAGCTATTCCTGACCTGTCTGTACATATAAATGGGGGGATTTCTGTTGTTCTTTTTTACAACATTATGCTTTTTTGCGTAAAAAAGCCATTGTCTTTTGGTAAAATAAAATCAATAAAAAAAAATGTTCGCCACTTTTTCTTATATTCAACCACAAATAACAGAGGTTTTATATGAAAAAGTTTTCTTTGATCGCCCTGGCTGGCGTTTGCTCCCTGGGTCTCCTGTCTGCCTGTAGCGATGATAGCACTCCGGATCCGACCCGTGCAGAACTTTGCGCTAACGGCATTTCCGATGACTGCCTGAATGGTGCATGGAACGCCAATGGTATGGCCAACAAGGCTTCTGGTGAAATGCATTCCATGTTCAATTACACCGCAGCTCCGGGCACGCTGACTTTCGACAAGAATACTCATGAATTCCAGTTTGACGCTCCTGCCCTGGCAGCAGACATTGCTACCGCAGACTGCAATCCTGTTTACGGCGAATGGTCTGTTGCCGCTGGCGTCTTGCACATGAGGTCTTTTACCAACACCATGTGCATGGGACCCAAGACTGTTGAATTGGCCGCCACTGTCGCTCTTGACGAAACCGGTACCCTCGTGACCTTGAATCTGGGTCAGCTGTACTTTATGTACAATTTGACCGATGAAATGGCTATCAAGAACTCCTACACTGAATCTTTCAGTGCTCTCGCCAAGTAATTTTCCCAAAAAATTGCATAAGAAAGGCCCCCGGTTCTAAAAACCGAGGGCTTTCTTTTCTTGCTCCTTAAAGCTTACTTGACCAGGATGGCCTTGGAAAGCAGATTGTTTCCGTTGGCGTTGGTCAATCGGGCGATGTACTTACCCATGGGAATTCTGTTCAGGCTGACGTTTGCATTGCCGCCAACTTGCTGAGAAAGGACAATCTTTCCGTTTGCGGAATACAGCTTGAGAACGGCTCCCTCGGGGGCTGCGATCTGGAGGCTGCGTCCTTGCTGGTTCATGCTGGCGGAACGTCCGATGTTGATGATTCTGGGGTTGTTCATGACAATGTTGGTTCCTTCCGGTGCGCCAACAATCAGGCCACGGCCGACGGTACTCATATACACCACGCCGTAGTTGTTCATGTCGCCCTGGACGAACTTGCCGTTACCCGGACCACCGAACTGATGCATGTCATCGTTGATGCGTTCGAAAGTCTTGCACTTGTCGGTACTGCGGTAGAGGCCGACGGTGGAGTACTTGTATTCCTTGCCGCCCCACTGGCCTTCGCCTACATATTCCCTGGTGCCGCCCCAGATGTAGATGGTTTCGTAGTCGGCGCCTTCTTTTGCCTTACCGATACCTACTGCAACGGCGGTACCTACGATGTCGCAATCATTCCAGGTCTTGCCACCGTCTTCGGTATAGCTGAGACCGTTATGAGTGTAACCGTCTTTCTGCCAGATCTGATTCTGGTCGCGAGCCACCCAGATGTGGCCTTCTCTGCCGGGAACGGTACGGATGGGGTTACCATCGCCAGAGAAGTTTTCGTTGGTCTTGAGAGATGTTACCTGCTTGAAGGTTTCGCCGGCGTCATTGGAAACGATCACTTCTCCGTTGTCGCCGATGACGTAGAATACCTTCGGGTTCACGGGGTCAGAAGCCATACGGCCGTTGCCGCTACCGGTCTTTACTTCTTTCCATGTCTTGCCGTTGTCAACGGAGCGATAGAAGCTGGATCCGTTTTCCGGCTTGTGCATGATGACCTTGCCGTCTGCGGAGAGAGTCAGGTGGCCCTTACGCATGTTCTCCATGGTGCTTGTGGTGTCCATGGGCATCTCGTCCCAGGTTTTGCCCAAGTCGTCGGAACGGTACATCTTCTTGTAGCTCTTGGAATCGTACTGGCCGTAGACCGTTACGATACCGGTACGCATCAAGGTGCCGGTGAGGGCTGCGTAGCCGATGCTTTCGGTAGAACCTACGATGGGGAAGTGGCGCTTGACGGGTGCGTTAATGTCGGTGTAGACTCCACCATCATAGTCGCCGATGGCCGTAACCAGGGGACCGCCCGGAATGCTGACAATATCCAGGGGAACGGTTTCTTCTACGCCCTTGGATTCAAACTTCCAGACAGGAACCTTGGCGGTGATGTCGTCGGTAGTGAAAATACCGTTACCGCTGGTGACCCAGACTTTCTTGTTGTTGAACGGGTCAAATTCCAGGGAGCCTGCCCAGTGGATGGCATTACCCGGAATCCAGTCGGTACCGTTGGCGTCGATATTGGGTACGTCGCCGTAATGCTGACCATGGACCCAGTTCTTGCCGCCGTCTGTGGTAACGTAAATGCGGTCGCCGTAGTTATCCTTTTCGTCCTTGGTTACGTGACGGCCGGTGTACTTGCCCAGGGTAGAAACTACAATGTGATTCTTGTCCTTGGGGTCGATGGCGATGCCGCCGTAGGAACTTTCGTTCTTCTTGTGCTGAACGGTGCCGCCTTCGTCTTCTTCATCATCATACGGGGTGATGTCGGTCCAGGTGCTGGACTTGAGATTCAGCTTCATCACGGCGCCGCCGCTAATGTTATGGGGGCCGGGGCCATCGGCGTAGGTGATGTACATATCGCCATCTACGATCTTGGCGCGGTGGGGCATGTACTTGGAGGGGCCGCCTTCGATAGTCTTCCAGGTCTTACCGCCATCCTTAGAAACTTGCAGATTGTCCTTGGTGTCGGAAATACCGATGTAAATGGTGGCGGTGCTGCCGTCGGCTAGCTTGCCCTGGGATTCGTCGAACATGACGAAGGCGACACCATTTACGCCGCTCAGGCTGTTTCCCGAGGCGCTGGAAATAGCCACCTTGTAGAGGCTGCTCCAGGTTTTACCATAGTCTTCACTCTTGTAAACGCCTGCAGTACGGCTACCGCAAAGAATAATGTTGGGCATGTTGGAATCTACGGCCAGCTTTTCGCCAGTTTGGCGGCCCATGCCGTTACCGTGGGCGAGAATACCTTCGCCTTCCTTGTTGCCTACATAAGTGGTGTCCCAGGTGGTACCGTAGTCTTCGGAGCGGAGTACGGCAGTGCGTCCCCAGCTAAAATAGCCGGTACCAGCCAAAACGTAAATGCGCTTGGGATCGGTGGGGTCCAGGGCGAAAGATTCGGTGCCGTAAAGACCCTTGTCTTCTTCGCTGAACTGGTCCATAAGAGGAATCCAGTAGGACTTGGTTGCATCCCAGCGGTAGATGCCGCCCACGTCGGTACGGGCGTAAATCAAATCTTTCTGATAGGGGCTGGGGAGGATGGCGCTCATGAATCCGCCACCATCGAAACGGACGTTACCCCAGTCGTAAGCTTCAGCGTTGGACTGTGTTACACCGGTGGCAACAATGGCTGCCATAATGCCAATCGCCTTGATTTTTCCAAACATATATTCTCCAGATTTCACCAGCGGCACCCTAAATTGTATGAAGTGCCAAATTACCATTATATAAGATATTTCCAAATAGCGAAAAAGGACGCCTTTGGGGCGTCCTTGTTGTTAAAAACGTTTATTTAATCACAACAGCTTGGAATATGCCTATGGGGAACTATTCCTGGGGGTTGTTGTAGTTACAGGCGTTCCTTCGTTTCAGTTCATTGTTCAGGGGAACGTAAATCACGCTGAAGATAATGTAGCCGCTAAGCAGTACCAGCCAATGGTTTAGGCCCAGGCGGGTCTCGATAAAGTGCATCTCCAGGAACATAAAGGGGCCTGCAATCAGGAACAGGGGCAGCTGACGGCACTGGTCACCCAATGAAAAACGGCTTTCGTAGCTGACGATGGAGTTCATCATGGGGAAGCTGGTGCAGAATCCGCCCATGAGTCGCTTGATGAACATGAGGCCACTGACCACGCCGGCAATGGCGGGGGCCTTGATGTAGATGGGCAGGGGTGTCTTGTAGCGGACACCGGCCTTGTATTTTTGCTTCTGGAACATGATGAGGCCAACGATAAAGTCGAAGGCACTGACCCCTACGAAAAAGGCTTCGTTGTCGGGGATGCGGGGCATAAGGAAGGTGCCCATGGCCACGAAACAGGCTAGGCCTATAATGATGGACAGCACGATAGGCACTTTAGCCTTGTAATGGAGGATGCGGACGATGTTCGCATACAGCATGCACATGAATCCGGAAATGGCGTTTGCGGCCCCGATGGGGAGGCCCACGGCGATGTAGGCGAAACCGAAGGGGATGGGAATGGTGGCCGTAACCGCCTTCAGCTGCGGGTCCTTCAGGTAAGCACTCAAGGTTCCAAGCGCAGTCACCATGGCTACCAGCAGGTAGTCGTAGAAGGAAAAGTGAAAATTCAAGGACTCGAACATTTGCGGCCAAAGATAGCAATTGAAAATGAGGTTCGCTACGCTAGAGGTTTCAGGTCGGTTGCTTCGCAACCTAGAGGGGGGTGAATAGTGAACAGTGGGGACTGTCTCTCTGAACATCCGCAAACTGTCATTCTGAACTTGTTTCAGAATCCCGTGAACGCACAAGATCCTGAGATTCCTCAGGGTGACGTCAGGTCCCTTTGGCGCGATTATCTAGCTCATTGCTCAAGGCTCATAGCTCATCGCTGAAAGGAGCTGTAGGCGACCACCTCATACCTCGTCGCGGGAGATTTTTCGGTAGTTGGTCTTTACTTTTTTCACGTAATTAAAGGTCTCGTACTGCATGGTTATCAGGCGTAAAAATTCAAAATACCTGAATGCCTTGTACAGTTCCGCCTGCCTGTATCCGCCATTGTAGTGGGCCAACATCAGGTTTATATCGCCCTTGTACTCGCTGCGGAGCATCGACAGGAACTTTACGCCAATCTGGATATTGTCTTTCGGGTTCAACAAACTGTACTTGGAAAGCTTCAATTTTTGAGCGACATTTTTCCCGGTGGTTGGCATGATCTGCATAAGACCCAAAGCCCCGACGCGACTTTTGGCGTTGACCTTGAACCTGCTTTCCTGAGCGATAATGGCTGCCACCAACTTGTAATCCATATCATACTGTTTTGAGTAGGTCAGGATGTATCCGGCAAAACGATCCACGTCGGCAACGCTCAAATTTTGATTCACCGAAACGATGAACTTCTTCAGCTTTTCAGGGGAATCTTTCTTGTTGAAGAAGGTGAGAACTTCCTTACTGTTTGCGATTTCGTCAAGATAATCTTCCACCGCAGGGAGTACGCCCCCGCACAAGAATACAATCGCAAAAATGACCAGTAAAACCTTCTTCAAAATTTATCTAAACCCTTCGCCAACAATGATAGAAAAATCAGTTGTTTTAATTATGAATTACGAAATATGAATTACGAGTTTTTAAAATCAGTCGCAAACACCCCTTTTGGCCCCTTTTTTCCCTCTTTTCTCTCGTTTCCCGTCTTTCGTCTCTCTTCTTTTTACCTATATTATTCCTCAACGTCATTTCGCCTTGGTATTCCCGTCCAGTTATATTCCACTGGGAGTTCAAGTAGAATACTCGGGTGCAAACGTGTAAATAAGTAAAACAAACAAACCAAAAGGAACAGGTAGTAAAATGGCTACTATTACTAAAGAAAAGGCTGCAGAAATCACCGCTAAGTTTGGCGCAAACGAAAAGGACACCGGTAACGTCCGCGTTCAGATCGCTCTCCTGACTGAAAAGATCAAGAACCTCACCGAACACGCCAAGCAGCACAAGAAGGACCACCACTCTCTGCGCGGTCTGTCTATGATGGTTGCAAAGCGCAAGACTCTCCTCAAGTACTACGGCGAAAAGGACATTGTCGCTCAGCGTGCTCTTATCAAGGAATTGGGTCTCCGCGGCTAATTTCTGTGGACTGGAGATAATCTATGTCTATTGATGCTTACAAAGAAAAGTACGGCAAGATGCTGGACCCGAAGGAAGTGTCTGTAACACTTCCCGATGGTCGTGTCATCTCTTTCGAAACCGGCCGTATTGCCAAGCAGGCTCGTGGCGCTGCTGTTGCCAAGATGGGCGACGCATTCGTTCTGTCCACTGTCTGCTACGGCGAAGAAAAGGAAGGTGACTTCTTCCCCCTGACGGTTGAATACCGCGAAAAGGCCTACGCTGCTGGTCGCCTCCCGGGTGGCTATTCCAAGCGTGAAGCTGGTCGTCCGTCTGACGAAGAAACCCTCTCTGCTCGTATTATCGACCGACCGATCCGCCCCATGTTCCCGGAAAACTTCACTCGTGAAGTCCAGGTCATCGTGCAGGTCATGTCTGCCGACAAGAAGTTCGCTCCCGACGTTCTCGGCGTGAGCGCTGCTTCTCTCTCCATTGGTCTCTCTGACCTCCCGTTCGAACAGCAGGTTGCTGCAGTTCGCGTGGCCGTCGTTGACGGTCAGAACGTTGTGATGCCCACTTATGATCAGATTGCATGCGCCGATCTGGACATGGTGGTCGCCGGTACCGAAGACTCCGTCTGCATGGTGGAAGGTGGCGCTTATGAAGTGTCCGAAGACACCATGATCAACGCTATCCTCGCCGGTCACGAAGTCATCAAGCAGCTTTGCATTGCTCAGCAGAAGCTTGTTGACCAGTGCGGTAAGATGCCGAAGATGATCCTCGCTCCTAAGGATCTTGGCGAAGCTCACGAAAAGCTGCTCACCACCGTTAAGGAAGTTGTGAATGACGAACTCCAGAAGGACGTTCATTCCAACATGGTCAAGACCGACTTCTATCCTGCTATGGCAGACCTCTGCAAGCGTATGACTGAAGATCCGCGTATCCTCGCTATCATTGGCGAAGGCGACGCTCAGGATGCAGCTCTCCTTGCTGATGCCAAGGCAATCTTCGGCGATCTGGAACGCACCGCAATGCGCGAAATGATCCTGAACGAACACGTCCGCTTGGACGGCCGTACCACTACCGAAATCCGCCCCATCGAAATCGATATGGGCGTTCTCCCCAGCGCTCATGGCTCTGCCATCTTCCAGCGCGGTGAAACTCAGGGTTTCGTTGTATGTACTCTCGGCACCAAGGCTGACGAACAACGTTATGAAAGCCTTCAGGGTGAAGGCGCAAAGAGCTACATGCTGCATTACAACTTCCCGCCGTACAGCGTGGGTGAATGCAAGCGTCTCGGCACCAGCCGCCGCGAAATCGGTCACGGCCACCTCGCCGAACGTTCTCTGGCTGCAGTTCTTCCGCTGCCCGAAGACTTCCCGTACACCATCCGTGTGGTTTCCGAAATTCAGGAATCCAACGGTTCTTCTTCCATGGCTTCCGTTTGCGGTGGCTGCCTCTCCTTGATGGACGCTGGCGTTCCTATCAAGGCTCCGGTTGCTGGTATCGCAATGGGCCTCATCTCCGAAAAGGGTTCCGTGAAGGAAGGCGGCAAGATCGAAATCTTGTCCGACATTACCGGCACTGAAGACCACCTCGGCGATATGGACTTCAAGGTGACTGGTACCGCTGAAGGTATCACCGCCTTCCAGATGGATATCAAGATCCGTGGTATCACTCCGGAACTGATGCGTCAGGCATTGGAACAGGCCAAGCAGGGCCGTCTCCACATTCTCGGCCGCATGGCTGAACTTGGCCTCGCCGCACCTCGTCCGAAGGTTTCCGAAAAGGCTCCGACCATGATCAAGATGAAGGTGCCCACCAACAAGATCCGTGACGTTATCGGCTCTGGTGGCTCCGTCATTAAGGGCATGCAGGCTCAGACTGGCTGCACCATCAACATCGACGACAACGGTAACGTTGACATCGCTGCTCCGACTGGTAAGGCTGCTGCAGTTTGCCGCCGCATGATCGAAGAACTCACTGCAGAACCGGAACCGGGCCGCAAGTACAAGGGCAAGGTTAAGACGATCCAGCCGTTCGGCGCATTCGTCGAAATCCTCCCGGGTCGCGATGGCCTCGTGCACATCTCCGAACTTGCTGACCACCGCGTCGACAAGGTTGAAGATGTCGTTCACGTCGGTGACGAAGTTGAAGTTCTCTGCCTCGGTGTTGACCCGAAGGGTAAGGTGAAGCTTTCCATGAAGGCTCTGCTCCCCCCGAAGGCTGAAGCCCCGGCCGCTGAAGCTGCTCCCGCAGCCGAAGCCGCTCCTGAAGCAACCGCTAGCGCTGCTGCAGAAGCGACCGCAACCGAAGCCTAATCGAAGTACTTCGACAGAGTTCCTAGAACTTTAAAAAGCCTGGCTGCGAAAGCAGTCGGGCTTTTTTTTGGTTAGCGGTAATTGTTTGCTAAATCACATATTGCAAGTTTTTTGTATGCGTTTGGGGCCCCTTTGGGGGTCTTTGTTTGCGATTAGTTCTAAAGTTGATTATCTTTAAGAGAGACCGCCTGGCCAATTGTAGGGTTTTTGTGTATGATTATTACGTGTTTGTTGGTTTTGTGTATTATTGCCGCCTTGAATGTGGTGGCGATTTGGCATCTGAATCCAAAGTTTAGTGGCAATTATTCGTTCATTAGCTTTTTGGTATTGGTGTCCTGCATGGGGCACTTGATGCTTGGCTTGTCTACCAACGTGGATGAAGCCATTGTGGCCAACAAGTTCAACTATGCGGGTTCCGTATTTCTGCCCCTGTTCATGTTCTATGCCGTCGCCGATGTCTGCCGGGTTAAAATCCACAAGTTCGTGCGCACGATCCTGAATGCCTATACGATGTTAATATTCGGCCTGTCGTGTACGGTAGGTTTCAGCGATATTTATTACACCTCCATTGAGTATGTCCAGACATTCGAAGGGGTGGGTAACTATGTGGCGACTTATGGCTTTGGCCATGATTTGTTCAACCTGATGATTTTTGGGTTCCTGATCGCCAACGTAAGTATTCTTATCTATGCCTTTGCCAAGAAGAAGAACGTTTCCTTTAAGTGCCTTGTGGCCATGTCCCTTATCGATATTGCTACGATTTTGGCGTTCTTCTCTTCGCGCCTTTGGGAAATCGATACCTTGATCATGCCTGCGGTCTATGTGTTTGACCAGCTGGCGCTGATATACATTTGCTTCCGTGTAAAGAGTTATGACATCGGGCATAGCGTTCTATCTGTTCTTGAAAAAAACAATACGGATGGGTATATTCTGGTGTCTTCGTCATACCGTTTTTTGGGATGCAACGAGATTGCCTACGAGATCATTCCTGCCTTAAAAAATTGCCGCGTAGACCACTTGCTGCCTTCGGGTTCTGCTGCCATCGATTTCCTGAGATTGTGGGTGAGGGAAGTGCGGGACGGGGATTATCTGGATACCAAGGAATACCTGTCTAGCGTTCGTCATTATCGCTGTTATGTTCGCAAGGTCAACGTGTTCCGTGATCGTTATGTGAACCTGTTCAAGATTGTGGACGATACGGATTTGCACAACTATGTGCAGATGCTTGGCGACAGCAATACCCGATTGAAGACTGTGGTGAAGAGTAACGCCAACCAGTTGAAGTCTATCCAGGAACAGATGATTGTGGGCATGGCCAACATGGTTGAAAGCCGTGATAGCAATACGGGCGGTCATATCAAGCGAACCAGCAAGGTGGTGTCTATCCTTGTTGATGAACTGCGTAAGGATCGACAGCGCAAGTATGAAGATCCCTTCTACGACGCTCTGGTCAGTGCCGCACCTATGCACGACTTGGGCAAGATTGCCATTAACGATGAAATTCTGAGAAAACCTGGAAAGTTCACTCCCGAGGAATTCGAGGAGATGAAAACTCACCCTGAAAAGGGTGCTGCCATTGTCGAGAATCTCCTTTCTCAGATCGAGGTTCCTGCTTTCGTGAACATCGCCAGGAACGTGGCCTGTTTCCATCACGAACGTTATGACGGAAGGGGCTACCCCAGGGGCCTGAGTGGCGAGAATATCCCGTTTGAAGCCCGTGTGATGGCTGTGGCCGATGTATACGACGCCTTGGTCAGTAAGCGTTGCTATAAGGAAAAATTCTCTTTCGAGGATGCCTTTGATATTATCGCCAAGGGCATGGGTTCCCAGTTCGATCCGTCGCTGTGGAAGTGCTTCTATAACTGTCGTGAAAAGCTGGAAGAGTACTACAAATCTTCTACATAAGTAATTTGGAATGTGCCGATAATTGCGGATTTTCCTAAATGGCGCTTTAACAAGCGCATTTAGTGCTTCTCGGTTATGTCAAAAGCGAAAACGCTTTTGCCGCGACGCTCGACTTTTCCTAAATTGCTTATATATGACAAAGTTTTCTGAATTTCCGTATGTTGCTGACCGCTTTAACGCAGTCCGTAGAGAAACTGTACAGGTTCGTGTTGGTGATGCATTGATTGGGGGCGGTGCCCCCATTTTAGTTCAGTCCATGACTACCACCAAGCCCAAGGACGTTGAAAAGACCGTCCAGGAAACCTTGGATCTTGCCAAGGTTGGCTGTGGCCTGGTTCGTATTACCGCTCCCACTCTGGCCGATGCCCAGGGTCTGGAAGAAGTCATGAAGCGCATTCGTGCTGCTGGTTGCAAGGTGCCGGTTTCTGCCGACATCCACTTCCAGCCCAAGGCTGCTTTCGAAGCTCTCAAGTGGGTTGAAAAGGTCCGTATCAATCCGGGTAATTTCGTTGATACCGGCATCCTGACTTTGGAAAATCAGACTGACGCCATGTTCGAAGAAGGCAAGGAGAAGGTGGCTGAACAGTTCACTCCCTTCGTCCAGGAAGCAAAGCGTCTGGGCCGCGTGATCCGCATTGGCGTGAACCACGGTTCCCTTTCTGCCCGTATGATTTACCGCTATGGCGACACCGTGGAAGGCATGGTGGAATCCGTCATGGAATACCTGGCTGTTTGCGAAGCCGAACATTTTGACCAGGTGGTCCTGAGCCTGAAGTCCAGCAATCCTCGCGTGGCTATTTCTGCCTACCGTATGCTGGCTGCCCGTATCAAGCAGGAAAACTACAAGCCGTACCCCTTCCATGTGGGCGTTACCGAAGCTGGCGCCGGTGCCGATGGCCGCATGAAGTCTGCCGCAGGTATTGGAGCCCTCTTGATGGACGGTCTTGCCGATACCATTCGCGTCTCCCTGACCGAAGATCCTGTGGCCGAAGTCCCCGTTGCCCAGGAACTGATCAAGGCTTGCGCCTTGCCCGCAGTTCCGGTAAGCTACGATGTGCCTATTCTCGAAAAGGATCCGTACCACTACGCTCGTCGCGAAACCAAGCCCGTTGTTCTTAACGGTGTGGAAATCGGTGGCGCTCAGCCGGTCAAGGTCGGTGTTCGTTCCGATGCTGCCAGCCTGACTTCTGAAGGTCGCGGTCCTGAATTTGCCGTGGCCAGCCTGGCCGACAAGCCTGTTGTGGCTTTTGACGATCCCATGGATATTGCTGGCTTTGCCGCCAATCCTATTTCTGTTCCGGAAGGTTCCGTGTTCTGCTATACTGGCGATAACATGGTTTCTGGTGTTCGCGCCCTGGTTTCTGCAATGGAAGCCGCTGGCCGCAAGGATCCCATCTTGCTCTATGCCAACATCGGTAGCTCCGAGAAGGATATGCTCCGTGCTTCTGCCGACATCGGTAGCCTGGTCACTGACGGTATCGGTGACGCTGTTGTTATCGAAGGTTTCAAGAGTCCCAAGGAATCTGTGGAACTGGCTTTCGATATTTTGCAGGCTGCCTACTGCCGTCGCAGCAAGACCAACTTTATCAGCTGCCCCAGCTGTGGCCGTACTTTGTACAACATCCAGGAAGTGATGGGTAAGATAAAGGCCCGCTTTGGTCATCTGAAGGATCTGTCTATCGGCATTATGGGCTGTATCGTGAATGGCCCGGGTGAAATGGCAGACGCTGACTTTGGTTACGTTGGTGGTGGTCCCGGTCGCATTACCCTGTTCGAAGGAAAGACCGCAGTCAAGAAGAACATTCCCGAAGAAGATGCCATCGAAGAATTGGTAGCTCTCATCAAGGAACGCGGTCGCTGGGTAGAACCATAGGTATGGGCGGTGAGGTCGTCTTTCTTCGAAAGACTTTGAGGACGGGCCTACGGCCCTTGAGCAAAATAAAGGCGGCAAATCCGCGAAACTCAAGCCTCAGAGCGCGAAGCGCGACCTCGCACCTCAAAGCACCATAGGTGCGACCTCGAGAATTTTTAACATAAACTACAAGGAATAAAAATCATGGCAACTATTAAGACTATGAACAACATCTCCAAGAAGGGCCTCAGCCTGTTTGGAGCTTACTATCAGGTTTCTGATACCGTCGAAAATCCGGACGCAATTCTTGTCCGTTCTGCTCAGGTTGACACTGATCAGTTTGACGGCCTCCTGGCTGTGGCTCGTGCCGGTGCTGGTGTTAACAACATCACTATCGACAAGGCTTCCGCTAAGGGTGTCTGCGTGTTCAATACTCCGGGTGCAAATGCAAACGCTGTTGCTGAACTCGTGATGACCGTTCTCGGTATGGCTGTTCGTAATGTTGCACAGGCTGCAAACTGGGTCAAGGCTCTGGACATCAATGATCCGGATATGGCCAAGACTGTTGAAAGCGGCAAGAAGAAGTTCGCTGGTTCTGAACTGGCTGGCAAGACCCTCGGTGTTATCGGCCTCGGCAAGATCGGCGTTCTCGTTGCTAACTATGCTCGTTGGAAGAACATGCGCGTGATCGCATACGAACCGTATCCCAACGCACTGAACATGCACGAACTTTCCAACAAGGTTGAAATTGCCGATCTCGACACCGTGATCGCAAATTCTGACTTCCTCACCGTTCACGTTCCGTTCATCAAGGGCGTTACCGAAAACCTCCTGAACCGCAAGAACCTGGCTAACTTCAAGGGTACTCATATCCTGAACTTCGCCCGTAACGGTCTGGTTGAAATGGACCCCATTTACGAAATGCTGGACAACGGTACTCTCCAGGGTTACCTCAGCGACTTCCCGGATGCAAAGCAGATTCAGCACGATAAGATCCAGTGCTTCCCGCACCTGGGCGCTTCTACCGAAGAAGCTGAAGAAAACTGCGCAGTCATGGCTGTTGAAGAACTGAAGGACTACATCGAATTCGGTTGCGTCCGTAACTCCGTTAACTTCCCGGCTCTCATGGACAAGCCCCACATGGGCATCAAGACCCGCGTTGTGGTGATTAACGAAGACGTTCCCAACATGATCGCTGAAATCACCAAGGTTGTGGGTGCAGAAGGCATCAACATTGCCTCCTTCTCCAACAAGAGCAACGGCAAGATCGGTTACAACCTGATCGACATCGAAAGCTCCATTGATGATTCCATCAAGGACAAGCTGGCTCAGCTGCCCAAGGTCATCAAGGTTCGCGTGATCCATTTCTAATAGGCAAAGAGGTCGGTCGGCTTCGCCTTCCTTTGAGGTATGAGGTCGGCCTTGCAAAAAAAAGCCAGGTGAAAACCTGGCTTTTTTTAGTTATGAGATATGAGTTGTGATTATGAGATATCTAGTTCAAAGGAGCCGAAGGCTCCGCCCTCGTACCTGTCGCCTGAAGCCTGTCGCCTCATACCTCTACTTAAACTGTATGGTTGCCTTTTTGTCGGTGACCTTTATAGAAACCTTTGCTCCCAGGTATAGCGGCCGGTTGGCGGCGTTCAGGTCGAGAATCCTTGTTGAAGCCTTTCATCATGGGTCCTTGGATAGTTTCGAAACCAAGGTTGTTCAAGGCAATGTGGAAGGCGGTAATGTCGCTATAGCCCACGAACCATTTGGGGTGCTTTTCAAGCTTTGAGTAGTTGAGCTTGTTCAGAAGCTGGCTGCTGCCGTAGCCCCCGCGTGCAAAGAAAATGGCCTTGACGCTCTTGTTGTCAATAAGGGCTTGCATGGCGTCTGCGCGTTCGTCCAGAGTTCCCGAGTAGCGTCCTTCCTCTGCGCTTGAATACAGGTTGCTGGCCTCGATTACCGTTAAGCCCCAGCTCTTAAGTGTTGTACTCGTTTGTGATGTACTCGTTGGTAACGTATTCGTTATTTGTAATATTTAGATATAAGTTATGAGCTTTGAGCTTTGAGTTAAAGTTAGGCGCCTTTCACTGTTCACTATTCATTGTTCACTAATCCAGTTAGAAGTCCCACGTCAAACGTCCAATAACTCATATCTAGTATCTAGATCCTGCTCCTTCGAACCTAAGAATTGTAAGGCAATAAATTGCTAATAATTCTATATCGACTACGGCCTTACATGCCTTCGCTCAGGATGATACCTCAAGCCTCGCGCCTCGAGTCTTTCCGCTCGCAGCACACAGCTCGCTGCTCATCGCTCTCCGCTACTTGTACATTTCTTCGATTTGTTCGCTGTACATTTCTTCGGCGGCTTTGCGACGGATCTTGAGGGTGGGTGTCAGCAAGCCTGATTCAACGGTGAGGCTGTCTCCAATGAGGGTCCACTTGCGGATCTGTTCCCAATGGTTCAGCTTCTTGTTGATGCGGGTGATGTGACGTTCCAGAGCCTCGTTGATGTGCTTGGATTCCAGAGCGCGGTTGATATCGAATTCGTCCTTGGTGCGGTTCAGGAAGCGGCGTGCGTTGATGGGGTTCAGGAAGATAAGCACAGAAGCGAACTTACGGTTGTTGGCGATGACAAGGGCCTGTTCCACCAGCGGGTGGCGGCTGATTTCAAGCTCGATGGGGTTGGGGCTTACATACTTGCCGGTGCTGGTCTTCAGCAGTTCCTTGATGCGACCGATCAAGAACAGGTAGCCGTCTTCGTCGAAGGATCCCTGGTCTCCTGTCTTGAGGTAACCGTCTTCGGTAAAGATTTCCTTGTTTACTTCGGGCATGTTGTGGTAGCCCTTGAAAACGCTGTCGCCCTTGGCCAGGACTTCGCTGTTCTCGCCGATCTTTACGTCCAGATAGGCAAGGGGGATGCCCACGCTACCGGGGCGGATGCACTTGGGAGTGTTCACCGTGAGCACGGGGGCGCATTCGGTAAGGCCGTAACCTTCACAGATGTTGATGCCAACGTTCAGCAGGAATCGGCAGATGGACTTGTTCAGGGCGCCGCCACCGCAGACGATCAGGCGGAACTTGCCGCCGATGGCTTCGCGCATTTTCTTGTAGACCAGTTTGTCGTAAATGCGGCGGGCGATGCTGGGGCGCTTGGTGGGGTCCTCAATCTTTGCAATCTTTACGGCGCGGTTAATCAGCCAACGCTTGAAACCGTGGCACTTTTCGCCGGCGGCCGTCATGCTTTCGTAGACGCGTTCCAGAATGCGGGGGACCACCATCATGACGGTGGGCTTGACTTCCTTCATCAGGAGGGCGGTGTTCTTGGGGGTGTCGGCGAAGAATACCTTTGTGGCGTTCAGGATAAAGAAATAGGTGGTCATGCGTTCCAGCACATGGGCCACGGGCAGCACTACGAGACCTACGTCGTTGTGGTTCAGGGCGACAACATCGCGCCTGATGGTCTGAATCTGCGCCAGCATGTTGCGGTGGCTCAGTTCGGCACCCTTGGGACGTCCGGTGGAACCGCTGGTGTAGATGATGCTGAACAGGTCGTCGGGGTTGATGGATTCCAGCTGACTTTGGATCCAGGCGGAGGATTCGGGCTTCTTGGCCAGTTCCTGGCCTTCGCGGATCAGGTCGTGCCAGTAGACGCCGTTGTCGGGGCAGTCGGATGCCGGATCGATGCAGATGACCACGCTAAAGCGGGGAAGGACGTCCTTGATGGCCTGGTCCAGTTCGTTTACGTTGTTCAGCAGCAGAATCTGGACGTCGGAGTCATCACACTGGAAGTTGAAATTGTCCGAGGAAATGTTGGGAAACAGGGGGACCACCTGGGCGTGATTCAGCTGGGATGCGATGTCCGTCATGATCCATTCCGGGCAGCTGTTGGCTACGATGCCGATACTCTGGTGTTCCTTGATTCCGCGGTTCTTGAACGCAAGGGCCAAGGAGCGGGTATCTCTGGCGAGTTGCTGCCTAGAGAAATAAATCCACTGTTCGTGTTTTCTGTGGTACCAGCCGGGGAAATCCTCTCTGTCGCAGGTAGCGAAGAACATGTGGGCGAGGGACTGGTGCAGCAGCGGTTCCATGGGAACTCCTTGGTTCAAATATGATTGATGCAAAAATAGATTTATGCAGACCTTGAAAAAGAAAGGGCTGGGTAGAAAGGTGTAAAATATGATGCTTTTGAATGATTTTGAGAACGTTCTTATATTGAAAATCTTTATTTTTTGTTTAAAAATCAGAATTTTTATATTGCTTTTCTAAAAAATAAACATTATATTTGAGAAAAAAATGAGAACAACGGGATGGTGCCCGTTCTCAAGGTTTAAAAAAGGGATGTTTATGGATTGCAAATTTCTTTCTCTCTCTGCCGCAGTGCTGGGCCTTGCCGCTTCCGCCTCGGCGCTGACTGTCAATACCGCTGCCGGTTGGCTGGAATCCGCCTATGCGGAATGGCAGCCTGTTTCCGGTGCCTCCAGCTACAATGTCTATGTGGACGGAACCAAGATCGATGATCCGCTGATTCGTAGCTACGGTTCCTATATGCGTGCTGACGTGGTCGGCCTGAAGGCAGGCTCACACACCTTGAAGATTGCTCCCGTGGTGAATGGTGCCGAAGGGGCTGCCGAATCCAAGACGGTTTCTGTGAAGGCTCATGACCGCACCGGTTTTGCCTTTAGCAATGGCCGCGTTCCTGGGGCCTACAATACCGACGGTACTCTCAAGAGCGGTGCCGTGGTGGTGTATGTTTCCGAAAATTCCAAGAACAAGGTGACCGCCGACGTGGTGACCAATTCCAAGGGCACGAAGACCACTTGCAAGAGCTTCCAGGGCATTCTGAACTGCATGAAGAAGGGTTATGAAACTCGTCCTTTCGACTTCCGTTTTATCGGTAACGTGACGGACTCCGATTCCCTGGTGGCAGGCGACATGCTCATTGATTTGGGCTCTTCCGAAGATTCCTATGTGACCATTGAAGGTATTGGCGAAGATGCTACCGCAAACGGTTGGGGTATCCGCATCAAGAACGCCCAGAACGTAGAAGTCCGCAATATGGGCGTCATGAACGTGAACAGTTCCGAAGGCGACAACATCGGTCTTCAGCAGAACGACCAGTACATCTGGATCCACAACAACGATATGTTCTACGGCGATGCCGGTTCCGATGCGGACCAGGTGAAGGGCGATGGAGCCCTGGACTGCAAGAAGTCTACTTACGTCACCTTCAGCTACAACCACTTCTGGGATAACGGCAAGTCCAACTTGCTGGGCCTTTCCGAAGGAACTACCGACGGCTACTACATTACCTATCACCATAACTGGTACGACCATTCCGATAGCCGTCATCCTCGCGTGCGTTATTACAGCGCTCACGTCTACAACAACTACTACGATGGCAATGCCAAGTACGGTGCGGGCTCTACCTTGGGTTCCTCTGTGTTCATGGAAGGTAACTACTTCCGTAACTGCAAGTTCCCCATGCTCACTTCTATGCAGGGTTCCGACCTTTATGCCGGTACTACCACCAGCACCACCGATAACGCTACCTTTAGCAAGGAAGCGGGCGGAACCATCAAGGCCTACAATAACAAGTTTGCAGAAGGCGGTACCTTCATCGCTTACGGCGCAACCACCTACCGCCTGAAGGGCGTTGACGGAACTGCCGTTGGCTCCATCAATACCAAGACCGACTTCGACGCCTACGTGGTGAGCAAGCGCGACGAACAGGTTCCTGCCACTGTTGTTTCTAAGTCTGGTGGCAACAAGTACAACAACTTCGACGTGAATACCTCGGTCATGTACAAGTATACTGCCGATGAACCGGATGACGCCAAGGCTAACGTGATGACCTATGCAGGCCGTATCAATGGCGGTGATTTCAAGTGGACCTTTACCGCCGAAGACGATGCCCTCTATGCTGTGAACCAGGCTCTGAAAAATAAGCTGGTGGCCTATACCGGTAGCGTCAAGTCTATCCAGGGTGATGGCGCGGTTGTCGTGACTCCGGCCGTTCCCAACTCCTCTTCGGGAACCGCATCCAGCCCCTCTTCCAGTGCTTCTGTTGAACCTTCCTCCAGTGCGACTGTGGCCAGTTCCAGCAGTGTCTCTGGCGGCGTTGTTCCTAACAGTTCCTCTGCCACCGTCGAAGCGCCTGCAGACGATCCCGTTGATGAAAGTTCCGACTTGAAGTCTATTTCTGCAGACCTGGTGCATAACTTTACCGAAGAAGGAGCCAGCAGCGACTACTTCGAATTCCTCGGAAACCTTTCTACCAGCAAGGGAACCGTGTCTTACAACGGTGCCGAATTGACCCGCTGCCTCAAGATTGAAACGGCTACATCTGTTGAATTCGTGCTGGTCAAGTCTGCTGAAGTGACTCTGGTTTTCAACGGTGATTTCGCTAAGGGGATCAAGATCGATGGTGAAAAGTATACTGCCACCGCAGGCGTTGTAAAAGTCAAGCTGGCTGCCGGTAAGCATTCCATTACCAAGGGCGATTCCGCTAACCTCTTCCTGATCTCTGTTAAGATTGATGCCTCCGCCGATGAGCCGGGCTCCTCCAGCAGCGACGATCCGGCTTCCTCCAGCGAACCTGCCGAAGACGGTCCCGCCTCTTCCGGCTCCAAGGACGAACCCTCTAAGGATGAACCTTCCGAAGGTGAAGAAACTGGATTCTCTGCCACGGTTGCCGCCAACGGAAACCCCTTGATGTATAACGTCTCGGAATGCCGTCTGGATGTGTTCGCTAGCGAAATCCGCCGACTGGATGTGGTCCGTATGGATGGCCGTAAGGTGCGCCTGAACGGAATGCCCGGCGGGGTCAGCTATGACCTGAGTCATCTGCAGCCTGGCATATACCTGGTGCGCCTGGTGGCCGACGGTAAGACGTTCCAACGCAAAATCGTCAAACAGTAAAATCGCGATGCCGTAAAATTTACGCTACGACAAGTAGCCTAGGGATCGGACGACGCGTAGGGTATGTGAATCCGGTCCCGGGAAAGCGTTCTGCACAGTATGGGGTGCGGGACGCTTTTGTCTTGGCGGCCTAGGATTGGACTGAGCATAAAAAAGAGGCTCCGCCTTTGTGCGGAACCTCTAAAATTTTTTGGGGAACTGCGGGTAGGTCCCGCAAACCTTTTGATTAACCGACGAGAGCCTTGTGGATCTGGACTGCAGCGTCACGGCCAGTCTTCATGGCCATCACCACGGTGAGAGGTCCGTGCTTGGCGTCGCCACCGACGAATACTCCGTCAACAGAAGTTTCGCAAGAATCTTCGGCGCGGACGATGTAGGTACCGTTGCGGTTGGTGTCGAGACCCGGAGTGGTGTCCTTGATTTCGCTGGAAACTCTGCTGCCGATTGCCAGGACCACGGTATCGCAGTCGATGGTTTCGCTCTGGCCTTCGATCTTCACCGGACGGGGACGGCCAGCTTCATCAGGTTCGCCCAGCTGGAACAGGTCCAACTTAGCCTGCTTGACGTGACCGTTTTCGTCGGCGATAAATTCGGCGGGGTTGTGCAGTTCCATAACCACCACGCCTTCGTTCAGGATTTCGCGGAGTTCTGCCTTGCAGGCGGGCATTTCGTTAAGAGTACGACGGTAGACCACGCGGACGTCTTCGGCGCCCAGACGGAATGCCATGCGGGCTGCGTCCATAGCCACGTTGCCACCACCAACGACGATAACGCGCTTGCCGGATTCAATTTCAACGCCGCGGTTGCCCTTCTTCAGGTATTCTTCGGCGGTGTAGACGCCCTTCAGGTCTTCGCCGGGAACGCCGGTCTTGAGAGCCTGGGCAGCGCCGTTACCGATGAAGATGGCGTCAAAGTCCTTCTTCAGCTGTTCGATGGTGATATCCTTACCGATGGTAACGCCGGTCTTGATTTCGATGCCCATCTTGGGGAGAATGCTGTATTCGTAGTCAACGATGTCCTTGGGCAGACGGAACTGAGGAATGCCGTAACGGAGCACGCCACCCAGCAAGTCGTAGGCTTCAAAAATGGTGACATCGTGGCCCAGGGTACGGAGGTCTACTGCTGCAGAGAAACCTGCAGGACCGGAACCGATAACGGCAACCTTCTTGCCAGTGGAGGGGGCCATGGCAGGAACCTTCTTGCCGCCCATGTGTTCGCGTTCGTAGTCCATGCAGAAACGTTCGGTTTCGCCCATATGGATACCCTTGTTCATATCCTTCAGGGTACGACCCATGGCGCAGCTGGACTGGCACTGCTTTTCGTGGGGGCAGACGCGGCTGCAGATGGAGGGCAGCAGGGAAGTGGCGCGGATCATTTCCACAGCGCCTTCGATGTTACCACCGGCCAGCAACTTCAGGTACTGGGGGATAGGCATGCTGATGGGGCAGGCTGCGGTGCAGAACGGCTTCTTACAGTCCATGCAACGGCTAGCTTCGAGACGAGCCTGTGCCAGAGACATGGTTTTGGTGCTTTCGTCCATGGTTGTGCGGTATTCGCGATGGGGAAGTTCTGCACCACGCTGGGGCGGAATAGCCATCTTGTCTTTCAGAGTCACCGTGGGGAGCGCGTTGATGCGATCCAATTCTGCCTGAGCGGCTTTATCCATTGCGGAAGAGTCCTGCATAATCACCTTCGGGTTTGATGCCTGTTTTCAAATTTTTCGCGGGCAAATATAAAAAATATATGATGCCTATAAAGGTTTTGTCAGTATCGTTATTCCAGATTTCGCTGCAGAACCTCGATCTTGGCCTTGCTCCATTCTTCGAAGTCGTCGGCTGCGATGTGGTCCTTTGCCTCTTGCATCAGGTGCAGATAGAAATGCAGGTTGTGGATGCTGGCCAGGGTAAAGCCCAAAGATTCGCCGGCGTGGTGCAGGTGGCGCAGGTAGGCGCGGCTGAAGTTGCGGCAGCAGTAGCAGTCGCAGTTTGGGTCCACCGGCTTGTCGTATTCTTCGGCGTGGCGGGCTGCCTTGTAACGCAAGACGCCTTCGCTGGTGAACAGCATTCCGTTACGGGCGTTACGGGTTGGCATGACGCAGTCGCACATGTCTACGCCGCGGCCGATCAATTCCAGCAGGTTCCAGGGGGTTCCTACACCCATCACGTAACGGGCATGGTCCTTAGGCAGGTAGTCGGTGCAGAAATCAGCGATTTCGTACATGGTTTCGGTGGGCTCGCCTACAGAGAGGCCGCCCATGGCAAATCCGTCGGGTTCCAGTTCCGCGATGCGCTCTATTGCCTGCTTACGCAGGTGTTTATGCATGCCGCCCTGCACAATTCCGAAGAACTTCTGCTCGTAACCGTGGATTTCCGGGTTGGCCTTGAGCCAATCCATGGCCTCTTTGGTCCATTTCAGCGTGAAATTCAGACTGTGCTGAGCTTCTTTTTCGGTGCTGGGGTAGGGCGTACACTCATCGAAGGCCATAATGATGTCGGCGCCGATCTCGCGCTGGGCCTTCATGACGGTTTCCGGGCTGAAAAAGTGCTTGGAACCGTCCAGAATGCTTCTGAATTCCACCCCTTCGGGCTTAATCTTGCGTAAATCCTTCAGACTCCATACCTGAAATCCACCGCTGTCGGTCAAAACCGGGCGATCCCAGCTCATGAACTTGTGAATGCCGCCGGCAGCGGCGATTTTCGGCGTTGTGGGACGCAGGTAGAGGTGGTAGGTGTTGGCCAGGATAATTTCGGCCTTCAGGTCCTTCAGCTGTTGGGGCGTTACCGACTTTACGGTAGCTTCGGTGCCCACGGGCATAAAAATCGGCGTATGGATGTCGCCGTGGTCCGTGTGGAGCACTCCCAGACGTGCCTTGGACTTCTTGGAAGTCTTTATGAGTTCAAAACGGTTCATGTCTTACGATTCTTTAACTTTTTTTGTAAAGATAGCTTTTTTTTCCCGATTTCCCATAGTATGGGCGAAGCGGCGTTTCCTATAGCGCTTGTAAATATTTTGCCGTTGTCAATTTGTCCATGACAAGGTGGATTCGAATGTCCATATTCCATTATTATAGAGTATTTTGCTATAAGAATAATTCCAATGGGTGGGATATTCGTGTATGGAGTAAGTTATGAAGATGAATAAGCTCGCGACAGCGGCCCTTCTCTCTCGCAAGTTTGTGGCTGCCGCCGTTTTTGGCCTGGCCGCATCCGCAATGGCGGAAAATCCTATTTCCAGTTATCATTATCTGGCAGACCCTTCTGCCGCTTCTGATGGTGATACCTTCTACATTCTGACCGATACGGACGATATGTGCGTCAGCACTGACCCGTTCCAGTACAATATTATCGGTCTGTATGCTTTCAGTTCCAAGGATATGGTGAACTGGACCGACCATGGCATGGTTTTCCAGTCAAAGCGTGAATTTGGTACTTATCCCGGCAATACCTGGGCTTCCGGCATTGCCGTCCGTAATGGCAGACCCTTTATTGTGTATCCCGACGGCGCAAGTGGCGTGGGTATGATTACCGCTCCTAGCATTGATGGTCCCTATACAGACCCCATTATGGATGCTTATGGCAAACCTCGAATTGCCGGTGGCTCCAATAGCTTCCTCGGCAACTGCGATGACATCGACCACTGCTTTGACCCGGGTATCTTCATTGAAGAAGATGGTACCGGCTATGTGATTTTTGGTGGTGGATCGACCAGCTCTGTGAAGCGTCCCATCGGTAATAACTTCGATATTATCAAGTTCACCGAAAGTAACGGCAAGGTGACTTTGGACAGGAACTCTCTGACTCGAGTCCAGGCAGAAAAGTCCTTTGAAGCTCCTTACATCCATAAGCATGGTGACTGGTACTATATCAGCTTCAACAATAGCGGTCAGGAAATCGGTTACGGTATGTCCAAGAATCCCCTTGGTCCTTACTCCTACAAGGGTATCGTTATCGAAGCCGTGTGGAAGATTAACGACTGTGAAACTCATAGTTGCGATGGCGGTAACAACCACCAGGGTTTTGCTGAATTCAAGGGCAAGACTTATGCTGTTTATCATGATCGTCGCCTTGTTCGCGCCAAGGAACATCCTGCTTCCCTGGGTGTTGCCGATCCGGAACCGGGTAACCATCGTAGTGTAAGTATCGATGAAATTACCTACGCGGCTGATGGCTCCATGAACAAGCTTGTGTTCACCAAGGAAGGTCCTAAGCAGGTAGGCAAGTTCGATCCGTACAACACCTACAAGGCTCTCACCAGTTCCAAGCAGCGCAATGTCCGTAGCCGTACCGACTGGACCAAGGGCCAGGCTGTTAAGCATGTGCTGACTCCCCTTGCCACCAAGGAGTCCTGGATTCGCGTGACTGGCGTGGACTTCGGCAAGGGTGCCCAGAATCTTCGCATCAAGGCTGCTAACGTGGGTAACGACAACAAGGTTGAAATCCATACTGGTTCTGTCACCGGTGCTTTGGCAGGTTCCTGCGATTTGGCAAAGACTAGCGGCTGGAATGACTATGCCGATAATGATTGCGAAATGAAGGGCCTTACCGGAGAAGTTGATCAGGTGTTCTTCGTATTCAAGGGTGCAAAGGACTCTACCATGGGTATTCTTGAATGGGAATTCCAGGGAACCAAGCGCGAACCGGAACCCCAGACCGCTCATAATGAGACCCAGACTCCCTGGACTGTTCCTGGAATTGTACAGGCCGAAGACTTCGATGATCCGGGCTACGGCGCAGGCAATGATTCCTACTATGAAGATGATGCGGATAACCACTCTTGTACCGACGCAGGCAAGGAAGCTGAATGCTCCAAGTATCGCGATGGCACTGGTGTTGACATCTACAAGAAGAGTGAAACGAAGACTGTGGTTGGCTATATCAGAAAGGGCGAATGGCTGGAATACTCTGTGAATGCTGCTGAAGCTGGCGATTACACCATGTACATTGCCGCAGCTTCTAACGGCGGTGCAAGTTTCGGTGTGTCTGTCAATGGTACTGAAGCCGGCGAAGTTGAAGTTCCTGCAGCAACTTCTTCTAGCGATGACGAACAGAACTTCGATGATTACAACAAGATTTCCACTAATGTGGCCTTGAAGGCCGGTGTGAATATCATTCGCATTACTGCAACCGCAGACTGGTTTGACCTTGATTACTTCAACCTGGTGAAGGGCAAGAATGCCGACGATGACAATCCTCTTGGCGAAACAACCGCTATGAAGAAGATCAACTTCGTTGCAGCTTCTGGCATGAACTACGATGTGTTCGATGTTCAGGGCAACAAGGTCGGCCTGGTTAACCTGGCTGGAAAGAGCGCCGCCAAGGCTCTTAACGCTGCCGGCTATGCCAAGGGCGTATACCTGCTGAAGCAGGTGGACGGTGCCAAGAAAATGATGGTGAATACCGTTAAATAATTGATGGAAAAATCAAACGGATGAGCCTCCCGAATCTCCTCGGGAGGCTTTTCTGTTTTGTGCGCGTTTTGTTGATGTTTGACTGATTATAAAACGCGCGTTTGGGATGTGTGCGGAAGTTTGGGGCGCGGGACGGAACCGGACGTTTTGAATATGTACAGGATGTTTTGGGGGCGTGGGATGTTTTAGGAGTGCGTGGAATCAGCGTCGGTGTTCTAAAAACGCGGAATCAGCGTCGGTGTTCTAAAAACGCGGAATCTGTGTCGGCTAAATAAAAAAATAACCCGCTTTTTCAAGCGGGTTATTTACTGCGGTCGGACAGACTTGAACTGTCATGGGATCGCTCCCACTAGCACCTCAAGCTAGCGTGTCTACCAATTCCACCACGACCGCGAGGTCCTTTTAATGGAACGGCTCAAAGATAATAACAAATTGCGTTTTTGTAAATGTTTGAACGGAAATTTTTTTGAAAAAAATGAAGAAGTTTTTGGGGGTGAAAGCGGGCGTGAAAACGTCTGACTATAAAAAAATAACCCGCTTTTTCAAGCGAGTTATTTACTGCGGTCGGACAGACTTGAACTGTCATGGGATCGCTCCCACTAGCACCTCAAGCTAGCGTGTCTACCAATTCCACCACGACCGCGAGGTCCTTTAACGGAACGGCTCAAAGTTAGTTATTTCGTTTAATCTTGTAAAGGGTTTTAACCGCTTTTTCTCAAAAAAATTAAACTTCAGAAACTAGCTTGTCAAAAACCTGGCCGCGAACTTTATAGTTCTTGAACAGACCGAAGCTTGCGCAGGCGGGGCTCATGATAACGGTACCGCCTTCACCGATATTCAGGCTGTCTGCGAAAGCTTCTTCAAGAGTGGGGAAGATAGCCGTCTTGATACCTGCTTCATCTACACCAGCCTTCTTCAGATCGTCAAGCATGCGTTCTGCAGTGGCGCCTATGAGGGCCACGCGCTTCAGGTTGGGGCGTTCCTTCACCAGGATGTTGCTGAGTTCAGTAAAGTCTGCGTTCTTTTCGGAACCGCCCAGAATCAAAGCGAAGGGGCGCTTCATGCTGCCTGTGGCTGCGATGGTGGCGTCGGGGCGGGTGGCGTAGCTATCGTTGTAGAATTCAATGCCCTTCTTTTCGCCTTTAAATTCCATGCGGAAGGGGAGGGTTTCGTAAGACTTCAAGGCTTCGAAAGCGTCGGCTACCTTGATGCCCAGGGCGGTGCAGGCGAGGGTTGCTGCAGCCATGTTTTCCAGCTGGTAGATGCCGCGGACCTTGCAGTCGCTAAGGAACAGCTTGTCGCTGCCGATGGTCAGCGTAGAGCCTTCGATAACGGCGTTTCCGTCATTGCTTCCGTTTTCGCCGTCGCCGAAGCTAACAGCCAGCTTATTGCGGGCGGGGCTTTCGCTTGCGATCTTTGCGGTAGGTTCTGCATCCTTCAGGTAGACGCAAGTGCCGCTATTCTTCTGCCAGCGAACCAGATTTGCCTTGGCGTCGCGGTATTCCTCGACAGTCTTGTGCCAGTCCAGATGTTCCGTAGACACGCGCAGAACCACGCCTACGTCCGGCGACTTCGAAAGCGTCATCAGCTGGAAGCTGGAAAGTTCCAGAATGCTGATTCGGTCTGCGGAATCGTCTTCCAGCAGGTCCAGCGCCGGCACGCCGAAGTTACCGCCGATGATGTTTGCCTTGCCGCACTTGTCGAGAATGTGACTGATCATGCTGACGGTGCTGCCCTTGCCCAAGGTGCCGGTAACGCCCACCACCTTGCAGGACTTGGTCTGTTCCAGGAACAGCTGAATCTGACTAGTCATCATGCCACCGTTCATCTGGAACTTGAACAGTTCCTGACTCATGGGGTATACGCCTGCAGAACGCACTACGGTCACGCAATCCTTGAGGCCGTCCATGTAGCTTTCGCCGCTGCAAACCTTCACGTTTACGCCTGCAGGAACTTCCGGCAAGTTCACCGGATTCTTGTCCATCACGACAATGTCCTTGACGCCTTCACGGAACAGGTAACGGAGGGTGCTCTGGCCTTCAACGCCAAAGCCGAGAATGCCTACAGGAGAAACCAAATTGTTGTTCATGTTAAACCTTTATCTTCAAATGTCATCCCGGCCAATGTTATCCTCGACCAGTCATTCTGGAGGACAGCAGGTCCGATAGAATCAAGGATCTAGACGGGATTTCCTTTTTAACGGGGTAAAATTTAGTAACCGTCAGTTCTTTTGTTCAGCGGATTGGCTGCGTTGTTCTGGCTAATTACTGCACTTGTAGGTGCTTTGGTCCTTGCAGAATTCTTCAACGTTAGTCATTGTTTTTTTTGAATATTTCTGGATGCAAGTCTTGTAGGCGTCTTCGTCGATGCAGTTGTTTTGTCGGTCGATATCGTAGTCTAGGCAGAAATCTCTGTCTTCTAGGCACTCACGCTCCGAATCTAATGAGCAACCGCAAATGAAGATAGCTGTCGCGAAAAAAAAACTTGATCATGAATCGTCCTCCCTCGATAACCGTAGGGCTAAAATAAAAAAAATCCGCCCCCAAAGGACGGACTTCTTGCTGCGGTCGGACAGACTTGAACTGTCATGGGATCGCTCCCACTAGCACCTCAAGCTAGCGTGTCTACCAATTCCACCACGACCGCGAACCTTGCGCTGCAGCGTCGCAGACGAATCTGCAAGCTTACGCGCAAAAGCTGTTTACCAGGTAATTATTCTGCGGCGGGAGCCGGAACTTCAGCTGCGGGAGCTGCTGCCGGTGCACCGAAGTCAGCGGGGAGAGCCGGGATTGCCGGAGCCTGCTGAGCAGCGTTTTCGCGAGTTGCCTTCTGCATGGCGGATTCTTCGACAGCCTGATCCTGCTTGGCAGTGATGAGGCCGAGGGCGAAAACGACGATGAAGAAGATAACTGCAATGGCACGGGTCAACTTCTGGATGAAGGTCGCAGCACCTGCGGTAGAGAAGGCAGACTGAGAAGTCATGCCGCCGAGACCTGCGAGGCCGCCCATCTTGTCGTTCTGAACCAGAACGAGGAGCATGAGGAACAAGCAGAGGAACACGTGGAGGACGATAAGAATCCAGAAGAGAGTTGCCATAATAGTTATTTACCTTGGTTTTAAATTGTTGTGCTAAAAGCTTTAATTACTTAGCTTCTGCAGCAGCGATGATTTCCATGAAGGTGTTAGCCTTGAGGCCTGCACCACCAATGAGACCGCCGTCGATATCCTTCTGAGCCAGGAGGCCTGCAGCGTTGGCGCCCTTCATAGAGCCACCGTACTGGATGCGCATGCCTTCAGCAACTTCAGCACCGTAGACTTCAGCAACGACGGAACGAACGTATGCCTGAGTGTCCTGAGCCTGTTCGTCGGTAGCGGTAACGCCAGTACCGATTGCCCAAACCGGTTCGTATGCGAGAACGCACTTAGCAGCGTCTGCAGCGGAAACGCCTTCGAAAGCGCCCTTAACCTGAGTGGAGAGAACGGCTTCCAGCTTGCCGCCGTTACGTTCGTCGAGAGTTTCGCCGATGCAGATGATGGGCTTCAGACCGGCTTCGAGAGTCTTCTTAACCTTCAGGTTAACAGTTTCTTCGGTTTCGCCGAAGTACTGACGCTGTTCGGAGTGACCGATGATGATGTATTCTGCGCCGATTTCCTTAACCATGTCAACGGAAACCTTACCGGTGTATGCGCCCTGGTCCTTCCAGTGGATGTCCTGGATAGCGAGCTTCACGTTGGTGCCCTTAACGACGTCTGCAACCTTAGCAGCGGCGAGGTAGGTCGGAGCGATGACCACTTCGGTCTTCTTCACGTCCTTGACGGCTTCAACGATGTCCTTAGCGAGCTGAACGGATTCGCTAACGGTCTTGTTCATCTTCCAGTTACCAGCAATGATATACTGACGCATAATTAACTCCTTGAGAGGTTTAAAATTTAACGCGGGTAAATTTAGTAAAAAAGGACTGCCTGTGGTAGACCGAATAAAAAAATAGCCTCAAGTTGTGGGCTTGAGGCTGAAAAATACCGATTAGTAGTTGCTAGAATGCTTGGAAACCGGTGCCGGAGAGCCACCATAACGGTCGCCTTCGATCTTGTCCAGGATCCATTCGCCTTCGTAACCCTTCAGACGGGCCTGGTCGGGGTGCTTCCAGATAAGGCGGGTAATCAGCTTACCTTCGCGGGTGTAGTATTCCCAAACGCTGCTGGAAGAAGTTTCCTTTTCGTGGTCGGGAGGGCCCCACAGGAGGTTGACCATGTCGTTGGTCATGCCTTCTTCGATATAGCCCTGCTTGAACACGTCCTTCAGGCGCTTGTCGATACCCATACTTTCCTTAATGGCAAAGTATTCACGTTCATATTCCTTGCGACCTTCGCCACGTTCGATAAGAATGGGGGAAGAGTAACGGCTGGCGCAGGCCCAGAACATCAGGGCGCTAACACCGAGCAGGCAAATATGAGAGAGCTTCATAATTTCTCCTCTAATTTTATCTATAAAGTCAGCTTTTTAATCGTCTGATTTTATCATTTCGTTTTGTTGACCACAAAATAAGAACTTTATTAGGCAAAAGATGAAAATATTTTTAATTTTACACTGAAATGAACGGTTTTGGAAAGAAATTTGGCGCTGTAGCCACTCTGTGTGCTCTGTTTGCGGTTGCAAACCCCGTTGATGCCTATGCTGATGGCTATAACGAGAGCTCTCAGACAGCCTTTCGATATGGTGCCAACCTGGCTTATGGCTTGAGTGGCAATACTCCCTTTGTTTTGGGGCAGTGGTTGCCTCAGCTGTTCGGGACGCTCCATTATACTTGGCTGGAACCTCTGGGCATGTTGCCCTACGGCGAACGACTGGGACGTAATCCCAGCTACCTTCGCATGGATGGCGGGCTGGAATTGACTCCCTTCTATGGAGGTTACTCCGCAGGTCTTGGACTGCGCCCTTTCAAGATCAATCCGTCCTTTGAACTGAATTTCAATTATGAAAGCTACCTGTACTTCAAGTCTAACCTGGAAATGGTGACTTCTGATGTGACAGGCAGTGGAAGGATTGCGGAAACATGGAACGCCGATTACGTTCTCGATAACGTGGGCGGCGAAGATGCTGAATTTGACTATGCCCAGTTGTTTGACTTCGGTCTAACGATGAACTATGAATTCCGTGGTGGTTCCGATTTAGGATTCACCTTGCATTACATTCTTTCGGATGTAAGCACGGATTTCGATGGCAAGAGTTACGATTACAAGCGTAACATTTCTGTGTTCAGTCGTGACTTCCTGATTGTTGTAGAAACGTTCGGGCGTATTCCCCTGGACGAAAATTTTGCATTGCTGTTTGAGGGTAACTTCTACAGAACAGGTTACCTGCGCAGCCACAATACCGTAGAAAAAGAGGCTTTGAGCTATGCCAAGTCTATGGCTGGCGTTCATTTTTCATGGAATGAGGGGCTCCAGAACCTGACCTTGGAAGTGGGTGGCTGGAGCCGCATCAGGAAATCCTTCTACGATGGATCACTCGCGCAACAGTTCTTGATTCAGCTTGAGTATCAGGGGTATTTTTCTTTCCCCTTTCATTGGAATTTTGCGGAATAGCTCAGGCTGCTGAGGCTGTGCTTTCTTGGCGACGTTCTTCTTGAGCGGGTCGGATTGCAGTGCCTGGATAGGATAGGCGGAACGGATCCAGATTTCTCCGTTGTACTGTTCGCTTTCTAGTTTGACCAGAGTGGGCAGTGTGGATCCCGAATAATTTCTCCACTGACGGATGGTGAATGTTCTGGTTTCCTTGCGGGCTCCTCGCATGGTTACACTCTGCGGAGTGGGGAGCGTGTCTGCAGTAAGACTCCACCAAGTCATAGACAGGGCGGTAGAAAAAACGTTCGACTTCTGTTCTGTGGGATTCTTGCACAGGAACTGCCCGTTGGCCAGCAATTCCATATCGTCTAACTTTAGCGGAGTGTCGCCAATAGTTTCTTTTAGATGGTGGGTGCCCAGCTGGCGCTTTATCTTGGCGTCGGGAAATTCCATATAGCGGTAACTTCCTGCAGTAATGAAGTTGAACTGCGGACGGTTAGATGCATTGACAAAAAACGTGTCTAGACTTTCGGGGTGGTGACGCCATTCCACATCAATGCTTTCGCGGGAATTCTTTACGTTAATAAAATGGCCTTCGATGTTTACGACCATGGGCGCTTCTAGAATAAAGTGTGGGCAGGATGTCTGGGCTGACGCTGCTGTCAGTGCCATCGATATTGCCAAAGTCCACAAGCGCTTATTCATAAACCGTAAGATAGTTAAAATTCAAAAAAAATGGACGTTGCTTCCTCTAAAAAAGTAAACTCCGGCCCATCCCAATGGCTAAAGGATCGGTCGGAGTTTTGCTTTAGGAAGAAATTTTTGAAAATCTACGAATTAGGCTTCGTCGGTGATTTCCAGAGTTTCGTCGTCTGCGGCCAGAGCGTCACCGTCGTTCAGCTTGAAGAGTTCTACATCCTTCATGCTTTCGCGGATCTTCTGTTCGATCTCGTTGCAGAGTTCTGCGTTGTCCTTCAGGAACAGGCGGGTGTTTTCGCGACCCTGGCCAATACGTTCGTTATTGTAGCTGAACCAGGAACCGCTCTTCTGGATGATATCCAGTTCGGTAGCCAGATCCAGGATGGAGGCTTCGCGAGAAATGCCGCAACCGTAGAGAATGTCGAATTCGCACTGGGTGAAGGGTGCTGCAACCTTGTTCTTTACAACCTTCACGCGGGTACGGTTACCGATGACATCTTCGCCGTCCTTGATGGCTGCGATGCGGCGGATGTCGATACGCTGGGTGGCGTAGAACTTAAGGGCGTTACCGCCGGTGGTGGTTTCGGGGTTGCCGAACATGACGCCAATCTTCATACGCAGCTGGTTGATGAACAGCATGCAGGTGTTAGACTTGGAGAGAATGCCGGTAAGCTTACGCAGGGCCTGGCTCATGAGGCGGGCCTGCAGACCCACGTGATTGTCGCCCATTTCGCCGTTGATTTCAGCCTGGGGCACGAGGGCTGCCACAGAGTCAATAACGATGATGTCGATGGCGCCGGAACGGACCAGGGTTTCTGCGATGTCGAGAGCCTGTTCACCGGTGTCGGGCTGGGAAACCAGGAGGGATTCGATATCGACACCCAGCTTGCGGGCATAAACAGCGTCGAAAGCATGTTCTGCGTCGATGAAGGCTGCCACACCGCCAAGCTTCTGAGCTTCAGCAATGGCGTGGAGGGTGAGGGTAGTCTTACCAGAGGATTCAGGTCCGTAGATTTCGATGATACGGCCACGGGGGAAACCGCCTACGCCCAGAGCCATGTCCAGCTGGATACAGCCGGTGGGGATAACGGGGATATCTTCGTTGGGCTGATCGCCCAGAGCCATGATAGAACCCTTTCCATAATTCTTTTCAATCTGTGCGATGGCAGCTTCTACTGCCTTTGCCTTATCTGCGGAAAGGTTGCCGAGAGTGTTGATACCGTTTGTGTTCGTCTTCTTAGCCATAATTGACTCCGTTTTGTTTTTTTTTCGTTAAAAAATATAACAACTAGTGTTCACTTGTGCAAGTGCTTTTTTGAACTATTTTTTCTAGAAGTACCTGCAATGTTCTATACACGCTTTTTTCGCGGACTTGATTGCGGTTTCCCGAAAAAATTTCGCAAAAAGCTTCATTTTGCAAACTATTGGCGACACCAATCCACACTGTACCAACAGGTTTGCCTGGTTCAGCGCCGCCCGGGCCTGCGATTCCCGATGTGGAAACCGCCCATTCGCAACCAAACTTCCTGCGGGCTCCTTCAGCCATGGCCTTGACGGTTTCTGCAGAAACGGCACCAACGGTGTTGAGAATTTCTGCGGGAACGTCCAGGAGGTTTTCCTTGACTTCGTTCTGGTAGGCGACAATGCCTCCTGCCAGGACTGCGGAACTGCCCGGAATGTCGACCAGGGTGCTTGCGATAAGCCCGCCGGTGCAGGATTCTGCGGTGGCCATCATCTGGCCTTTTGCTTGCAGAGCTTCCTTGACGGCGATTGCCAACTGCTCGAGATTCATTTCGTTTGCGTTGTTCACTTTGTTGTTCCTTTTACGTGTTCAAATATACAAAACGGTTGTGTCATAAAATGTCAATCACGACATTTCCCCAAAAAAAATACAAAATAACGTTTTGCGCGACTTTGACGTTCATAGGCGTTGGCGTAAATAAAACCTTGTATAGACTTTTATATATTTGCGCTCAATGTTAATGAGTTGGTTCAAGCCTATCCGGAGTCGCTCCCTGCGGGCCGGAGTCCTGGCCCTGCTGCTGTTGGTGGCCGGGGTCTTTGCCGCTGAATCTCCTCAAGACAGTGTCAATCCCATGCAAAAGGGCGTTACCGGAATTAGGGCCATCGATACCCTCAAGGTAAATGAATGGGATATTCCTACCGAGCGGAATTCTCTTCCCTTGACCATGCTCTTAAGTATCCTGCCGGGTGGTGGTCATTATTACACGGAACATTACGTTCGTGGTGGATTCATTACCGCAATCGAACTTGCTCTTTTTTACGAAGTTGTCTACAATAAGGACTTCCAGTATCGACGAGTCCTGGAACAGGCGGAACCTTTTAGAGATTCCGTCTCCTTCTATACCCGAAAGATCATGGGTTTGCAGTCTAGGGACAGCCTTGAATATTATCAAAAAAAACGTACGGACAACATCAATCGTCTGAGAGCCTACAGCGACAAGAAAATGGAACAGGAAGACCTGCGCAAGGCTGAAACGGCCTGGCTCTATGGTCTGCAGTTGTATAGTATGTTCGACGCCTTCGGTATCTGGTATAAGAACAATTATCGAAGCAATGAATTGAGGAGTATGAAGTCTGCCGCCTTGTGGGCCATTATCCCCGGTTTTGGACAAATGTATAATGGGGAGTTTGGCAAGGCCGGCTTACTATATATGGGACTGATGGGAGCAAGCGTCAGCGTCTGGACTTCGCAGAACATGGTAGAATATTACCTCGACCGCAAGCATATGCAGGCTGGAGAAAGCACGACTAGTGAAGACTACGAACGTGTGGTAGAGCGTGTGACCTATTACCGCAAGAACCGTAACCAGTATATCTGGGCTTCGGCGCTCCTGTATCTGTATTCTATTGGCGATGCGGTGGTGGACGCCCTGTTGAGCGACTTTGACAACCCGCTGCACCTGGCTCTGTTGCCGAATTTCAACGGCGGCGCCCAGGCTCTGTTTACCTTTGATTTTTAAACGGAAAAAAGCTGGCGTTTGCCAGCTTTTGCTTTAACCGATTTTCAGCGGAACCATCTGGATTCCGTCATGAATCTTTGTGTAGGTTCCTCGATAGTGGCCTTCGGCGTTACGCTTGAATTCAAAGCGGGTGACCATGGCGTAACTGAATGCACCTTCTACGAACTGGTCGTCGGGGAGTCCGCAGGCGAAGTGCTGCAATGCGGCGATTACACCTGCGTGGCTGATCCACAGAAATTCTCCATCGTCGTCGAGGCTGTCTAGCAGGCGGCCGGCGCGCTTGTCGATGTCATAGAAACATTCGCCGTTGTTGAACCTGTAACCTCGGAGGTCGTTGGCCCATCCCAGCATTTGTTCGCGAGGAACCTGATCCATCTTCTGACCTTCCCAGTCACCGAAGTTGATCTCGATGATTTCGTCACGCTTCTCGACTTCGAGGCCGGTCACCTTGGCGGCCTTTTCGGCTAGGCGGGTGCAGCGGAGCAACGGGCTCGAAAACAAACGGGTGGGCTTGGCTCCAGCGGCCACCAGGGCCTTCAGGGCGCCCTCGCTTTCTTCTTCGAAAGTAGGGGAAACGTCAAAGTCCAGTCTGCCGTAACAGACATCTTTGGGATTGTAAGGCTTGGTATGGCGGATGGTCCAGAGAATCATGAGAGTGAACAGTGAATAGTGAAGAGTTAAGTGTGAATAGTTAAGAGTGAATAGTGGTGAGTTAAAACCAGGCGCCTTCGGCGCGATTATTTGGCACAAAGGAGCCGCAGGCTCCGCCCTCATACCTCGTTCCTCTTTCTCAAAAATAAAAAAAACTGCCGTTTTCCAGCAGTTTTTTAAAAAATCCTAGGCTACCTGAGCACATAAAAATCCGCAAGTCCGTTGCTGCTTTCGCCCTGGCGAGTTGCCCGCAAATAGTCATTGCGCAGGGCCTAGGAGCCTCAAATATAGAACAATTTTGACATTTTTCAAGAGATTAGGCCGTTTCTATGGATTATTTGACATAAGAAACCGCTTTTAGGTTTCGTTTTGTTAACGTTGTAAATTTTATTTTATTATTTTATGGGATAGGGTATAGGGTTGAATTTGCGGAGGTTTGTTATGTTTTTGTATGATTTTAGAAAGATTTGGCTAGTTTTGCTAGTTCTGGGTTGCTGTAGCGCATCTTTTGCAGAGGGACTCCCTCTGGAAGTGCTCCCTTTTAAGTTTACAAAAATTGCCGGGGATTCTGCGTCTCAGACCAATGCATGGAATGACCTCATGAAGTATAAACTTTGGGGTACCGGTCTGTACGAAGGTGATGGCATTGTCGGTAACGGAAAAAATGCCGGCGATGGTATTGTCTTTGATGGTGGAAAAATCCATATTACGGATTCTTCTGGCTATGTTGGTAGTGCCACTGGCGACTTCGTCATGGTAAATGATGTGCATTCTATTGGCGGCCCCCTGGTTTTTGGAGGCTCCTTTAAGGGTGGAACCGGACTGGATTCCATCTTGATCGGACCTTCTCATTTTGGGGGTGCTTTTGAGGCTTCCTTTAATGGCCGAAATAACGAATTCTTTGCAGGCATGTATTGTGTAGAAAAAGGCTTTGTCGTAAACAATAATTGTGACGGCGAATATTATTGCGCAACGCAGGGCCTTCGTGATACAAAGGCTACTATTGGGTGTGATGGAGCTATCCCCATTGATGAGTATCTTGATGTTCCTGTTGTTGATTACTCTTTCTTTGACGGTATGGATGCTGATCATTATCTGAAAATTGATACGGTCATTCATGCTTCTTCCACGACTCCCAACGCCTATATTGATGTGCCCCCCGGTGATATTGACGATATGTATAATATCCGTGTTGCGGGTATCAGACTGGAAAATGACAAGCCCTTGTATGTTCGCATGCAGAAGAGCGGTCGTTTGACTCGCGTCTTTTTGGATGGTGGACTTGAAATCACCAACCATAGTAATATTCGCGTAATCCAGGCTTCCGATGATAGTGAATGGGATAGGGAATCTAGAACGTGGACCACATCTGATGAAAATTTGGTTAGCAATAAGGATTATGCCGGCAACCTTTTGTTTTACACTCCCGAAGAGATTAACTGGACTGCTGGCGAAAAGCATCTTCAGGGTACATTCATTTCTGGCAAGACCATTACCATTGCGCAGCAGGCCCGTTTCGCTGGCCAGCTGATTGCCAAGGCTATTTATGTACAGTTTGACTTCAAGGCCGAAGACTTCCGCTATGTGCGCTTCAACCCGTCTGTAATTGACCCGACCTTGTTTGCTACGGTTGAATTCCCCGAAAGCGAAAGAGATACGGTTATTCCCTTGAAGCTGAACAAGAAGACACAGGTGAAGGTGACATTTGATTATTGCTTCAGTGTGTCTTCTGAAACTCCGGTTGATGGAAAGATCAGTGGCGCTCTGGCAGATGCTTCTGACTTTGTGGGGCTTACTCCTATTTGCGGAGATTCTTTGGCTTCCGCAGAAATTGACGTTGATTCTGACACTCTCGATTTGAAAAATCAGATCAAGATTCACGCGAAGCTGGATCAGTTTGTCGAAGCGTATGGCACGAACAATAAAGAAAAATTCCAGTTGAAGATTTCGAATCTTGTCGGTGCCGTTTTGAAGAATGCTTCTGGTGAATACGTTCGCGAAGGTGCCTTTGACATGTACATCATCGATCAGGATGTTGTCCCTGTGACTAGGGACACGGTTATTGACGCCGTTGAAGATTCCGTATTCACCTTTGCGGCTGATATGTTCCCCTATGAATCGCCCCTTGATCGAGAAATGGGTGGTGTCGTTATCGAAGCTGTCCCTGCAAAGGGCTCGTTGACCTATTTTGGAAAAACGTTGACTAAGAGTGATGTGGGTAAGAAGATCCCGGCTGATTCCCTTGGTCAGTTGAAGTATGTGCCCGTGGCTGATAAATATGGTGATTCGCTGTCGAATTATGAATACACGACTCTGAAATTTGCAGTCTATGATTCTCAGAATTCCGTAAGCTCCAGTGATAAAAAGGAAGGCGCCAAGACTCTAACCGTTGTTGTCACTCCGGTGAACGATGCTCCGATTACTGGCCCTGCCACTTTCACTATTTCTGGCCATGTGATTAATGGTGGCGATAAGGCAATCCTTGACGGATCCATTTCTGTGAAGGATGTCGATGACGATACATTTACCTACGCCTTTGATCCTGATGATCCGAACTTCGCCGTTGTGGATTCCCTCTTTGTTATCGATGAAAATACTGGCAAGATCCATGTGAAGGATGGCATTGAGCTGAATGAAAACGTCTCTAAGTCCAAGTACGAAATCAACGTGATTGTAAGCGACAAGAGTGCCTCTACCGGTAAGGACGAAGATATTCTTACTGCAAGTTCCAAGGTGACCATCGAAATCGACTTCAATAACAATCCGCCGACTATCGTGACGGATACGGTCCACGTGGTTGAAAATTCCAAGTCCGGAACTTCTGCAGATTCTTCGCTGAAGTCTATCGATAAGGATGCTGGCGATACCGTAAAGACTTATACCTTGGTTGGAACTTCTAATTGGTTTGAAGTTTCTAAGTCTGGCGTAATCACCGTAAAGGAAGGTGCCAAGATTGATTACGAAAAGTCTAAGAATGAGACTCTTACCATTCAGGTTTGCGATGAATACAATGGCTGCTCCGAAAAGAACGTGGTGGTTGCCATCGTGGACGTGCCCAATTCCAAGGTGAAGATTGTTGAAGGTAAAAATGAACAGGGCGAGTGGCCGAACCCCACGACCATTTATACCAACGTTCCGAACATCGAGTTGAGCTGCACCTTCGATAACAGTCCTTCAGCCGAGAAATGCAAGGAAGCTAACTTGAAGGATGGTTGCCAATACGTTACAGTTGAGTATGACAATCCGGATCTGGATGGTGCAGCCCGCGATTCCGTCAAGGTATGCTATAGCTCTGCCGCTCCGATTGTGACTGTTGGCGCCGGAGACAACGAAGTTGTGGCCGACAACATTTATACCATCGTTGAAAGTTTGGATGAAGATGATGCCAACACTTATGTGAATGCAACTAAGAACAAGATTCATGTAACGGTATCTGATCCTGTTTCCAATGTGAAGAAAGACTACTACATAGAGATTGACCTGGATACTACGGGAATTCCCAGTTCCACTCTTTCTACTATGGGAACGGTGGAAAAGGCCAATATCCTTCTTGACGAAACGAAGGTGACCGAACGTACTCCTGTGAATGGCGATGTGGTGGTTCTCTCTTACAAGGAATCTTTTGCGGGTCGCGATTCTGTAACGGTTTCTTACGAGGTGGAAAAGAACGGCGACATTATTAAGGTGCCGGTCATGAATTCGAAGGGCAAGTACGACTCTGTTGAAGTTTATACGGTTTCTTACGAAACAGTCGTGAACGGCAGAACCGTAACCATTTCCTATAAGGCTGACGCAGCTACCGGTGCGGTTTTGCTGGTGGACGCCAATGGTAACCTGATGACGGAAAGTGCCGCTTCGAAGAAGGACATTGATGCAGTCCCGTATACAGTATCTTATGACTATGTGGATGCCAACGGCAACTCCGTCAATATTGCCTACGGTGTCAATCGTAAGGGCGAACTGGTTCGTAGCGATGTTGGCGATATCGGCTATTCCGTTTCTTACACCTATGTCAACGTTTATGGCAATGGGGCTACCCAGTCCGTGTTCATTGTGCTAGACCGCGTTGGTCCCAAGGTTGAAATTACCTATCCTCAGACAGGTGATCTCGTCCGCGCAAACTTTGTAGAAGTAACCTGGAAGGTGAACGGCGTGGTGCAGGATACCCTGGTTCTCCAGAGTCTGGAAAAGGGTACCAATCCGATTATCCGTTTCTATAAGGATAAGGCCGGCAACATGGGTGCTGATACCGTCTGGGTTGTGATGAAGGACGCCAAGGATGTCGAGATTTCTGTTGAACAGCCTGTGGCTGTCGTGACCAAGGAAAAGGTCGAAGAATACTATGCCTCTAATCCTCCCAAACCTGGTGAAACCTTTGCTGTTAGTCTTCGCAATCCCTCTACCGGCAAGGAAGCGGAAACCCTGATCGGTGGCAGCTTCAAGAACGAAAATGGCAGCGGCAAGGTTCCCTACGAAGGCGTTGAAGAAGGAACTCACCTTGGTCCTACATTGGTCATGGACGTGAAGGTTCCTGTGGTTAGTGGCGTTGGTGGCCTGGCTACCTTGGATGACTTGGTCGGTTCTGATGGCCTTGTGGCCATTGAAGGTGTGAGTGCCGCAAACAGTGTAAAGCTGACGGTTAGTGATTACGTTAATCAGTACTGCGAAGACGGATTTGATTACGTCAATGCTTCCAACGCTAACCTGTACGACATCAAGATGGATGTGAAGATCTGGGTGTACACGACCTTGGGCAACTTTGTGGATTACTATCGATTCACTCAGGAATTGAACGATCCTTCCTTTGTCAACGAGGCTGGCTTGCTTCAGATGTTCTTTGAACTGAAACCGGACAAGGATGGCTATGTGCGTGCTGAATCCGGCAAGCTGTTTGCTACGGGTGCCTATGTCTACAAGGTTGATGTTGGCATGAAGTCTGTTCTGAAGTGTACCTTGCCGCCGGTGAACGATCTTACTGCCAAGAAGAAGGGCGATATCATCAAGACTAGCGACGATATGCTGAAGTCCTTCGGCTACAAGCGTCCTGGCAACAAGAAGTAATATTTGATATGGCTATGTTCTTTCAAAGTGTAGATGTAATATAACTATCTAAAAACTTTATCTTAGATACTTGGTCTAACCTAATT
>NZ_JALCZV010000016.1:36201-98872 GCF_023373925.1 Fibrobacter sp. HC4 | reverse complement strand
TGCCGTCATCTCTAGGTGTTTTGCAAGAAGGATATGATTTGTTCTTCATGTTCCGTGAAATAACCACGCCAGATTTTTTCAAGTTCATCCAGCTTGTCATCGGCAACATCGTCCAACTTGTATTTTTTACCATTTGCAGACGGCGAAAGCACATGGACATTTTCGCGGCCAATGTCAGCCATCACTTCGTAATCGCTACTCTTGCCAGAACGGGCAACCCATTCATTAAGCACGTAGCTACCCCAGCCAAGCAAGGTCTGGTTGTCTTCAACGCGAACCATCATATCCATGTCAGTATCAAAGGTAAGGATACGGTAATCGTCGCGGAAACCAGCTCTCTTCAAGCCTGCATTCAAAACCGCAATGGGAGAATTTGCCCACATGCCACCGTCGGCATACCAAGTATCGCCAAGTTTTTCAACGTCAAAGTAGGTAGGAGCACAAGTGGACGAAAGAACCGCGAACCACTTATCCACATCGGCATCGCCTCTGTCCCAAACCTTTTCTACAGACTTTTTACCATTGAGTCGAGTTGTGGGAATGAAAATCGGTTTTTCCCAATCGCTGCACTTACCCTTCATGCAGTCCATTAGAAGTTCTTTCAAGCGTGCATGATTATAAGTCGGCTTTTTAAGATCCTTAATGCGTTCCCACAAGGAATATTTCTTGAAAATATCCTTCAAGTTATCGCGGTAGAACTTACGGATCTTTTCTGCAGACATTCCCTCATCGAGGCAAGCCGCTACGATAGCGCCGGTAGAGGTACCACCAAAAGCGGCAGCATTCTTAGAAATCCAGCCTTCCCCAAGCTTCTTTTCAATTTCACACATCAGCGCAACCGGGCCAATGCCCAGCGCACCACCACCATTAATAGATATAGCCAATTTATCTCTTCTCATAGCGGGCCATTTATAACATTTGTTAATACACAGTATCAACAGAATCCATACAATATGACAATTTCCTTACATCTTGTAATATTGGAAATGAAATTTTTTTGAAAAAAACATCCTGAGATCGTATTTTATTCCCTAGGAATGGAAGAAAATTATGAACAGGATCATCAAAAAAGCATTTTTAGGGATTTCCGTAATCTGCGGGCTTGCTTCAGCAGCTTCCGTCAAAAGCCCCTTCGTAACAGTCCCCTGGAATGGCTATTCTGGCGCGGCCAGCTTTACCTTCGATGACGGATTCTACCAGGCAAAGCCTCTTTCCCAGATTCTCGAGGATATGCCCGAAGTCAAGGTGACTTTCTTCCTTACTAATATGGGTATGAACCTGCTTGACTACTTTGGCCCCACATACGCTGAACTTGCAAAACAGGGGCATGAAATCGGCAACCATACCAACAACCATTTCGACCTCACCTCCATTACAGAATCCTCCCTGAAATCAGAAATTATCGATTTTGCCAGGGATCTGGAGCAAATCATGGGCTCTTATGGAGCTGAAGTGAGTGTCACATCCCACGCACTCCCCTACAGTCAAAACAACGACATTGTTTCTAGCGTCATTGATGACCGCCATTTCATCAATCGCAGTGCAGGCGGACCGGGTAAACACGACTGGAATGTGGAACCCAACTGGAGCAATGTGGATTCCAAGGTTTGGTACACCACCCCCAACGCCGAAGAAGATTTCCTCAACTCTATCGATGCTTCAGCCATGGTCCCTTCCTGGCTGGTTCTTCTCAATCATGGAATCGCCGATCTTGGAGAAGGTTATATCACCCAGGATCTGATGAAGGAATTCATTCAACGTGCCGTAAAAAACAATATGTGGGTTGCCCCCTTTAGCACAGTCGGGGCCTACTACCGCGCCCACTTTACCCTGGATACCGCCAAGGCCGTTGCCGATGGAAACAATCTTACCGTCACATGGGAAATGCCCCACAAGATTATGCCCAAAAGCATTCCTCTCAAGGTCGTCATAAACGAAACTTTCGTCAGAGAAAATTTCGGCAACAATGCGAGCATCTACATCGAACAGGATGGTAAAAGAATCTACCCCGATGAAGACGGAATTTTCATTCTTGAATTCACTTCTTTAAAGGCAACCATCTACGGCTCCTCCAAGACTCCCGACACCAAGCCCTACATGGTTCGTTCCGACCTTAGAACACAAGACGATCCCTTCTCCGAAAACACAACGTACACCCTCCTGGATGCAAAGGGAAGACGCCTTGGTAATATTACCGAATTCAAAGTCCCCGATTTTATGCCCAAGGGCCCCTACATCATCATCTCAAAAACTCCTGGATTCGCCGCCAAGGTAAAAAAGGTCATCCACTAGAGAACAACAGCACCTCCAATCCAAAACTTTTAAATTAATTTTGAAGAAACGTTTTGGATTTGACTTATGGCAAAAAAGAGTTTAGCGAAATCGGCGGTGAGAACACTCATCGCCACTTTAGGATTAACGAGTTTTAGTATGGCCGTGCCCCCTCTCACTACAGTTCCCTGGAACGGCCATGTCGGCGCCGCCAGTTTCACCTTTGATGACGCCATGGAAAATCAGGTGAAGAACCTGACTCCAATCCTGGAAGAAATGCCAGACGTCAGGGTGACCTTTTTCCTTTCAAACATGGGCGGAAACAGCCTTAGGCAAAACGGTGCAGGTTTCGCCAAACTGGCCAACATGGGCAACGAAATCGGCAACCATACCGACAACCATTTGCAACTCCCCGATCAAGATGACGCCAAGCTAAAATCGGAAATTACTGATTTCGCTACGGAAATCGAAAAAGTCATGGCCGAAAACGGAGCCGAAATCAACATCACTTCCCACGCCACACCCTTCTGCGCCAACAACGAAAAAGTATCTGGCGAAATCAACCAGCATCATTTTATTAACCGCGACTGCGGCTGGCATGGGCGAAACGACTGGGATGTAGAACCGGAATGGTTAGGCATGGCCTCCCGAGTCTGGAATTCTTCGGAAACGGCGGACACAGAACTTCTAGAAGCGTTAGATACAGCCGCATTCATTGGCGATTTTTCAAATGCAAATCCGTGGGACGTTCAGGTAAAGGGAGGTTCCTGGCTAGTTCTGTTGAACCACGGCGTATCAGATGAAGGCGGTATGAGCATCACCCCCGAAGCCATAAAGAAAGCCTTTCAACGCGCCCTAAAGAATGACTTGTGGGTAGCCCCATTTAGCACGGTAGGCGCCTACCATAAAGCACATTTTATAATGGATAAGGCAGAAGGTACCGCAAACGATAAGGAGTACAAGATCAGTTGGGAAATGCCCCACCCGCATATGCCCAAGAGCATTCCTCTCAAGGTAAAATTGAACGAAGAATTCCTGAAGGAATCCGGTTTTACTGCCGATGACAATATCGTTATCGAACAGAACAACAATGAAATTCAGCCCGACGAAAACGGGATCTACACCATTGAATTCTGCGATTTAAGTCTGACTATTAAAAAGTCGGCGGGAACATCTAAACTGAAATCCACCATTAGCACAAAACGCAAAACCGATGGCAATCACAGCGGCATTTTTGATTTGAACGGTAAGCGACTCAACACACGAAATCGCCCGAAAAATTCCACGCCTACTTTCCTTTTTCCTTAGCCTTCTTATGGCGCCAGGTCTTGAATTCGCTATATAACGTGCTGACGGTATAGACGAACAGCATAAACTTGACGGTATTCGCCGGCTGATTCAAGTTGCACATGCCCCAGGCAATGGTCATAATCGGCAGGTGAATCAGGTAAGGATAGAAAGAAGCCTTGCCCACTTTGCGTACAATTCCGACAGTGAAAAGCCTGGCCATAAAGCCCTTGCCGCACAAAAGCGACACCAGGAACAATCCGTACAGCATCACCGGAACGGAATGGTGTGCAAAATAGTTCCAACCAGGATTGGCCTTGGGACTCATGATAAATAGGCTTCCGTAAATGGCGGCAAGTACCACAAACTGGGCTATGCCACTGACAAAATTCTTTTTCAGGTAGTCAAAGCAACCTTCATTGTACAATCTGAAAAGGACCATGCCGAAAAGGTATTCGAAAATTCGGACCGGAGCAAAAATGTGGAAGAAACGGTATTTGGCGCCGTAGCCATCAAACCAAAGATTTCCGCTAAAGCCAAAGAAAATGGCCCACAAAATTCCCGGAATAAACAGCGTGCCAAAAAGAATCCAGAGAGTACGATTATTCTGCTTGAACAGCCAACGGCTAAACCAGGGCGTAATGGCATAACAGATGAAGAAGCTGGTAAGGGACCAGGAAGGTTCATTCAGTTTCATGCCCAGATCGGGAACAATGGACCATGTCAAAGTCAAGTGCAAAATCAAGCTGCGCCAGGGATGCGTCATATTGGCAAGACCCTTGCTCACACAATCTGAAACTTCACTCAAGCCCGGCAAATGGGTGTATCCGCTAAACTTCACGATCATGGCCACGAACATGAGCAAGGTCATAAAGAAGTGAAGGCGGTACAGTTTTGAAATGCGACCGAACATAAAGGGGATAACAGGAATGCGACGGTCGGGATCGCTAAACTTACTTGCAAAAAGGAAACCTGCCAGCACATAGAAAATACCAGCAGCAAACGCAGGAGCGCTAAGAATAGGCATCAGCCATTTATAGTCAGCCAAGTAGCCAAGGGCATTGGAACTGGCCAAGTGAAGCAGCACAATGTTCACGCTAGCCAACAGGCGAAGGCCATCCAAAGCGGGAAAGTAATTTTTCTTAGGCGCAGTCTTTGCAGAGGAATTCGTTACGGAATCGGTCATAATCTTACTGCTGTTGAGTGTCAGCGGAATTTTCGTTTGAAGTTGAATTTTGCGGGCGGGGAACAGCGACGTTTTCGCGAGTCACCACACTTTCGCGGGCCAACGCCGCCGTAGTACGGGTTACAGCACGACGCTGTTCACGCATACTGGCCAAAGCCTTGGAACGCTTACGGGCGGACTCCTGAAGGTCCACCGACTCATCATATTCATCCACGATTTCTCGGCCAAGAATTTCTTCAAGAACATCTTCGAGACTAACGACCCCCGCAATGGCGCCCCATTCATCCACAACGCCGACAATATGTCCACGCTGTTTCAAAAAACGGAGCAGCAACTTATCCAGAGTCAAGGAATCAGGAATCAGCTGAAGGGGACGCATCAACTGACGCAACTTAATATCTCGATGACCGTCAGCCAACTTGTTGTAGGCATCGCGCCTCAAAATCGTTCCAATCCAATTGTCCTTATTCTTTTCGTAAAGGGGAATTCGGGAGAACGGCCAGTTTCCGCGTTCGTCCAGGGATTCACCCAAAGTCTTATTGGCATCCAGCGAGAACACCACCTGGCGCGGTGTCATCACCTTACGCACGGGAACCGATTTCAGCGCAAGAATATTCTTGATCACCAGGGACTGCTGACGGTCAATCACGTCTTCACGCAGGCCAAGGCTAACAAGGCTGTTTATATCCTCGATGCTCACATCCTTCTTTTCCTCGGATTCTCGAGTCCAATGTTTCGTCAAAGTCAGACAGAGCCAGATTAGTCCAGTCCAGGAAAGAATCTTCGTAATGTAGTAGAACGGAACTGCAACTAGGGGGGCTACAATTTTGGCCTGTTTCACGCCGAGAGTCTTAGGCGTAATTTCACCAAAAAGAAGAATCAGGATGGTCAGCACAATAGGTAAGGCCACCTGACCTGCAGGAGGCAAATTCCTTACAGCCAAGGCCGTCGCCAAGGAAGCACCAACAGTATTGGCAACCGTATTCACCACAAGAACCGACGCAATATAACGGTCAATATTATCCTTTACATGGGACATATAGCGGGCCGTAAACTTCTTCTGTTTTTGCAGAAGTTCTATGGTAGCAGGAGGAACGCTATAAAAAGACGCTTCCGTCACAGAACAGAACGCAGACGCCCCAAGACACAGAAGAACTGTTATGACAATACCTAACATTATTCCATCTCCCACAAATTGGGTTCAATGGCCCACAACTGAGTCTGATTCATTTCAGTAATGAAATTCACAAAAGCCTTAGAACTAGGCATCGGCAAAGTATAAGCCTTGTCAGAATCAAGAATCATCAAATCCACATCCGTAGACTTACTTACTCCAGCAAGATCCTTTGCCGCAGCGATGGCATCATCGATACCGCCCAGCTTATGAACAAGCCCCGCAGCAACAGCCTTCAAGCCCAACATAACACGTCCGCCACCATAACTGGAATCTACCGTAGCCTGGGGAATACCAGTCGCCCTCGAAACCACGCCAGTAAAGCGGTCATAGAAATCATCCATGTATTCCTGGAGAGCCGACCTTTCCACATCGGTCCACGGACGGACAAAAGTCTCGGCATCCGCATAATCGTGAGTTTTCACCGATTCTGCACGAAGTCCCAACTTACTCATGAGTCCCGAGGCGTCAACCTTGCCGCCATAAATACCGATGCTACCCACGATGGCCATGGGTTCTGCCACAATAAGGTCTGCACCACAGGCAATATAATAACCGCCAGAAGCACCCATATGACCAATGCTAGCCACCACAGGAATTCCCCTTTCGCTTACATGGCGAAGTGCCGCCCAAATCTTATCAGAGGCAATAGCGCTTCCGCCAGGAGACGAAATGCGGACAATCAACGCTTCTGCACCAGATCCAGGCAACTTGCGAAGAGATTCCGAAACAGATCGTTCCATGCGATTATCAATGGACCCATCAATATTCAGAACAGCAAACTTTGTGCGGGGAGTCCAACTTTCATTGAAAATCTTCTTGTCTGTAGGACGCCATGTGCGGTATCCAGCCCATGGAGCGTCAACCCCAAAGAAGCTCTTGATTGCATAGGCGGGAACCTGGTCAATATACAGCATGGTATCCACAAGCCCAGCCTTCTGTGCAGCCTTCGCCGTAACCATAGGCTTTGTAGCAAGCGTATCTAGATAGGCCACTGCAGAATCGATCGACATGGTCTTGGCGATTTTACGATTAGCAATAATCAACTCAAGAGTTTTCCACAAATCCCTATACAGGGAATCCATATTGGAACGGGCCTCCACAGACATGGAATCGGCAATATAAGGTTCTACGGCAGACTTGAATTTACCATGACGCAGGAATTCAACTTTTACACCAAGCTTGTCAAACAGACCTTTATAGAATAAGATATTTCCGCCCAGGCCACGCCAATTCAGATGAGCCGAAGGCTCCACCACAATACGATCTGCATTGGAAGCTGCCAAAAGGACAGATGGACGAATATCATCAAGATAGGCAACCACCTTGCCCCCGCGAGCACGATGCTTCATCACACAACGGTTGATTTCATCGGACACTCCGATGTTTCCCTTATAGCCCGAAAAGTCAAGAATGACAAGACCACTAGAAGGATCGCGGAACATATGTTCAAAAAGATTGCGGACCTTCCAGATACTAATGGAACTCTTGCGGAAAAATGCAAATTCATCCTCCCGTTCAGACACTTCCATATCCAGGGGTACACGAATAATTTGGGCACTCAAACTTGAACGAGGATTGCGGGCAGAATGAAATCCCCAGGTGCCGCCCTTGGGCAACAAATCGTCATACACATGCAAGGCGAAATTGTTGTAACCCCCGATAGGCATCGAAAAACTCAGTCGATACCCGTCATCCCCATAAATGGGTAGCTTAAGTCCCCAGCGGAAACCATAAGATTCCAGTTCTAACAAGAGACGATGATTCTCGAAATTTTCAACGTCATAGCTAAGGCTGAAAAAATACCCCAGACGAAGGGTCGCTCCAAGATTATGAATTCTCTTCTGGGATTCCGGACCGATAAAAAGCAGATTATCACAGGAATAGCCAAGAGAGAGACTGCGGAAAGGGCGAATCAGGACACCAGGCGCATAACTCCACTCCGTCCCACGGAATTCAGAACTGCGGAAGGCCGTAATGCGTGTTCCCAAAAACAGGTAGCGGTTCAACCAGTCAGAACCGTGAGTTAGACTCCAACGTGATTCATCAAGCCCATCGGGCCCCTGCACATAATCAAAACCAGCAGCCCAATGATCCAAATTACCGCCGGCACGAATATTGGTAATTCCATTGTCAAAATCGTAGGAAACCAAGCCGCCCTTGGAATCAAAAGCAGGCACCCCCGCAGGGTTCCCCCAGATTCCATGTTCATTTTCCAGGGATACAAAACCCGACTCGCCAGGAATATAGGCGAAGGCCATCGAAACAAAAAAAACAATAAACACCGCAATCAATCGGGTGCTTTTCAAATAGTCAAATCCATTCTTCATAAACGCCATCACTATATAACATAAAAAATTCACGAATATGTTTTTTTCTAAATTTGCCGTGGAAAGCATAAATACAATTCCCTAACAAGGGGAGTCTAGGTATAATGGCAGACAATTTAAAGAAAAAAACCGCGCACGGAGTCATTTGGAGTGCCATAGAGAGATTTTCTACGCAGGGTGTTCAGTTCTTATTCGGCATCATCCTTGCTCGAATGCTTACGCCTGCAGACTATGGTGTAATCGCCATGCTAACCGTCTTTCTGGCCATCAGCCAGACATTCATTGACAGCGGCTTTTCAAATGCAATTATCCGAAAAATTGACCGTACAGAAAAGGATATGGCCACCATGTTCTTCTTCAATATCGGTATGTCTCTGTTTTGCTATGCAGTCATATTCCTGTTGGCACCATTCATCGCGCAATTCTACGCTATGCCAGAACTCACTCTCGTTTTACGAGTTCTTGCTTTAAAGATTATCGTACAATCCTTTAACGCGGTCCAGACAACAACACTTGTCATAAGAATTGACTTCAAGAAACAGGCTAAAATTTCGCTTGTGTGCGCAGTCATTTCCGGCGCCGTAGGCATCTTCTTTGCATACAATGGTTATGGAGTCTGGGCACTAGTCATCCAGGCGCTCTTCAGCACCGTACTCATGTCTACCCTATATTGGCTTGTCGTACGTTGGCGTCCCACCTGTTTTTTCTCCAGAGAATCCTTTAAGTATCTGTTCTCCTATGGTTCAAAGCTGCTCATTTCCGGAATCATTGACACCGTCTACAACAACATTTATCCGCTTATAATCGGAAAGTACTACACCCCCGCCCAGCTGGGAGGATACTCCAAGGCCGAACATTTTGCCCAATTCCCTTCGCTCAACATCACCCGCATTCTGCAGCGAGTATCATTCCCGGTCCTCAGCAAAATGCAGAACGAACCTGAGCGTATGCGCAACGGTTATTTGAAATTTTTAAACATGTCCACCTTTATCGTATTCCCGTTAATGATGGGCCTGTTCGCACTGGCAAAACCATGTACATTACTTTTCCTGACAGATCGTTGGGAAGGTATGATCATCCTGCTTCAAATTCTTTGCCTTGCCATGATGTGGTACCCTGTACATGCAATCAACCTAAATATGCTCCAGGTTCTCGGCAGATCCGACCTTTTCCTAAAGTTGGAAATCATCAAGAAAACGGTTGGATTTACCATCCTCATCATCACCCTTCAAATGGGTGTTTTGGAAATGTGCATCGGCCAGGTCATCTCCACATGGATAAATCTTTTCATAAACACATTCTATTCCGGTAGGTTTTTGAAAGCCGGTTTTTTCACTCAGATGAAGTTCCTGTTCCCCGCATTCCTGAATGTATCCATTATGGCAGCACTAGTCATAGGGATAAACAGCCTGCTACCTGAGAAACAGTATGCTTTGCAGATTGCAACAGGAATAGCAGTAGGTTGCATTTACTATTTTATCACCAGTTATCTCTTTAATAAGAAGACCATTGACGAACTACTAAGCATGATCAAGAGGAAATAAAATGGACAACAAGCTGATTACAGTTACCTCCCCGCTCCTCCCGTCTCTGGACGAGTTCATTCCCATGCTTCAAGACATCTGGGACCGCAAATGGTTAACAAACAATGGTCACTATCATGAAGAACTGGAAAAAGCCCTGGCAGATTACCTCGGCGTAAAATACATCAGCCTGTTCACCAACGGCACACTGCCCCTGATTACCGCTCTGCAGGCGATGAAAATTACTGGAGAAGTGATTACCACACCCTATAGTTTTGTGGCAACCACCCACTCAATCTGGTGGAACGGACTGAAACCGGTATTTGTAGATGTTGATGAAGAAACTGGCAACATCGACCCCGAAAAAATTGAAGCAGCCATTACCCCGCACACCACGGCCATTATGCCCGTCCATGTGTACGGAACCCCCTGCAACATGAAGCGCATCCAGGAAATCGCAGACATCTATGGTCTGAAGATTATCTATGATGCCGCCCACGCCTTTGGCGTCAAAAAAGATGGTGAATCCGTATTGAAGGCAGGCGACATGAGCACCCTCAGTTTCCATGCCACCAAGGTTTACAACACCATCGAAGGTGGTGCCTTAGTTTGCCATGACGAAGCCACCAAAAGGCGCATTGACTTCCTGAAGAACTTCGGTTTCAACGGCGAAACCACGGTCGTCGCACCGGGCATTAACAGCAAGATGGATGAGATTCGTTCGGCATACGGCTTGCTGAACTTGAAGCAGGTGGACCGCGCCATCGAAAAACGTCAGGCCGTAGCAAACAGATATCGCGAAGCATTCAAGAACATCCCGGGAATCCGATTCCTCCAGGATATTGAAGGTGTTCGACACAACTATGCCTACTTCCCCATCTTCATTAGCGAAGAATACGGCATCAGTAGAGACGACCTGTACGCCAAACTGCAAGAACACAACATCTTCGGACGTCGTTACTTCTACCCGTTGATCAGCACATTCAGCGCATACAAAGGCCTGGATTCAGCAAATCCAGCAAACTTGCCCATAGCACACAAGCTGGCAAACCAGGTGCTCTGTCTGCCCATGTTCGCCGGCCTTGACGAAGAAAGCGTTAGCCGAGTCATCGACGTAGTCGTTCACAAGCGCTAGTAAAGCGGTAATTCCATGACGCAAAAAAAATTGATGCTGCTCGGCGGCCTTCGGTATCTCATCCCCGTTATCGAGGAAGCCCACAAGATGGGCATTTACGTCATTACCGCAGACTACCTGCCAAACAATATTGCACACAAGTATTCCGACGAATACTGCAATGTAAGCATCATTGACAAGGATGCCGTTTTGAAGGCTGCTCAAGAACTAAAGATAGACGGCATCCTATCTCATGCTGTTGACCCTGGGGTGACAACGGCAGCGTATGTTGCCGAACGGATGGGACTTCCCTTCCAGTGTTCCTATGAAGCCGCTTGCATTCTACAAGACAAGTCTAAATTCCGAAAGTTCCTTTCCGACACCGGATTTAACACCCCCAACGCCAAAGGATACAACAATGCAGAAGACGCACTCCGCGACGTCGATTTTTTCAACTGGCCTGTTATTGTAAAGCCAGTGGACTCTGCAGGCAGCAAGGGGGTCACGAAGGTTGAAAGGAAAGAAGACCTAGCGTCCGCCATCGCCACAGCACTATCCGCCTCAATCAGCAAGAACTTCGTCATTGAAGACTTCCTAGATAAGGTGGGCGCACAATCCAGTGCAGACGTATTTACCGTAGACGGAAAGCTGGTTTACCCTGCTTACTCGGACCAGTTGTTTGACGCTAACGCAGCAAACCCATATACACCGGCAATTGAAATTTGGCCCGCCTCCATGGAACAAAAATTCCAGGACGACCTCACCTGCCAACTTCAAAGGCTATTTACCCTGCTGAAGGTCAAGTCCGGCATCTACAACGTAGAAAGCAGAGTCTGTTCCAACGGCAAAGCCTACATTATGGAAGTCAGTCCCCGTGGTGGCGGCAATCGCATCGCAGAACTTCAGGACATGGCCACAGGTCAATCACTTATCCGCGCAGAAATTTGCAAAGCCCTAGGCATGCCCGTAGAAAACATCAGCACTCCCCAATACGATGGAGTCTGGTGCAACTACATTTTGCATTCATCCCAAAAAGGAACTTTGGTATCCGTTGAAATCGATGAAGATTTCAAGTCAAAATACGTCCGCGATATAGGTTTAATTGTAAAGCCGGGTGATCACATAGAGCCCTTTACAGGAGCGAATACTTCTCTGGGCACTCTGTTCCTTCAGTTTGAAAACCGAGACCAATTGTTGAATGCATTGAACAATGAAGCCCAATGGCTAAAAATCTCATTGGAATAACAGTATGAAAAAACGGATTATCTTTTTTGACGCAAACCTGTCAACTTTGCCTGCTATCAGATACGCAAAGTCCCGTGGACTTCATGTAGTTACATGCGATAACAAAGCCGAAAACCCGGGACACAAGGAAGCAGACGAATCACTGCTGATTAGCACATTCGACATTGATCTTATTGATGCATACATCGAAAAGAACCCTGTTGATGCAGTAGTTTATTTCGCCTCTTCAGCAGGATCATTTGCAGGTTGTCATCTCATCGAAAAATACAATCTTCCTGGCATTTCCTGCACAGTCAAGGACACTCTTTCCTACAAGAATAATTTTAGGAAGTTCCTCCAAAACAACGGTTTTACATCTTTCCCGAAATTCACTCTTTTCAACGGGAATGTAATTCCTGAAGAAGCGAAGGCCTTCCCCTACCCCGTTATTGTAAAGCCCACGGATTGCGGCGGGAACAACGGAATCACCAAAGTTTGCAGCGAAGCTGAATTACAGCCGGCCGTAGATTACGCACACAGCGTTTCCAAAAGCGGAAACATTATTATTGAAGAATTCATTGAGACTGATCTTCAGATAAACGGCGACTGCGTCATTGAAAACGGCGAAGTAAAAATATCATTTCTCGGCAAACATTTGTACGCTCCCAACAGCGATATTCTTCCTTACTCCACTATCTTTGGAGAAAACGTCATTCCCCAAAATATTCGAAACGATATTGAGGAAGAAATCAAAAAGCTGGCGTCTGCCATCGGCATCACTTCGGGCGTACTGAATACAGAATTTCGAATTTCAAAGTCAGGGAAAATCAACTTCATTGAAGTAAACTCAAGACACAGCGGAAACTTCATTTATCAACTGATGAACAAGGCTTACGGAGTTAGTCTTGAAGAAATTGGAGTCAAGTTGGCACTAGGGGAACCGTTAAACATTGACGGATGCAAGCCCACTGGATTCTTCGCCTACGCATTGATCTACTCTAACGAAGGCGGAACATTCAACGGCATTGAAATTTCAGATTCATTAAGTCCGTACACGCTCAAGCAATTGATATTCAAGAAAAACGGAGACCCCGTCAACCGCTTTACAAAACTGACAGATCGAGTCGGCATCATGCTTTTGCAATTTCCCACTTACGAAGAAATGCGCAAAATCATCGACAACTTCCAGAGTTACTACAAGATCAACCTTTTGAAATAGCGAACACCTATGTATTCTAGACTTAACGAAATTGCCAGTGAAGTTGGTTCTCCATTTTATATAGTCCATCCAGAACTATTCCGTGAGAATCTCAGGAATTTTTCAAAAGCTTTTAAGGAACTTTACCCCAAGTTCATCTTGTCTTATTCCTTTAAAACCAACTACACTCCGTTTCTGTTGGAAATCGTTAAAGAAGAAGGCCTCTACGCAGAGGTTGTATCTGAAATAGAATACAATCTAGCAGAATTGATAGGTTTTCGTGGAGAACACATTGTTCTTAACGGGCCCATTAAGGACGAGCCTCTACTGCAGCATGTTGCAAACAACGGAAGCATCGTCAATTTGGATTCCAGCTATGAAGTCGCCAACATCCTTAAGTTGAAGCAACAGTTCCCCGAAAAGGATTTTAGCGTCGGTCTTCGAATCAACATGGAGTTGAACACTCGTAATGGAGCCTCGGCAATTCAGGGTGGACTTACCGAAAGCCGTTTTGGATTCACCGAAGAAGTTCTTCAGGAAATCGTTCCCGAACTAAAAGCCGCCAACATAAAAATAAACGCCGTACATGGCCATGTATCAACAACAAATCATTCTGTGGACAATTACAAGATTATCGCAGAAAGATTAGTTCAAATTTGCGAAAAATTCCAATTGAACGATGTTCAGTATGTAGATCTTGGAGGAAGTTTCTTTGGCGCTGCCCCCAAAGAAGTTGATGTATCAAAACGGCCTACTTATCATGATTATGCTCAAGCCGTTTGCGACATTTTCCTGAACAACGCCTGGTTCGACCAGCACAAGCCATACATCGTCATAGAGCCGGGTGCAGCCGTTGTAACCAACGTTTTTGAACTGGCCACTAAAGTCTACCAGCACAAAAATGTAAATGGGAAACACTTCGTTTCTGTGGACGCCAGCATTTATCAAGTCCGTCCTAGCGGAAAAACAAATTATCCTTACGTCGAGTATAGCGAAAACGAACCTCAGGAACAAATCGTTGCAGACGTCGTTGGATCAACCTGCATGGAAGTAGACAAAGTGGCCGAACAAATCAAATTGACCCACTACCAGAAAGGTGATTTCCTTGTTTTTAAGGCTTCCGGAGCTTATCGAATCAATTTGACCCCCTTCTTCATCAATCCTCGATGCGCTATGGTATCCTTGACTAAAGACGGCTACAAAGTCATCCGCAAGCGCCAAGACGCCAAGCACCTATTGGACATGCTAAGGTAATTTGCATTTCATAGAAACATTTAAATTTCTTGAAAACCGCAGACGTTAAAAAACATTTGAAAAAAAACTATGCGGATCGTGGGAATCGCAAAAGCAGAAAAAGGAATATAATAACAATGTGTAACAAGCCATTAGTATCCATTCTTTGCACAACGTATAACCACGAAAAATATATCGCCCAGACCATCGAAGGATTCCTCCTTCAGAAGGTTAATTTCCCTATCGAAATCATCATCCATGATGACGCCTCCACAGACGGCACCGCAAAAATCGTACGGGAATACGCAGAAAAATACCCTGACTTAATCAAGCCTATTCTTCAGACCGAAAATCAATATTCCAAAAAAGTCAGCGTCTGGAACACCTTCGTCTATCCCAAAGCTCAAGGAAAATATTACGCGGAGTGCGAAGGCGATGATTATTGGATAGACCCGAATAAATTGCAAAGACAAGTTGATTTTCTAGAAAGTCATCCTGATTACATCTTTTCTCACACGGCTTTCAAATATTACGATCAGACCAACGACAAATTTCTAGAAGATAAATCAATTCAACAGAATTTGGATATTCAGAAAAATAAGCAAAGCGATTTAAGCCTCTATATCCTAGACGCCAATCAGTACCGAGTCCAAACGGTCACCACCGTCTACAGAAGTTCTCTCTGGTCCAAGATTAACGACGACTTCGCAATAAGCAAATATTTCCTCATGGGAGATACACAGCTATTCTTCTTCGCATCGACTCTTGGTAAAATCCACTACGATCCCACAGTCACATCAGTCTATCGTCTGACGCCCAACTCCGCTTGCCACAGAGGCGAAAAGAACAAGGCTCAATACCGATTCAATCTATCCTGCGAAGAAATGCGCGTGTACCTTTCCAAGTACATCAAAGACGAAGCCATCATCCAGAAATTCAAAAAGGATTTTGGAAAGGCCCTTATTCGCTATGCTGTATTCGATCCGACATTTCGCTCTAAAATCAACGAGGGCGTCATTTCGGCAAAGCAGAAGATAGCCTTATTCTGCGCAAGACACAGCAGAATCGCCAGAAGAATCATAAAGAAGAAATGGAGACTCTAGGGAGTATTTTCATTAATCCATCTTCGTCTTCCGACGACCCACTTCCTTAAATTATTTACGGCTTCTCCATAGTTCCGAACACTATTGGAAATCCACTTGCCATGTTCATGAAGGATATCCCAGCGCTTAAAGTTGTTTTGCGCAGGTAATTCTAGGGCTTCCCCAAGAGAATCAATAATTCCCTCAGCTCCTTCAAAAATTGGGCTTAACTTTTTCCAATACCGGTCAACTGTATCTGCAAAAGCCTTATTTGAAAATAATCTTGCATTCCAATAAGCATCTCTAGTTCGCCAATTTTCGCTTAACGCAAGAGCCTCGTTATAAATTCGCATTCCCCCAAAAGCTACATCAAAATCCCAGACAGGTCCCATTTTTATCGGGCAACCATCCGACCAGGTAAAATAGACGCTGGTAAAATAATTCGCATCTGGATTTTTCGCAAATTCCTGGACCCAAAAATGTTTTGAAAAAGCGTCAATGTCAATCCATTCAGAGATTTCCTCTATAGACGCCCCTTCAACCGTCAGCAAGAATCTTTCAAACGATTCAACATGATTTAACAATTTTTCCAAAGAACTGTCCGAAGCATTTTTAGGGTAATGAATTCGGAATGGCTTATTCGTATCTAACACATTGGCAAATACAACTTGTTCTCCTTCGTTATATTTGGCATCAAACTCCACCAGATAGGAATCCACATCTTCAGGGAGATTTACCTTATTTTTTCGGACTTCGATACTCTCTGTCAACAGGTAAACGCCCAGATATTCGCTATTTAAATAAAATTCAAAAAATTCACTTCGCGGAGAAAATTCCATTCCAATGTCAGATGCCAACCTATAAGCCAAATGATTTTTCATCAAACTTTTATCTGCATAGTTGGCGACAAGAACCCACTCCTTATTTCGAGGCATCCCCAGCATTGATTTTTTTTCTTCAAAAACGATTTTATAGCCCCGTTTCGGCATATCATTCCAGCTGGAGTTCCCACGTCCCTTGATGCGCATCTTTAACGATTCTCCCTGTGCAGAATCTTCCCCATACACACGCATGCTAGCCCATGTATAAACGCCCTTCTCAATATCACGCTCGCAAGAATCCGTCTCTATGACAATACGCTGAAGCCCAACAAAGGGATACTCAGAATTTTCAAATGGAAATTCATCTTCAAGAGCTATACTTTCTACGCAGGAAGCCAACGAAGATTCCGATGCGCCTTGACCAAAGGAATCATCATCCTGTGACGTTTCCGTACAGGACAATAGCATAAACGCTAGAAAAAAAAGGCAGACCGTTCTTAAAAGCAAACAATACCTCAAATAGATTTATGTTTCTACCCCGAACAAGCCAAAACAATAAAACTTATAATTATCTATATTAGTAATAAATACAAAAAAAAATTATGACTTTCAAACAAAAATACCAGCTATTCAAGACAGAAGTCATCCGACCGTGGATACTTTCATTTCCGAGCCGCAGAATTCGTACACGCTACCTAAAAAAGATTCTGGGAAAGATGGGCGAAGGCGTCTCCTTTCTGCGCCATGTCAAGCTGTTATACCCTAAGGGCATTTCCGTCGGGGATCGAGTCATCATCAATCAAGATGTACTTTTGGACGGCCGTGGAACGCTAGAAATTGAAAACGACACAGACATTGCAACAAATGTAATGATCTGGACCATGGACCACGACCCCAATAGTGAAACTCACGAATCCAGGGCAGGCAAGGTTCATATCGGTCACCATGTATGGATCGCTTCAAGGGCAACCATACTTCCCGGAGTAACAATCGGGAACGGAGCAGTCGTTGCATCAAATGCCGTCGTCACCAAAGATGTTCCCGCCAATGCAATCGTCGCAGGCGTACCCGCCAAAGTAATCGGCGAACGAAAGAATTCGCTCCAGTACAAGCACGACTTCCACCCCCTTTTCCGCTAGCCCATGAAGATTTATTTTGGCATTGACGAAAACGATTGTTTCAATCCGTATGTTTCGATTCTTATAAAGCGTCTAAAAGAAATAGACGACACCCTGGAAGTTGTTTCGGGAATTCAAACCTTCTGGAATGAAGAAACATTATCCTGCAACATCATACACATCCACTGGCCAGATATTCTTCTAAAGAACACAAATAGGACCCCAGAGGATCTGAAGTTACGTCTGCAAGCTATCAAGGAAAAGGGCGGCAAGATTGTAGCAACATGTCACAACATCAAGCCACACTTTGCAAAGTTTCCCTGGCAAACAGAAGCCTACACAGTGGTCTACGAATTATGCGACATGATCTTGCACATGGGGAACTACAGTCAAAACCTGTTCAAGGAATTGTATCCTCGCAGCAGACACGAAATTCTCCCCCATCATATCTATGATGACAGATACAAGGATCCCGTCACAAAAGAAGAGGCCGCAAAAAAACTTGGACTAAGCACCAAGTACACTTACATTCTATGCCTTGGAGCCTTTAGAGACCAGCAGGAACGAGATTTACTACTCGGGCTAACCGACTTCCTAAAGAAGAATTCCATCAAGATTCTTGCCCCATCATTCTTCATCGAGCGAAAGACAAAGGGCATCCGAATTTACCTGCGCCACGCAAAGACAAAGCTAAAATGTCTATTGCTGAATTTACTGCACAACATCAAGACAAGTGCAAAAATCATTCCCGAAGAGGAGATTCCCTTATTCGGAGCGATGGCAGACCTGATGCTATTGCAGCGCGTTGTCATTCTAAATTCAGGGAACGCCTCTATGGGATTCTATCTCGGCAAAGTTGTCGTAGGCCCCGATACAGGAAATGTAGGTCCGTTCCTGAAGGAATCCGGGAACCCCGTATTTGAAGTAGGCAGCAAGGAATCTCTGATATCCAGCATAAAGGAAGGCTTGGCGCAGGCTGCCGCCGGGTACGGCCAGAAGAACAAGACTTACGCACAACGGCATCTATCCAGCAAGACCATTTCTAGACAGCTTCTTGATTTTTACAAGAGCCTCCTGTAACTAATTCATTTTTCAAAAACAAGGTCTTTCTTCAAGAGGTCTTTTAGAAATCCTCCGTCTTCGCGGAAAATAAAGACGCAGGGAACATCAAAGAAGAACGCCTGCTGATTAAACTTGAATGAAGCAGCTCGGAACATTGTTCCACACACAATGTGGTTTGCGGCATCATAAATAATCTGACCCACAGGATCATTTTGAAGAACTAGAATACGTTCTTTATGTCCGGAAGTCAAATGACCTGTTTTTGTCCCAACCTCCATGAGATAGGCATATTTTGCCTTTTGAGGAAGAATTCCATGATCTATCCATAGCGAGAAAATTTTTCCATGTTCAACAAATTTCGTTGTACCGATTTCACTCCAGTTTCCTTCACGATTTTCAACCTTTACCTTGAAGGTCTGACCGTCTAGACTGCGATAACCAATTCCATTATGCAGAACCATTAACGATTCAAGAGAGTCGCCAACGGCAGGAACAGACTCAAGCGAAAAATCCGTCGACAACAAGCGCTGATCCAGTGTTGTTCGGATCGGAGAATCAATTCTGCTAGAAATATCAGCCCCCAGGGCAACGACAGTGCCATTGATGAACACCCAGGTTTTCCTGGCATAGATTCCCGAACGATCAACAATCATTGTTGCGACGCCAATGTTTTCTTCACTCAAGCCACCAACAAATCGAGACTCATTAGTCACACGTTTTTCCTTCTGTTCGGACTTGTCGTAACAAGTAATCCCAGGAAGCATAGACCAATCCCATAGAGGGTAAATATCCTTAAAATCATCCGGGTGACGGTATACAGATAGGACTCCCGCCCCTAACCAAAACCCCTTCCGATTTTCACGATTGATGCTTTCGCTACCTACCGTTTTCCTTGAAGACATCTTGAGAGAGATGTAATAATCATCGGAACGGCAAACCATCAATTCTCCTCGCTCAAAGTAATGGCAACCCGAAAGAAAATTTTCTCCTTTTATTTCCTTTTTCCACAAGGAATAATCTTCCGCACGGGAGGAATCTACACTTTCCAAATTCCTGATAATATAAACGTATCCCCCTGCATTCTTGTTATCGTCCTTACGAGAAATTTCACGGCCTAGAACCATGGGATCCACCATCCCTTTCCACATCATCCAGCGATTTCCATGCAAGGCAAGAGCGCTCATTGCATCAAGTGTTTCCTGATTAAAGGCATATACCGTCCCACGACAAAAGGACGCCCACTTCGCTCCAATAGACAAAGCCATTTTCCCGTACCCGCCATTATACAACAGATTGCCATGCATAAAAAAGGAATGGTCCTTCTGGTGCCCTTCCCTACTTGTAACAAGCATGGTGGACTCAATATTTTTCAGGCCATCATAAATCAGAGAATCTCTTCGCTCCAGAATTCCACGGATAACGACCAGTTCAGAAATCCATGTTCTGTTAACACCATTCCGACTCGGCAATTCAGGGAAACATCGAATAATTTTGGTCCTCAATGAATCAGGCAATTCATCCCACAGCAACAGTGCAATGGGAGCCAGTTCCCTCGGCACACCGACTTCATTCATCCACCAATTATCGTTTACAAAATACTCTTCGCGATTAAACCAAAAAAGCAGAGACCTTATTGCGGACTCCTTTATTTTTAGGCACTCACTATTGGCAGTCGGTCCAGCACAGGCATATGCATAGCTTTCCGCCAACGTTCTCGTCTTTTTCAAATGTTCAATGGGAGTATGCCCCTTCTCATGATATTTGGGGCCAGACCATGTTCCGTCAGAATGTAGGTCCTCAACAATTTTCAGGGATTCTTCCGGAGGAACATTCGAGGAATAGTCCTCTCTCAAACGATCTAAAAGGGAATCCAGGTCACTAGCCATGGCCGTAGATACCGCTAGTAAAATAGCGAAAATCAGTCCACAACCATTCATACGATCCCCTATCGGGAATTTCTAAACTGACGAACTAAACTGGAGAAGCTGTGGGAACGCAACAGGGAAATCAAACCACTGAAAGATTTCTTCCAGTTCGCCTGCTTTTTCTTGGCTCGATATTCCTGCATAAAACTTTCAAAGGCGGTCTTGAAAGATACTTCGTCCCATTCCTTATCCAAATACTTATCGTACATGCAATAAAGGAAACTGTCATATATCTGACAGCCTTTCATTCCGCTTAAACCGAAATCATTCTGCTTCAGCATGGTGTAATACTTGAAGGCCACATCTACAGAGAACGTGGAAATTTCATTTACCACATTTTTCACCACAAAATTCTTCCAGGATTTTTCAACAGCCTTCAGCTCATCAGCCCTCATGGTCTTCTGTAAAAGACCAAAGGTGTTCAAGGTGCAGGGATAGGCTATATCCGGAGAAATGGACGTAATGGAAGTCCCTGTATTGATGCGATAATGAATAAACATCTTATCGCATACGACCATCCGTTTGGCACGAACATTCGCCATGGTCGAAAAGAAGCAGTCGTTCATGCGAGCCTGTTCCTGAAACCGCAAGCCTTCCGCTTTAATGAAAGAAGCCTTATACAGTTTATCCCAGGCAGCGGTTCTGCAAAACTGGAACAAATCCTCGGCAATATCCTTGCCAGAAAAAACCGTTCCCTTGGGCACAAGACGTTCCTTCAGGGAAAACGACTTTGTGGATTGAACACCTGTTTTCTGGTCAAATGTGGCAGCCTTGCAGAACACAATGTCAGCATCATCTTTTTTTGCCGCAGTCACCATCGTTTCCAGCATATTCAATTCAAACCAGTCATCTGCATCCAAAAATGAAAGGTATTCACCTGTAGTCACCGCAAGTCCTGTGTTACGGGCATGACCTGCATTAGACGCCTCCTGTGAAACAACCTTTATGCGAGAATCGCGGGAAGCGTAATCTTCGAGAATGGCAAGAGATCCATCTGTGCTACCATCATTAACGCAAATTATCTCTAAGTCTTTCAAGGTCTGATTGACAACAGTATCCAAGCACTCCTTTAGATACTTTTCACCATTATGAACAGGGATAACAACGGAAACAATTGCGTTCATATCACACCTTCTTAAAAAGGCTCTTTATCTTTTTGCAGATTTTCTTTCTAAAGATGTAGGACTTCAAAATCATACGTACAACAAAAATTTGAACGGAACTCACACCAGCATAATTCTTATAATAATAAGATTCCGATTCAAATCGGAGCATCAGCCTCTTAGAAAAATCATAATTTTTATTTATGATTTCAGAGTGATTATGAAGAAGGTGTACCGCCGGCACATAGTGGGTTACATACCCCCTGTCATGAAGTTTCCTTGAAAGAATTAATTCCTCGGCAAATAGAAATGTATTGGGATCAAAACAGCCAACTTCTTCAAAGATTCTACGGGGAATCAGGAAAAAAGCGCCCATGACTCGGAAAACCGGATTTTGAACAAAATTTTCTTGCAAGTCACCCGAAGTCAACTTTTTAGGCAAAAAGCGAGCCAAGGGATAGCAAAGATTGTCCAACCCCCAACGTAAAAAGAAATTCTTTTCAAAATAAGGGTTCTGCGGACGTCCATCCTTACCGACAATGGACGGGCCGACGATAGCCACATTCGGCTTTTCGGTCTCGGTAATCAGGGTGTCAACCGAAAGAGTATCATCAAGGACAAGCAAGTCATTATTTGTAAAAATCAGATAATCGCTTCCCAGGAACTCGCCTGCAATTTTCGCGCCGGCATTATTTCCCTTTCCATATCCCGCATTGCTAGTATTCTTCCACAAAAGCAGACGGTAGCCATCCACATTCTTTTCTTCCAGAACAGATCCATCATATTCTGTTATCGAAATAGTGGAATAGGCGCTAGACAGTTTCACGAAATTGCCATCGTCAACGCTATTATCAACGACAACAAAAGAAATTTCCGCAGGAGACTTCTTACACTTTTTTATATAGTGAGCAATGCAATTGAGCGTCGCCTCACCAGACTTGTAATCTACAAAGATAAAAGTCAGCATGAAGTTTCTCCGTAAAGTTCAAGCCATTCCTTCTTATGGGATTCCCAGGAATTTCTGGCCATGTACTGCACAGCAAGCGATTCCTTTTCGCCAATCTTACCGCTAACAAAATCAGAATACGCCTCGGCCATCTTTTCAGCAAGAATTTCCACATGTTCGCTTTCGGATTCGTAGTGATAGCCATACAGACAATCAGACTGTTTCAAAATATCCTTGACACATGCAATATCAGGGCAGATCAAAGTTTTCCCAAGAGAGAAAGCCAGCGGAATCGTTCCTGAATTCAGAGAAGAACGATAGCTGTAGGGCACAGTCATAACGCACGCCGACTTTACATAGGCAGACAATTCATCATCCGGAATAAAACCAGGATTAAAGACAATGCGTTTACAGTTTCCAATCAAATTACGTATATCGGCTTCATAGGAAGCAGGTTCCACCTTTCCGCAAATCAAAAGAACAGGCAATTCCACATTCTCGTTTTCACCGAATGCTTTCATAAAAGCCTTCACCAGCACCTCTATATTCTTGTAAGGCTGGATAGCCCCCGAGAACAGCATAATCGGAGAACGTTCATCAATCCCAAACTTCTTGCGAACATCAAGATCGCTTTCAGGGTAAGACCCGTAATAATCTCCATGAGGAACAAGCTTAACCTTCCCTGCATATTTTTCAAGATGGGCAATAGTCAGAGTGTCTTCGCACATCACATGAATAACACTTGAAAAACGGGCCAGCAGCTTAAAGAGAATCTTGTTGTAAAAAGGAGTCTTTACATGAGAAACGATATTGTGAATCGTCCAGACAATACGTTTATTCTTCTGTTTCAGAGCAAGTAAAAAATAGAGTCTCTTTAAAAAGGAGAAAAAAGTCTTACTCTGATCAAACCAGTTGATGTGATAAACATCCGATTCAAACAAATTCCCAGAGCCTTCTTTCTTCATTTCTTTGTAGCTCACACATTGAAAATTGCCCGAAGACTCCAGCAACTTCGCCAGATTAAACAGGAAATGATTTGTTCTTTTTTGACATGACGGATAGAAACAAACTTTTTTCATATCGTACCTCAAAAAAGATGAAGAACTTTCGTGGGAATATATTCAACAAAGAAACGGATAACACCGTAATAGAAAGCCTTAGCCTTCATTCCTGCACGCTGGTGACGTCGGAATGCGTCTTTTACCAAAGTTGCATGATAGGCCCAATTTTCCTTGAAGCTCAGTTCATCGTAGAGGGACTGATGCTTATTCCGGATGTATGAAGTATTTTCTGACCAGTTCAGCACGTTATTAGAAACGCGAGCCTTGACATTCACCTCATCTAGACAAACCACAAGGGCTTCCGGCACAAAATGAAATTCAGCCACCTGTGCCAAACGGATGCACAGTTCATACTCCTGCCAAAAAGTCAAACGTTCATCAAAATTTCCAACTTTTTCAAGCAAATTTCTAGGGAAGAAAAGGCATGAAGTGGAAGTCACGTAAGTGGTACGGATTAGGCGAGACAAGTTCCCAGAAAATTTCTGTGGAGGAATGACGGTATGAAGAGTTTCACCTTCACTTGAAACTTTTTTGAAAGTTCTTCCACAAAAAATGACGGAGCCCGGATGTTGATCGTGGAGAGCTAACTGTTTTTCAAGCTTATTAGGAAGCCACTCATCATCATCATCAAGAAATGCAATAAACTTACCTGTGGCCCGAGCAATACCCTGATTACGGGCATAATTTCCACCTCGTGAATCCTTGGCATCAATGCGAACGTAAACAATGCGAGGATCTACGGCATAAATTTTCTGGGTATCATCAGTAGAGGCGTCATCCACAACGATACATTCCAAATCCCCCGTAGTCTGCGACAGGGCGCTCTGAATTGCCTTTTCTAAAAGTTGACAACGATTTTTTGTCGTAATGACAACAGAAAACTTATTCACTTACAGCCTCCTCTTCAGTAATCTTCTGAGATTCACCGCTTAAACTTTCTTCCCGCATTTCGTCATCTTCTTCAACACGGCATGCGCCCATACAATACCCCATCAGCATGTAGGCAAATACGTTATTGCCGCCAATCTCACCAGACATACAGGCAGACACAAAAAAGACTACCGTAACCAGCATACCTCCCTGTCCATAGTCAAAACGTCGTCGTCTAAAGAAATAGAAGAACGCGAACAGGAACAGCAGAAAATAGGATGAGATTCCACAAAGGCCGTAGTCAATGAGTTGGAAGAAAATCACCGATTCCAGGCCACCAATTTCCTTATCGGTAACGCGGTCATTATAGGCGTCGCGCTCCATCACCGTCTTACTTGTATAACGAACCCCATTTCCATAAATGGGACTGTTCATGAAATGAACATAAGAAAACAGAAGTTGTTCCTGTCTCATCGATATGGAACTACCTTGTCCCTCGACAGAAAATTCTTCAACAAATTTATGTGCAAAATTTGCCACTGCAAACGCAAGCACAACAACGGCAAGGAACTTAATCTTAACATTGACCTTACCTAAGAAGAACAGCAGCAAACCAAGTAAAGAACAAGCAAGAGCCGTTCTTGATCCGGAAAGGCACACTAACAGGAACAGGGCACCCCATACAAACCACACCTTGTTGCGAGGCCACGGAATTCTTTTCATGCAACAGGTAAACATCATCAAGGCACAGCTCATCATACAGCCAAACGCAGAGGGATGAATCGTCGTCACGAATATTCTGTTTCGATAGCTTCTTGAAGCAGAAACGGCACTGTTCAAATCATAAAAGCCATCATAATTCGGGAACGCCTTACAAATCAGGGGGAAGATATAATTCGTACGCAGCACAAACTCGATTACACCCAGCACACATATGACAGCTACAGGATAGAACCACTTTTCCTCAATCTTTATTTCCTTAAAATACAAGCCACCCATATAGGCAACAATAAGGTAGGCATAGCTCTCCATGAAATAGCGGAATGCATTATAAAGGCCCTTCGAACCGTCCCCATTCAATACAGCAGTTCCTGCTAGAGACATCATCAACAAAAACAGAGGGATACGCAAGGGATGTTTGATGACACCATCAACCAGAGCAGAGCTATTCCTTAAAACAGCCAAGCCAAAGAAACCGTAGAGGAAAGCCTGTTGGGGAGAAATCTGAGGGCTTTGGGTAAAGCTGACGCATTGCGGAAAAAGGATAACGCTTGCAAGAATCCAAGGATAACTCTGATTCTTATTCCCAAGAATCATCATTGCAAACAAAGCAAAGAACGCCAGCAGAACCGCAACACTAATCATATTTTAACTCAACAAATCCTGGTAGCCTCTTTCCAAGCAACCCTTCACAACATCACCTGTAAAATGAGTGCTGGCACGTTCCCAACCCGCCTTTCCCATCTTCAGTCGCAAGGCCTTATCATTAACGATAGTCTCCAAAGCCTTCGTCAGGGCAAGAATGTCTCCGGGTTCACAAAGAATTCCGCAAACTCCATCTTCAACCACTTCTGCAGTTCCACCAACGAAGGTCGAAATCACAGGCAAACCAAAGCCGAGTGCTTCAACCAAACTCATACTAAAGCGTTCTGCATAGGAAGGAAGCACAAGCAAATCATACTTGGGCAACTGTCTGATATAATCCCCATGTTTCATCCAGGGCGACACGCTGATCAGACTTGATTTCGAGGACTTTTCAACACATTCACGAACCTTGTCCACTTCACCATCGCCAAAAAGGAACAACTCCACAGGCACAGAAAAAGAAGACTTATCAAAGGCTTCAATCAAATCATACACGCCCTTACGATTTCCGAATCTTCCTGAAAAAATCACCTTCACAGGATTTTCATGCAAAGAAAGATCCTCCGGAGCACCGGCAATACTTTCGCCAGGATTCGGGATTACCACGAAATTTTCGGAAGAAGGAGACACCGATCTAACAATATCCTTCATTTCCGAAGAGAGAATGAAAATCTTTTCGGAATGAACGAAATAATCCTTCAACATTAGCTTTACAATTGAAGGCGCTCCATTGCAGAATTTATCAAACAGGCTTCCGTGAATGTGACAAACGTACTTTCGACCGCGAAGACGGAGGCAGCGGCTAATCAAATACTTGCGAAAGAAACTTCCATAACTAGAAGTGTGAATCTGAAAGAAATCAAACTGGCTCGGCGGGCAAATAAGAAGACGCAAGCAAAGCAAAAAAAGAACCGGAAGAGACTTCACAAAGGAGCCATTGTAGCTAGCAATAAAATTGCCCTCAGGCAATTTAAAAAGCTTCTTATAACTCACAAGAACAGAACTGATTCCACCCTGAACATAAAGAGCCGGCCCAATATGACAAATTTTTTCAATCATGAAAGCACCTTAATCTTCGTTTCAAAACTTGAATTTCCAGAACACTTCTTTTGTGCGTACAGCACCTTGCAAGGGACCTTTTCCCCAAAGTGTTCAGAATACCACCCCATCACAGGAGATTCTTCGCCAGACACAATACGATATTCCAGCGACGGATCCGTAGTGATTTGCACCTGACGAGCCCCGGCAACAGAGATTACAAAGACGCCCTTGGAAGTTTCAACCACCTGCGCACAAGGACTTAAATGGAAGGGTATTTCCGCATCATGAGATCCGTCAGACTTTAAAGAGTCCGTGATTATAAATTCTTCCTGGTCCCGCAAGAATTCGACCTTTCGAGAATGACAGACGCCAAGCTTATCATAACCACTGTGGGTTGCAACAACAGAATCATTTTCAACCTGCAAGGCTCTGCACTTAAAATGATTCAACCACATGGTAGGTCCGGCCTGAGTGGCCTGATCCATAAAATCAACGCGGACTGTATTATGGGCAACAGTTCCCATAAAGTATTTACGCCAAACCTTGTGAGTATGATAAGTAAACGTACCCGAATCCACAACAACAGGGAAACCGTCCACATGCAAGATAATGCTCAATGCATCGGCATGACCATGTGCAGCGATACTCAAGAAGCCCAAAGGAGCCGCATCAAAATGGAGAAATGTTTCCCTTCCTCCAGCCATCTTTCTAAAAATGTAATGACCGCTTTCTGTCAGGAACACATTCTTGTCAGGATTATCGCCGTCGGCGTTCAAAGCGTCAAAAGCAGCCTTTCCCTGATTGTCAAAAATCAATTGGTTCTTATCATCCCAACTCAAGTCGGAACGTTTTAGGGAAGCATCAGCAAAATAGGTTGCAAAAGATGTCAGCAGCGATCTAAAGTTATTGAAATGACCACCAGCATCAGGACGCAACAGGAATCCATCATCCCCATCTCCATACATGGGATAATTGTAGTTCACATCCAGCATGGCATTCAAGTAACGAGCCATCTGATGAAGGCGGTCCTTATACGACGACGACAACGGACACCCCGCCTCATCTCCCATCACGGAGGCAAGCAAAAAGAAGTCATCAATAAATTGGATGTACTCGGCAGCCTCTTCTCGATTTACGCCATCGGACACATTCTGCAAGAGAATTTCTCTTTCAAGTCCTGCCTTGGCATAAGCACGATATTTTTCACGTTTTAGAAAATCCCAGCAACATGACGCAATAAAGAGGCCAGCATATTCTGCAACAAGGTGATTATTCGCAGACGAATACAGCGACGGATGCTTCCTTGAAAATTCAATATGCTGGTTCACGAGGGGAAGCCATACTTCACGGACAAATCGTCCGAAGTTTTCGTCAGACTTACAAAGATTTTCAGCATCCAACAACTTCCAGCAATACGCCCAGTTAATTAGACGGATGTTTACCTCGATATTGCTGTACCAGTTTACCCCCCGCAAATAGGGATTCGAATCCATCCACGATGAAACATGATAGACAAATAGATCTAGTAAATCACGATTTCCCGATTCCTTAAAAAGTTTTGCAATACGCGTCAGGAACAGCATGCGGTTAACTTCCCACACATGCTTGGCGCTGCCAAATTCATCGGAACGAATATTAATCTTATGGGCAAACGTTTCAGGGAACGATCTTCCCGACGAAAGATCACGATGCCAGTCTATCGGCTTATAAATATCAACAGCCGATTCAAAGATAGGATACATCAAGTGAGCATTTTCATCAGCAACCAAACGGGGCGGAACTTTCCCCTCTAAATTGCATTCTGCAACGTTTCGTTTAAACAGACGTTTATCAAGAACATGCGTGCGGAATCGCTGACCTACACGATAAAAAACCTCTTCGGGAGAAAAGGTCTTAATGCGTTGAATATACCATACTAATGACATTCTCTTTCAAAGATAGAAAAATAGAACAAGTCGACTAAAAATGGAATAAATAAAAAAACTTGAAAAAAGCCAATTTCCTTATTACATTATACAGATGATGATTGAATTAAAAAACACACTTTCCACAATATCGACAATGCTATTGACGGCATTTATTCTTTCATCGATATCCAACTGTGCAATATTTGCCTCAGACGAGGAAGACTCCTCCGAGGAACAGCGTTTACAGGATCGGGCTCACATTTCCATATCAGAAATTCAAATTCAAAATTTAGATTTTAAAGACGATGCAGGTCAATTACCTAGTTGGATCGAACTATACAACTCAAAAGATTCAACCGTCAGCCTCAAAAACGTCTACTTGACAGATAACATAGCGGAACCCGACAAATGGAAATTTTCCAGCGAGGAAATTCCAGCCAAATCATACAAAATCGTCTTCTGCGATCAAAAAGATTCAAATTTTCATACAAACTGGAATCTAGGCAAAAAGGGCGGCAGTATATATCTGCTAAATTCCAAATTTGACGTATTGGATTCAGTCACCTACCCTCAGTTGACAAACGGAATCAGTTACGGGAAAAACAATGACGGGATCTGGGGATACTTCTCAAAAGCCACCCCAGAAAACGCAAACGTAGATTCAAACTGGTATTCGGAAATAGCCAAAACCATAAATCTAAATACAAAATCCGGATTCTACAAAGATCCTTTTATCCTGCAGGCACCGACGCCATCCGACAAGGAAACCATCCGCTGCACACAGGACGGATCTGTACCCAGCAAAAATTCCCCCATTTTCAGTAAGAGTCTCCTCATCGAAAAAAACACCATCTTGCGTTGCGCCGGTTTTAAAAACGGAGCACTTACCATAAACACGACAACCAGATCCTACTTTGTCGGCGAAAAAATAAAGATGCCAGTAATCTCCGTTAGCGTAGACCCCATCTTTTTCAAGGAATCCTACTATTACGACAATCACTCATGTTCTGACCCCAACGCGGATGCCGGATATCTCAATGAAACGGAATACCCCGTCCACGTCGAATATTTCGCAAAAGGAAGTTCATCCAAGAAAGTCAGTTTTGAAATTGATGCAGGAATTTCCATTGCAGGAGGCTGCACCCGATACTACCCAAAGAAATCCGTCAACATCAAAATGAGAAAAGTCTATCAAGACGGCAAACTCACCTACACGCTTTTCGACACTCGCCCCAACAACAATAAATTCAAATCTTTCCGTCTTAGAAATCTCGGCAATCGATTCTACAAGGATTATGTAGGAGACGCCGCATTCACAAGCCTTCTGGAAGGGACAACCATAGATTACCAGCGTTCACACCCCGTAGTAGTTTTCTATAACGGCGAATACTACGGAATCCACAACATACGCGAAATATTAAACGCTGATTATATAGAGACCAACTACGGAATCAACTCAAAAACCGTAACCGTCGTAGAACATCACCGCGAAAATTTCAGCGGAAAATCAATTAAAAAATACGTTGATTTCATCAGGTACATCGCCAATTCCGATTTTTCAAGGCAAGACGAATACGACACCCTGCAAACAAAATTGGACATAATAAACTTTACGAACTACATGGCTTTTGAAATTTACAGCCTCAACGACGATTGGCCAACAAATAACGTTCGTGCCTGGAAATCAGATTCCACACGTTGGAAATACATGGCATTCGACATAGATCATGGTTTTAACCTTGATTCCTATGAATGGCAAAAAAGCAACCAGAACATATTCGACTGGATCCGAGACCGTTCAACCCCATGGTCATTTGCCAAGGTTTACACTCAACTCATTCAAAATGATGACTTCAAGAGAGCCTTCATCAATCATTCCGCCATTCTGTTTAGTCACTATCTAACCGCCGAAAAAGTTTCCAATGCTGTTAAGACGATTCTAGCCCAAATTGACTCCGACGAAATGGACCGTGACATGGAACGATTCCCTCGCTCCGTTTCTAAAGACGGCGAGGACATCATAAAATGGGCCGTAGAACGCGACAAATCCGTCATAGAAGATTACAGAAAAGAATTCAACCTAGGCAAGACCACACCTATTTCTTTCGAAGCCAAGGGAGCTGGCTACATAACCATCGACGGAATGCGGCTTCCAGAAAATCATTCAAAAACATTTAGTGGAACATTCTTTAGAGGAAACAAACTCCTAATAGAGGCCATCCCCGAAAGCGGGCACAACTTTACCCAATGGGACGACGGCGTTACAGAAAATCCGCGCCTAGTTTCCCCAGAAAAGAAGTCTTCCTATACAGCAAACTTTAAATAAAAAAAGCCCTCAAAGTGAGGGCTAATTTTACTGTTAAACCTTCAGCAGCTTCTTATAGGCCCCGATCAGCTTCGGGCGTTCATATTCCCAGCTTAACTCGCTTTCGACACGCTTGCGGCCAAAGCGGCCCATTTCTGCAGCCTTTTCGGGATTTTCAAGCAACCAGAGAATCTTTTCTGCAAAATCTTCCGTGCTAGTATTCTCTGCATAAAGAGAAGCTTCCTGAGCGCTGAACTTACCTTCCTTCAAGGTGAACTGCACAATCGGCTTTCCAAACGCCATGTACTCCATAATTTTATTCATGGTAGACTTGTCGTTCATTTCAGAGGGCAGGTCCGGATTCACACACACATCCGCAGTATTCAACACATCGGCCAGATGCTCGTCCGACACGCGACCCGGGAATTCCACATAATCAGAAAGACCCATGGACTGATTCATCTGACGGAGTTCTTCAAGAGAAGGACCGCCGCCCATAATGCAGAAACGGATATCCTTGCGACCTTTCTTATTTACGATATAGTCGACAGACTGGAGCAGCAGATCAATACCTTCCTGCTTTCCCATAACGCCAATATAACCAACGAGATGCTTAAACCCCTGCTTCACTTCAGGCTTGGCCGGGCCCACTTTCAGCTTCTGGATATTGGGACCGCTACGGACAACCGTCACATCTTCTTCCCGCTTTTTACCACGACGGATGGCAATTTCCTTGTAGGATTCATTAGTGACGATAGCGTGTTTAGCAAAATGGTACGTCAAACGTTCTACCAGGAGCATAGCCTGGTAACCCAAGCCCTTCTTACCGAACTTGGCAATCCACAGTTCCGGATTGATGTCATGATGATCAAAGAGGAACTTGCAGCGGGTCAATGCATAAAACGGGAATGCCGCAATGAAAATCAAGTCAGGAGGATTGCAGGCATGGATTACATCCTGCACGCCCTGCTTCCGGAACACCTTCAAGAGCAGTCTAAATTCATGAAAGAGAGCACAGAAATATTCCTTGAAATAATCCAAGGTTCTGTTTGCTTCAGGAAGCGGATGACGATAAATCTTGATACCGTCGAGTTCTTCGTACGCCAAGGGATACTTCTTTGTCTGGGGACAAATCACAGTAACTTCGGCACCAGCATCATGAAGCGACGTTGCTTCCTGCCAGACGCGCCTATCAAAAGGAACCGGCAAGTTTTCAACAACGATACAGACTTTCTTTCCGCACAACTCAGACATAAAATACTACCAGCAGAAGCCCTCATAATTGGGCAAGCATTCTACAGAAGAATCCTTCACACGATCCAGATCGAAGAAACGTACGTTCGTGTACTTACGGATCATCGCAGGAATATCGGGATTACGCACGGTCACAATCACCAGGGAACTGCACTTCACCACATCCTCGGTGCAGCCCTTCAAAAGGGGCAGCAAATGAGGAATTCGAGAATTCAAATCCTTAAGGTTCGTTTCTTTTTCCAGAGCCAGGTTCAGGAATCTGTCAAAGATACGGACATTGTAACCGGACTTCATCAGAGCCTCGACCATACGAGTCGAAGCAGAATTTCTCAAATCGTCAGTGCCGGCCTTAAAGGTCAATCCAATAACGCCCACATCCTTGCATCCAGAATTCTTGACCAGTTCAACAACTCTATCGATGTGAGCATCGTTACTCTTTTCAATGGAGTCAAGGACAGGTACACTGACATCATTATTTTCAGCAAGGAACTTCAAACCCTTAAGATCCTTAGGCAAGCAAGAGCCACCATAGGCAAAACCGGGCTTGAAATAGTACGGAGAGATATTCAGCTGAGTATCCTTGCAGAACAAGTTCATCACCTGATGGCTATCGATTCCCAGAGACTTACAAATTGCGCCAACCTCGTTACCGAATGTCACCTTGAGGGCATGGTAAGAGTTATTGACAAACTTGATAATCTCAGCAACCTTTTCGGGAACTTCGGCAATTTCACTGCCAAGAGGTTCATACAAGGTACGCAAGGTCTTAACCGCAATCTCGTTCTGAGATCCAATAACGGTAATGGGAGGATTCAGGAAGTCCTTTACTGCAGTCCCTTCACGCAGAAATTCCGGATTGGAAACAACAGCAAAATCCATATTGACCTGCTTGCCGGAAATTTCAGCGATACGTTCTGAAATCATAGCGTTAGTTCCAGGAGGAACCGTACTACGGATAATGACAATATGGAACGAGTCCTTCTTCTTGAGTGCAGAGCCAATACTTTCTGCAGCGGTTATCAAATAAGAAACATCCAGATGTCCATCAGGTGCATTGGGAGTTCCAACGCACAGGAAAGACAAATCCGTATTCAAGACAGCCTCTTCGACAGACTCGGTTGCAGAAATCAACCCAGCCTTGAAGCCTTCTTCCATCAATTCATCAATGTCTCTTTCGACAATGGTCGGAAGACCCTTGGAAACACGGGAAACCTTGTTTGCATCAACATCGCAGCCCACCATCTTGTTGCCCAGTTTCGCCAAGCATGCAATGCCGACGCAACCCACATACCCAAGCCCAAAGACACTAATTGCTGCCATAAAAAATAATCCTTTTTACTCCGCCTTACCCTTACCGATACTCGTCACTTCGAAACCAATCTTGCGAAGAGCATCTGCATCCAAAATATTACGGCCATCAAACACGAAGGCAGGCTTAGCCATGGAACTGTAAATACGGTTCCAATCCAGTTCAGCAAAGCACTTCCATTCAGTGCAGACCACCACCGCATGTGCGCCCTCGGCGGCCTTATACGGATCTTCGTTAAATTCAACCTGATCCAGTACATCCTTCAGGTCACGCTTTGCATCGGGAATAGCCTTCGGATCAGTTACAACCGGCAGTGCATGTTCAGAAAGGAGGTCGCGAACAACCAGGTTTGCGGGACTTTCACGAGTATCACCCGTATTTGCCTTAAAGGCGAAACCGAAGACAGCAATCTTCTTTCCGGCGATGGTGTTGAACATGGTTTCCAGCATACGGTCCACCACGCGATGGGTCTGCCATTCGTTAATCTTTACCACGCTTTCCCAATAGGCAGCCACTTCAGGCAGTCCATAGTAACCGCAAAGGTAAACCAGGTTCAAGATGTCTTTCTTGAAGCAGGAGCCACCGAAACCGATAGAAGCCTTCAGGAACTTAGGACCGATACGCTTGTCCTTGCCCATGACAAAGGCAACTTCATCCACGTCGGCACCGGTACGTTCGCACAGGGCGCTAATGGAGTTGATGGAGCTAATACGCTGAGCCAGGAAGGCGTTTGCAGTAAGTTTTGTCAGTTCAGAGCTCCACAGGTTCGTGGTCAGGATGCGATCACGGGGAACCCAGTGGGCATAGACATCGACCAGCTTCTGGCAAGCGGCCAAGCCGGATTCAGTCTGGTGACTACCGATAAGAACACGGTCCGGTTCAAACAGATCCTGGATGGCGGTACCTTCAGCCAAGAATTCCGGATTAGACAGAACTTCGAAGTGGAGTCCCTTATCATTGGAATTCAGGATGCGTTCCATTGCGGCGGCAGTACGAACCGGCAAAGTGGACTTTTCCACGATAATTTTGCCTTCATCGGCAATTTCAAGAATATTTCGAGCGGTTTTTTCCCAGTACTGGAGGTCAGAAGCCTTTCCGGCGCCATGACCGAACGTCTTGGTCGGAGTATTCACAGACACAAAGATGATGTCCGCTTCCTTAATTGCAGCCGGAATATCGGTACTAAAGAAAAGATTACGGCCACGGGCACGCTTAACGACGTCATCCAGTCCCGGTTCAAAAATCGGGAGGTTTTCGCTATTCCAGGCATCAATGCGGGCCTGGTTAATATCAACGACAGTAACTTTTACATCAGGACACTTGTCGGCAATAACGGTCATGGTGGGACCACCGACGTAGCCCGCACCAATGCAAAGAATCTTTGTAGTAAAACTCATAATACCCTAAATTTAGAAAAAAAACGTTTTGGACACCCAAAGTGCTACCTAAAAGTGGCTGTTAGGGAGGTTATTTCCTCGGGGAGAATTGTTCGGGTAGCGTCCATGACACCATCAGCCCAGCCAGCCCACACACCACCTGACACCGGAGCAGCGGTAAGAGTCACGGGAGTGCCGGCAAAGAACTTGACAGTCATAGAGTTACGATCCAAGGACAACCCATGGACAAGGATGGTTCCATGCCCCTCCACAGATAGGGAAACCTCCGCCACCTCGCCCAGACCGAAGAATTCCTGCAGTTCCGTCACGATTACGGCCTGACGGGTTTTGGCAAAACTCTTAATCTTATCAAATTGACTACTCATGTAAGAGGATTTATGGTTCCAACGATCCTGATCCCTGGAAATTTCCGACTCAATTTCACCCATCATGGACTCGATTCGAGCAAGAATCCTACTGGACTCAAAATTCATGGAAAGGAGAGTTGTCATACGATTTATGAACGCAATTTTAAACGTCTGATTTTTAAGGAGCGTCCTTAAAAGGAACGTAGATTCCGGTCCGTTGGGCCAAGATTTGCCCTCCTCCGTAGTAGTAAAGTCAAAAATATTGCTTTGATCCGTGGAACTGCCACCAAAACCAAAGTCAGTATCGTAAATGAACCATTTCCATTTTGTTGCGGGATTTTCACAGCGCCACTTCTTAAGATTGTTGGCAGGCCAGTCCCTATTATTTGCAAAAATTTCCGTCTGCATGTAATTCATCAAGTTGTCTACATCAATCTGTTCCGAAACATAGGCATAATTTTCATCCAAAGACAAATCATGATCTTCCATCCAGGACATCAAATCGGTGTAGCCAATAGCGGACCCAGCCGATGCGGCATTATCCGCCTTCAGCAAGTCAATTTCATCGGGGTCGTATCCATAATGGGTTTCGAAATAATATTCCGTAGAGCGTTCACGGATGTTGTGAATACCGTAGTACTCGCCATTGTAATAGACGATTGCGCCACGCCCTCTCTGATAGTCAACGCCAAGCCCTTCTGAAATAGAACTGGCCAAACGATCTCGAATATAGTCGTTGTTAAAATTGCTACCATTATTCCTTAACAGGAAAACTTTAAACTTAGTTAAATCCGGGAAATCAGGGAACAAGGGATAGTTCAATCTTTTGTCGCCATACTTTTCTCGGAATGTAATTGCCACGGATTTTTTTTCATTCTGACGACTGTAGTTTCCGAAAATTTTCAGCCCGGCGTTCTTGGCAAAAGCAGGAGCGCCCTGCCCCACTTCAAGTAGTTCAACAAAAACAGGAACTTCCTTGTCTTCCCAATAGTTGGCACCGTAGTGAGGTTCCGCATGTTCGGCATTGGGACCTTCCATGTAGATTCCCGTATCAGGGTCAAACAGGGAATTGGGATCGCTAGTTATAAAGACCGTCGGAACACCGGGCGTCGTTTCAAAAAGGTAAGTTCGGTTCAAGACTTCTCCAGGGAGGGCGCCCGGAATAAAGCTGGCGCAGCGAACTACAGCGGAGTTGTCCACCTTCAACGCCAAAACCAGTTGGCTATTCTCCGTAGGAACGGCTCCACCAAATTCACAGCGCACCATACTTTCCTTCGGGAACGACACTACAAACTCATCCTGGTAAAAACCTGACGGAGGCAAATCAGTCAAAGTATCCAAAGCAGGCGACCTTTCCGAAACCACATCGGAAACTGTCACACCATAAGGCGTCGCATCGGCAAAGCCCCAGCGGCCATCACCCAAAGACCAGGTCTTTTCAACAGGCAGTTTGGGGTACGCCACAGAGTCCATAATTTCCAACGCATTTTTCATCAAGTATAGCGAACCACCTTCGTTCTTGATTTTGAAGGACGTATGAGGTTCATGCCCTCTGTTTCGCGCGATGTAAGAGAAGGCCTTCACGGTCACTTCCTGCTTTTCCTGACTTTCCGGGCTCATCCTAGTTCCATAAATGATGGACAAGTCAGGGTACGTCTTCCCCGTAGGAAGCAAGGCGCGATACACCGTAGAAGAATCCCCCGTTCCCGTAAAGACCAATTCGTAACCTTTCCAGTCATCAAGTCCCGTTTGACCCAAACGGAAGGACACCTTTCGATCCCTGGTGATAAAGGCATGAAGCAAAATCTCATTGGTAGCCGAAATGTCCAGCACATCATTTTCGCCGCTACTCCTCGTCCCCACAAAGGACGAAATGGAAGACCAGCCCAGTTTCTCATTTTCGCCTAGACGCATCCGGGCGCCAAACATCCGTCCATTATTTTCCGTAAAGCACAATTTTTTCTGTCCGTCTAACGGTTCAGAATAGCTTTCTCCCGGGGGATCATTCTGGGCATCTGTCCAACTCCAGCAACCCGTTCCAATCAAGCTGATTGAATCATGAGGAGCAACAAAATCAGGCAAATTTTTCCCGGATAGATAAACCAGCATGAAGGAATCCGGCTGTAGAACCACATCTCCAAAAATCCATTTTTCAGGCTTGTCCAGTGAATTGGTCAAAGCCATTCCCTTTAGATTCACCGGTTCGCTGGAAGAATTATACAGTTCAACCCAACCGGCATCACCACCCTCATGATCATCATAGACCGTATTGATGGGATCCACTTCTGTAAAAATAATCGGGCCGCCCACATAGGAAAACTTCGGGGGTTCCGTAACCGTAGAATCTTCCGATGACGAGCTCATTTCAGATTCAACAACCTGAACACTTTTGGTTTCACCACTCTCGCTGGAACACGCTACAAACACCAAGGTCAGCATTAACACCCAGAATTCAATTACCAAAGAATTTAGGCAAATTTTTTTATAGTCTAACATAAGCATACCCGATTCAAATATATACAGAAATGCCCGCCTAAGGGCGGGACTTGCAATCTATATCACACAAGGGCAAACAGATCTTTCACGAATCATTAGGCCTTTTCGCCTTTCTTTAAACGAGGGCGACGAACCACGAACAGGGCCGCTCCCGTAAGAACAAGCGCAACAGAAATCATCTTTCCAAGAGGGAATGCCTCGCTAAAGACCAAGGCTCCCGCAATCGTAGGAACAGCAGCACCGACAGCAGCGCTGAACGGGATAATAAACAGGGCTCTGCCCCGAGAAAAAGAAACTTGGGAATACAAGAAGGCAATGCCGTAAGTGACAATATAACCCAAAGTTCTAAAGTCTAGAAGAAGGGCTCCCACGGAAGAAAGAGTCACATTGTCAAGGTCAAAATCCATGGCGAGGCTCTTATAGAATGCAGCCGAAATTCCAAAACCCACACCCATAATCAGGGAATCCACCATTTCGCGATCCTTAACCCAAAGGTGAGCAACAAGGGTAGCACCGCAAACGACCCCGGCATAAGCCCACAACATAGAAACATCCTGTACGCTGGTCGCTTCGCCAAGGGATTCTACAGAATAAAGAAGGCCTACCACCACAAAGCAGATCGCTACAACAATACGGCGAGTCAGAACTTCTTTCAGAATAACAAAACCCATCAATGCCGTCAAAACCGGATTCAGCACCATCATAGGCTGCACCTGACTCAAGTCATAGCGTGCCATGGCTATGTAATAACCAATAGTCGCAAGGCCGGAACAGCTGATGCCCAACCACCAAAAGCCATTACTCAGGACGCCTTTCAGAAACTGCCAAGGATTAGACACACCACCAGTACGTTTGCCCACGGTGGAAACACCCGATTTTTCAAGGATATTTCCGCAGGCAAAAAGAAACGCGGGGCCAATGGTCAAAAGAAGAAAAAGCATGGGGAGTTAATAGTGAAGAGTGATGAGTGATGAGATTCCTTGAGTGTCATTCCGAGCGAAACGAAGTGGAGTCGAGGAATCTAGCGGTTTAGATATCAATTACGAATTATGAGTTAATAAGCTAGGAGCCTTCGGCGCGATTATTTACCTCAAAGGAGCCCCAGGCTCCGCCCTCATACCTCGTACCTGTCGCCTCGCGTCTTACAGTTCGTCGTAAATTTCCTGATAGATCCAGTAATTGCCCATGACGCGCTTTACGTAGTCGCGGGTTTCCCAATAGCTCACATCTTCAGCACGGACATCCCAAGGGAGGCCCTGGCCTGCAGCCTGCCAACGTTTGGTGGGCTTGGGACCTGCATTGTAATTGCCCAGGACATACATATAGTCATCGTTATACTCAGCCTTCAGATCCACAAGGTAACGGATGCCCAGACGGATGTTCATATAGGCATTGTACAACTGCTTCGGATCGAAGTTCTCGATATTTTCCAACTTTGCCAGGGTCTTTCCTGTAGCGGGCATAATCTGCAGCAAGCCGCAGGCGCCAACAGGAGAAGCAATTTCAAAGTTGAAAATGGATTCCTGACGCATAACGCTATACACGAAGAAGGGGTCGATGCGATCACCGGAATGGAACTTCACCTGATCGCGATAAGGAATGGGGAACAGGTAATGCAGGACGGCAATGGGCGGAGCCATAAGACGGCGACGGTCCATATTGTTCTGGAACTGACGAGCCAGACGGTAACCGGCAGCAGTTTCGCCCACTTCATAGAACAGCTGACCATATTCATAAAGGAAGTCCAGACGCTTAGCATTCTTCTTGCGAGCTTCATCGTAAAGAGCGAATGCCTGATCCGTAAAGCCATAATGGAACAAGGTCTTTATGCGGTTATAACGTTCCGGGCTATAAGTAGCGTCAGGCTTGCCCAGCTTTTGAGAGTCACGAATCCAGGCCAAAGTCTGTTCGGGCGACATGGGAATACCATGGGCATAGGGAACGTCCTTCGCATCCATCAGCTTGTATTCCACCAGCTTCATGCGACTACGATGAGCGTAGTAGGCCAGCGGGAAATCGCGGATACAATCTAGGTAGGCTTCGCGGGCCAGGGAATCCTTGCCCAATTTCATGTAGGCATCCCCCAGGAACATGCGGGCGCCACTTCCACTCCAGAGGAACTGATCCTTGGTCGCATCGGTGAAAGCATCGATAGCTTCCTGCCACTTTTCCTGCTTGAAGTAGACAAAGCCAATGCGGAACTTGGCCCACTGACGCTTAACATTATTTTTGAAACGCTTGTGAGAAAGCTCGCGGTAGCAAACTACGGCGCTATCATACTTCTGATTCTGCTCGTATTCAAAGCCACGAACCCACAAATTGTTGGCGTTTTCCTTGCTGTACTTGCTTACGTCGGCCAGCAGGGAATCGAACATCTTAATTTCGCGGGCATACTTGCTAGAGTTGTTGCGAAGCAGACGCAGGGTAGACTGAATCCACAGAGGACGCATTTCCACAGAATCCAGCAAGAATCGGAACTGCTTAATGGACTCATCTTCCCGCTTCAAGCCGCGAAGAGCGACAGCGCGTTTTTCCCAAAGGTTAATTCGAGTATCCATGTCCAGGCTGCTCACAGGCAACTTGCTCTGGATAGAATCTTCAGGAAGAGCCACCGCAGATTCCGGAGACTTAGCAAGCAAGGCCGCATCAAGAATCTGAATGGAATCCAGCAAGGTCAGGCAGCTAGCAGCCTCATCCTTGGCGCAGGCCATCTTGGCATAGGCCACCTTCTCCGACAAGCTTTCCGGAGCGCCCTGAACCTTACGCAGGCGACGAATGGCCGAGAAAGCAGAATCCTTATAAGAAGTAGAACTTGTCAACAACTGCATGTAGACGCGTTTCGCATTCTTCAGCTGCTTGAACTGTTCCAGATACTTGGCATAACGATACTTAAGGGCAGAAGCATCGTCAGACTTAGGATACTTATCAATAAAGGCCTTGATGGAATCTGCATGGGCACGATCACTCAAAGTAGAATCGGCCATGGCGGCCTCGATACGGAGGCGGCTTGCCTGACGGTCCCAGGAGGCATCCTTTTCCATGGCCTTGTTCTTCTGGAGGGTTTCGCGCATCTGCTTGAAGTCACCCTGCTGGAACTTAGCCTTGGCCATACGGAGAACGACGGCACCATCCAAGGCCGTATCACGGCCCATCAATTTGCTGTAAGCGTCAAAAGCACTATCCCACTGTTCCTTATAGAAGAACTGGGCCGCATTGGCAAAGTCACGAACATCCCTAGGCTGGGATTCGTCCAGGCTCAAGGCGCGGGCACGATCATATCGAACCACCATGTCCTGGAATCGATTTGGGGGAATCTGTTCAAGTTCTGCATACGGATTTACAGGTTCCACAGGCATAGAAGCCACAAGGCTGTCAGTTGCCTGAAAGGGCTGCGGAACGGCATTATCTATAATAGGTTTATTCTGAACAGAATCCGTCTGGACGGAGTCAACCTGAGCATATGCGCCCACTGCACACATGCTTATTATTGCAACAAAAACACCAAATTTCACTTTTCTCTTACTTCTTGCTGTTATCGGCCTGGCCCACCACACTAAGCACGCCCAGGTCTCTAATAGCCTGCGCATACTTCTTGTGAAGATAGGCGTTTACGCTTTCGGCATCGTCCATCTGAAGCACGGTCAGAGCCGTTTCCCTGACATCTTCAAAGTTGATGGATCGAATAATCTTCTTCGTAGACATGACGTTCCATGGAGTCATGGAAAGTTCATCAATTCCAAGGCCAACCAGCAGCAAGACGCTCATGGGGTCAGCACTCATTTCACCGCAAACCGCCACAGGAAAACCTTCACGATGGGCGGCCTTGACAGTTTCATAAATCATGCTAAGCACCGCCGGATGGTGCGGCTGGAACATGTCTGTAATAAGTTCGTTGGTACGGTCCACAGCGAGGGTGAACTGAATCAAGTCGTTTGTACCAATGCTGAAGAAATCCACTTCCTTGGCAAGCTTGTCAACAATCATGACAGCGGCAGGCACTTCAATCATCACGCCCACCTTCACCTTGGCACACTTCTTACCTTCGGCTTCAAGTTCATCACGGCAGCGTTTGATGCATGCCTTTGCACGGCGAAGTTCCGTCATGCCAGAAATCATGGGCAGTAAAAGTCTCAGGTTGCCCTTGGTATTTGCCAGGAGCAAGGCCTTCAGCTGGGTACAGAAAATATCTTCGCGATCGAGGCACACACGAATGGAGCGCCAGCCCATAAAGGGGTTAGACTCACTCACTGCATTAATGCCACTAACCAGTTTATCACCACCAGCATCCAGAGTACGGATCGTCACTGGGCACGGAGACATTGTCTCGAGAATATAGCGATAGGCATCGCGTTGTTCATCCTGCGTGGGAGCATCCTTGCGCAGGAACAAAAATTCAGAACGATAAAGGCCAATACCCGTCGCACCGAAATCCGTTACTTTATCTGCTTCACCCGGAATTTCGATATTGGCGTGGAGGGTAATATACTTACCATCACGGGTCATAGGTTCCAGCTGTCGCATGGTAAACAGTTCGCGACGCTGGCGTTCAAAGACTTCCTGCCTTTCGCGGAAATCCTTAATGTCTTCTTCGTTGGGGTTTACGACAACCTTGCCGCTAGAGCCATCAACAATGACGACGTCCCCAGCCTTGATAATGGCGGCTGCGTTACGCAAACCAGAGACTAGGGGAATCTGGAGAGAGCGTGCAAGAATGGCCACATGGCTAGTACGGCCACCGGTATCCATGGCGAGACCGCTCACCTGCCCCGGCTTAATGGACATCAACAGGCTAGGCAGAAGTTCATGGCCAACCAGGACAACGCCTTCTTCATGAGCCACATCCTCCAGCACAGGTCCGGAGTCTTCCATGGCGGCCATCAGACGATTATACAAATCCCTAAGGTCAGCCGCCTTGTCTCTCATGGCCGCAGAATCAATAGATTCAAAGCGGTCAATGTAAGCCCCAAGAACCACATGCACAGCCCAGCGTGCATTCTTACGGTCCTTGCGAATCTTATCGATAATACCATTTACCAACCCGGGGTCCTGAAGAATCATCAGGTGGGTTGCAAAAATCAGGCTATCCTTCATGCCTGCGCGGCTTTCGGATATTTCCTTGATCTGGGCGATTTCCTTGGCAGTCTTGCTAACAGCCTTCAAGAAAAGCTGTTCTTCGTCTGCCAGTCGACTTTCAGGAAGAGTTTCCTCTACTACAGAAATTTCTCGGTTCGAAACCGGGAAAACCCGGCCCATAGCGAAGCCGGGAGAAGCGGGAACGCCGGTCAGTACAGTGCGTCGCAACGAACCGTGAACCGGATTCAAGCCATCATTCTTAGCAGGGTTCTTCGTTGAAGTGGTCATTGAACAAACCTTCCAGCAAGGAAGCTACATTCTCTTCATCTTCACCATCGATTTCGAACTTTACTTCGGAACCAGCGGGAATAGCAAGCATCATCACGTTCAGGATGCTCTTGGCGTTTGCCTTGGCCCCTTCAAAAACGATGGAGATGTCGCTCTTAGCCTGGCCGGTAATATCAACAATCATACCGGCGGGACGCGCGTGAATACCCAACTTGTTTGTGACCACTAATGTCTTAACTATCATTTTTTCCTCAGAAAATATCCACGTTGACGTCCAGACCGTCCTGCAGAATAATACGGAACAGGCTATCAGCCGAATGAACCGTCTTCACGATGTCGTCATGCAGGGCTCTGTCGTTCAACAAAATACCGGCGGTGTTGTCCTTGGATTCCAATTTAGTCTGGACTCTTCCAACCAAATCATCTAGGTGCTTGGTCACACCTTCCAGTTCGCCAATCAAATTATTTGCGTTACCCATCACCTTATCGGTACTTGCAAACATATTGTCAATGGGAGACTTTACACCATCAATAAGGCCATTCACCTTTTCCGTCACCTGGTTCAAGCCTTCCAGACTCTTCTTCAGCTGGGGATCGGTGGTATTCAGCATAAGCATCAGACGGTCTTCCAGCTTTTCAGCCTTAACAAGCAGGGTCTTGAAACGATCCTGGAATTCCGGATTGACGATAGTCTGGTTCAGAGCCTTCTTTACAGATTCCAGAAGGACCTTGGTACTATCGCAAACTTCACCGGCAAGGCCGATGGCTTCTGCAATACCGGCGTCGAACTGACCCGAAATGGTATCACCCGGGACGAAGTAGCTTGTGGAATCGCCGAGAATCATACCGATCTGACGTTCACCCATGATACCGATATTCTGCACTCTGATTTCGGAATCCTTGGGAATCTTCACGTCGGTACGAAGTCGGATCGTCACCACCACGCGGTGTCCAGAAAGTTCGATATTCTCGACCTTACCTAGACGAACACCGTTCACCTTCACAGGGTCATCCAGCACAAGGGTACTGACCTGGGTAAAACGCAGGTAGTAAGTGTTGAATGTTTCGCGAGGATCCTTTTCGTTCAGGAAAAATACGCCAAATACAAGAATAATGAGCGCCAGTATTACAACCAGGCCCACAGAAAAATACAGTGCAGAATACTTTTTCATTTGGCTTTTAATCTAGTTATTATTCTTCGATACGTTTGATAGGACTATTATTTTCAATGCCATTTACATGGCGATCCAGCCAATCATACAGCAAAGCGTCGCGTTCTGCCTTGGGGAGCAGGAACTTTTCGCGGCCTTCCTTCTGCATGTATACATCCAGATAGGTCATCAGCACGCCACCAGCCACAGAAACATTCATGGATTCGGTAATGCCATACTGAGGCAGCTTGAATTCATAGTCGGCATGGGCCAGGGTGTCCGGGTGGTTACCATGGAACTCGCTGCCCAGGTAAAAAGCGGTAGGCTGGCTCAAGTCCAGATCCAGAACGGAGTTGGTAGTATTGGTGCTGGCCACGGCAATCTTATAGCCCTTGGCACGAAGCTTTTCCATGCAGAGCATGCGCTTCTTGTAAAGGTAAAGGCTCATCCACTTGTAGGAACCCTTCAAGATGGACTTGTTCACGCTATAGGCGTTATCTTCTTCGATCACGTGCACATCCTGCAGGCCAAAGACTTCAGCCGTACGGATCACTGCAGAAATGTTATGGGGATCGAACAGATCTTCCAGCACCATGCAGAAATGCCTTGTACGACGGTCAACGACAGAAGTCAACAGTTCCTTTCGACGGTCCGTCACACGGGCCAGCAGGGATTCCAAGCTTTCCTTTTCGATCAAATCACTCATTTTTTTCCTCTAAAACTTGATTGTCCTTCACTATAATTGGAACTGCGTCCAAATCCTGTTTACGCTGCGCGACGCGTTCCTTCTGAACCTTTTCGAAGTCGCCTAGTTTCCAGGGCGCCCCATTCACCACGCTTTCAAAATCCAGAACATACTGAATATTATCCACTGACTTCAGGGATGCATTTTTCAGCATGGGCTCCTTGTCCCCAGAGAAATACTTGCCGGCAGCCTTCTTCACATCTCCCACAATATGGTCGATCTTTTCATTTACCACTTTCTTGAACACACCCATCTGCATAATGGAATTCAAGACGGAGTTGGCCGGGAACACAATAGCCGTTAATTTGTACTTAAGTTTCGTCCTCGAAACGGGATCCATGTCCAAATAGGCAATTGCAGTACCATGCAGGGACCATTTCAAGACCTTGGCATGTCCGTATCCGAAGAACAAGTTGCGCAAGCCCAGCTTAGTACCGGCACTATCCTGCAAGGCCCAGTAGAATTCTCCAGAAAGGCTGCGGCCATTGCTGCCATTAAAGAACCGACGATTCCGATGAGTATACTCGAGGGTGTAGTTTTCATCCAGGTAAGCGTTAATCAGCTGTGCTGTAAAAGGCATATTGTCAAAGAGGTAGCTGATCACATCTTCATTTAGCGGAAGGGTCCCCTCGTTCACGTAAATCGCACGATACTTGCGTCCTAGGCGAGCGAAAACCTCATACACCATAGGCTGCTTGGGATCAGGGTTGAAACCACGACTTACAATTTCCTTGTAGGGAGCGCAGAATTCATCGTTGTACTTCACCTTAGGCCATGGTTTCAAGTCTTCTTCGAAACAACCTTCAAAATCCACATTCAGGCAGGCCTTGAGCCCCGAGCAAAGAGAACGAAGGTCATCTTCATTCCCGAGTTTTTTCTTCAGGAATTCATGTTTACCGATTTTCTTCAGGGAATCTGCCGAGATCGCGGTAACAAAAGAAGCCGCAGAATTCGTCGTTCCAGAATCCTGGGCAAACGCCGGCAACGCAAGTCCAAGGACAAGCAGCACAAAACCAGCAATTTTAAAGAAACCGGCTATCACTAGTTACGAAATTCCAGGCTATCCAGGGGGACAACGGTAAAAGGTTTAATCGATTCAAGTTTTGCCACAGGAGCCACAATGGAAACAGTCATCTTGGACCTGTCAAAGTACTTTGCCACCATGGCCTTTACCTGTTCCGGAGTCACAGCGTTGATTTCCTTGACATAATCCAGATAATGGTCAAAGGACTTTCCAAGCAGTTCGCCCTTGGCAAAAATGATTGCCGTAGAAGAAGGGCTGTCAAACAGGCTGGGCAGGCTTTCGATCAGGGACTTCTTGGCCTGGGCTAATTCTTCTTCGGTAGGACCTTCCTTGGCCAGCTTTTCCACTTCTTCAAAAATCAATTTCATGGCAAAGTCCACCGATTCCACCTTGGTCTGCAAGGCGATGGTGGTCATGGCCGTATCGCGATAATCATTACCGACGGAACTATAGACACTGTAGGCAAGACCTTCATCACTGCGGACTCGATTCATAAGACGGCTAGTAAAGCTTCCGCCGCCCAAGATGAAACTGGCCACTGCAGCCGGATAGTAATCCGCATGGGGACGCTTTACAAAAGGCTGGTTCATGGAAATATTGGCCTGGGTAATATCCTTGTCCACCACGTAAATTCCAGGCTTGTTCAGGAAGGTCAGCGGTTCAGGCTTCGGGCGAGCTACCTTGGCAGAATCCACCTTCCAGTTCGCAAAGAATTCCTTTAGGGCAACAATTGCAGAATCCTTATCCACATCGCCAGACAAGGCGAAAATGATTTTCTTCGAAGAGTAGACACCTTCTGCCAGACGCTTCACATCGGCAGGAGTGACAGCCTTGTATTCCTCGGCGTTGGCATCCCAAAGTCTTGCGTTGGGGGCATAATTAACCTTGCTCTTCAAGGCAGACAGAACCTTAGCCGGGGTATCGTATCGACGGTCGTAGGCCGTCACATAGTTAGCCTTTATAATTTCAAGCTGTTCCCCATCAAAGGCGGGAGCCGTAAGAACCTGACGGGCCATATTCATCATGCCCGGAAAATCCTTGGACAGGCAGTTGATATCGAACATGGAGCTGAAAGTTCCAACAGAGGAACTGAGACCAGCACTAATGAATTCCAGGGAATCATCCAGGGCATGGGGAGTTATTCCACCACCGCCACCACGGCGAAGCATGGAACCCACCATGGAACTGGCCGCCTCATCCTTCAAGGAGCTAGGCACATCCGATTCATCGAAGTAGACCGTAAAGTCAACCAAAGGCAGACTTCTATCGCTAACGATATAGCCCACGATTCCCGAGGCGATTTCTACGCGGTAATCCTTGGGATGGGGAGCCACATACTGGAACTCGGGGAACTGAACATCCTTATAGCTCCCGGGAAGTTTTTCTTTTGCAGAAACTTCAACCGTTTCTACCGTTTCAGCCTTTGCAACGTCGGTCGCAACAGCGGATTCCACAGGAACCGTTTCGTCAGCCTTTTGAGTTGCCGGAGCAGAAGCGCAGGCACCAAGGGCAATCGCCAGGGAAGACACGCAAACACCGGCGGCACCATAAAAAAATCTGGAATGTCTATTAGCCATTTGCCCCTCAAGATAGCAAAAGAAACGACCGCCCATTTTTCAGGATTCAGTATTTTATAACTTTGGGCCATGTCAGGAAAAATCCGTTTCGCACCAAGCCCCACCGGCTACCTCCACGAAGGCCATTTGCTTTCGGCACTTTACGTCTGGGCCGCCGCCAAGAAATGGGACCTGCACATCCACCTGCGAATTGAAGATCACGACCAGGGAAGAGCCCGCCAAGCCTACATCGACGGTATCCGCGAAGACCTGGAATGGCTCGGTTTTGAGCACCACAGCGAAAGCATCCAGAGCGAACGTCATCACATCTACCAGGCAGTCCTGGAAGAACTTTCCCAGAAGGACCTAGTGTACCCCTGCACCTGCAGCCGTAAGCAGCTGGAGGCCGAAAATCCCAGAAGCGAAACTGGAGAAATTATCTACCAGGGGAAATGCCGAATTTTAGATGAGAGACGAGAGGCGTTTGGCCACCTTCAGGTGGGAGACAAGGAACCGGAAAATAATGGGATGGGGCTTGCGCCCCATAGCCTCAGGGTTAGAATTTCTAACAAAATAATAAACTGGAAAGACTATCGTCTCGGAGACTTCAGCGAGAATCCGTCAGAACAATGCGGAGACTTTCCCATCCGGGATCGCGACGGTTTCTGGACTTACCAATTCGCCGTCTGCGTCGATGATTTGCATCAAGGAATAACCCATATCGTTCGAGGCGAAGACATCCGCAATTCCACGGCACGTCAGATTTACCTCTCAGAATTAATCGCCAACGTCTGTGCCGATTCCACCCGCATACAGATGCCCGCCTACAAGCGCCCCTTCTACCTGCACCATGCCCTAATCGTGGATCCCAACGGCAAGAAGCTTTCCAAACGTGAGCTAGCTCACAGTATTCGGCAAGATAAGGAAGATGGCATAACCCCCGAAGCCCTCATTGGCCGAGTACTTTACAAGGCAGGCTTCCAAAATACCCCCACCCCACAGCCCCTAAATGCGGCAGTTGAACAAATAATCCATACTTTATAAAGTTTACGTAATTTTTACGCGGGGGAAAAAATTTATATTCATAGTATGGCTCAAGTGTCTCCTTCTGCAATCATATCGAAAATTCGTCAAGAAGCAGCTCTTTTTGATTCAAAAGATCGTTTACTGAACTTTTCTACCAAGGGTGACTTCCAATCTCCTCTTATTATGGAGGCTGGCGACCTTTTCTTCGAAAAGTGGAAAAATTCCAATGGCCCGCTGCCGCTGGATTCCTTCTTCCCTGTGAGCGACAAATTTAGCGCACAGCAGAAAGCTGAAACCATTGAATCCGTCTGCACCGTCCTTAAAGAAAAAGACGAAGATTTCGGCAGATCGGACCTGTACCTTCTTCTGGGCTTCCTGAAGTGGGACGGAAACGCACTTGCACCAAGCCTTTTAATCCCCCTCGATGTCGACACGACAAAGAAGACTCTCTACATTTCCAACAGGACTCCTATTGAGAACGTAGTCCTTAGGGAACGCCTCAAGGATTCCGTCCCCCTGCCCAAGGCAGGCGATGCAATCATCAATGGGCAGTTCAGCCTCTTGCTGTACTTCTCCATGTTCGAAAAGTCCATCGCATCCATGAAGAGCTGGAAGTTCACTCGTCATGGTCTTTGCCTGGGATTTTTCAACACCGGTCGACTCCTCCTGAAAAACCGTTTTGAACAGGGATGGAACGACAAGAAAATTGACACAGCCCCGGTACTTTCATCCCTTCTTCGAGAAGACGGCTTTAAGGTAAAGGAATCCATCTTCGAGGAAAAAGATTTCAATCAGGTATTCAATCCCTGTGAACATCACTTCCTCTATACCATCGATTCCCATACTAGCAAGGCTGCCATAGACGCCCTGGATCCAGAAGTAGAAGCCTACGCAATCCAGGCGCTGCCGGGCACCGCAAAGATGAAGGTTGCCGCCAACATCGTAGCCGATTCTGTCGCCCAGGGGAAGAACGTCCTTGTGGTCAGCCGCAGAGCAACCACAGCCAGGGAATTTCTGAACACATGGAAACCGCCTTTCCGCACGTTCGCCAACGTTGACCGCAATGCTGTCGCCCAGGAACTCCATAAGGCCCGCAAGGATTTTTCAGACTACTATGACGCAGTCAACAAGCCCCTGCAGCCATCCGGCATCATGCTTTCGGGCCTTCTCAAGGAATTCATCAAGGCCAGAGCCCCCAAGCAGAAATTCCCGGAGACCATTTTCCAGGGAGTACCCGAACTTAGCTTCGAAAGGTACGAAGCCCTTAAAAAAGATCTTGCAGAGCTGACTGAGCTATACTTCGAGAAAAACGGCATCGAAGCCCGTACAGCCTTCCAAGGCGTCAAGGTTCCTAGCCTCACACCAGAGCAGAAAAACTCTCTGGCCGATGAACTGAACCGCGCCGCCGAACGGGCCAGTGAACTGGATACCATCCTCAAACGACTTCAGGAAGCAGGCCTGTTCCCCACAGGAATCTTCCTGGCCGGTCTCTCCGATATCCTTGAACTATTCAAAGACAACTTTAGCGAAAGCACACCCACCTACGACCAATGGCAGCTCCGTTCCAGCAACTGGGACGCCTACAGAGAAACATTGTCCATGCTGCCCGAAGCGGGCGACAAGTGGGTCCGCTACCGCCGCCAGACGTCCGACATTTACACCGACAATGCCGTAGACGAAAACATCCTTACCGCACGCGAAGACTTCGTTGAAAGTCAGAAGGCCACCCTAAAGGGTCTGTCAGACCGTTACCGTTCTTCTAGGCGCCAGCTCCTCCAGGTTCTCCGCAACCCCAAGGAAGTCCAGTCCGACGCCCAGCTTATCGACCTGATAGACACCCTTCTGGAACTGCAGGACAACAAGAAGGCATACAAGGAATCAGCCGTTCTGGGCAATCACCTCCTCGGAAAAGATTGGCTCTACGAACGTTCCAACTGGATTGAACTGAATACCAAGATTCAGTACTTGTACGACTTCCGCGACAAGCACAAGGACAATCCTCGTTTTGAACTGCTCCTGCAAATTCTTGAACAGTGGAGTCTCTTCAAAGACCTACAGCCCAAGTTGGGCGATCTTTGCGAAGCCGTACGCAGTCTCCAGCAAGCCATCCGCAAGATTACCAAGGAAATGAACCTAGAGGAACCTCTAGAAAGCCAAAGCATTGAAAAGTGGTTGGGCACAATCAAATCCTGGAACAAGAACTGGGATAGCTTGGACACCCATCTACAACTGTCTGCCCTTACAAAGAAAATCGCAGACTACAACTGTCCCAACCTTTCAGCATTCCTAAAGGATCCCAGCAAGGCCAATCGGGAAATCCCGCAGGCCGTAGCTCATCATTGGGCAGGCTCCCAGGTGCAGACCGCAACCAAGGTTTTCCCGGAACTGTTCTCCTTGAATCCCAAGGCACACGCCCAGAAAGGCAAGGAATACAGAGACATCCAGGACCGTTTCTGCAACGCGAACTTCAGGGAATTACACGACACTCTTCAAGCCTCGCCCGAAAGGTTGACATCCATCAGTCTCAGCGATTCTTTCTGCCTGCCTGAAGACAGACACTTTGACATCGCCATCATTCTTGATGCAGAATGCGTCTCTGTCGTAGAATCCATTCCTACCCTGCTCAGCGCAAACAAGATTATTCTTGTGGGTGACCCCCACTATCCCGCTCTGGAACCGCTCACTTACGACGCCTTCCAGGAACCGCCGATTTCTCATACGACACTGTTCCACGATAGCATTCTGTCAGCCTCTCTTCGCCAGGGCATTTCTACTCGCGAACTGTGGTTCTCGACCCAGTATTCCGACGCGACCCTGGTAAGTTTCGCTAACCAGAAAATCTATAGCCGCGGCATCAGACAATTGCCTGTTCCCAGTCGCGAAAAATTCACCGGTATCAAGCTCAAGGTCGTCCAGAACAAGGTGAATGCAATCGCACAGGCAGCCATCCGCCATGCAGAAAAGAACCCCAGCAAGACCCTAGGTATCGTGGCATTCCATCAGACGACCTGCCACGAAATCGAGGAATGCATCAAGAATATGGTGGCGGCAGGTTCCGCAACGGCACGATTCTTCACACAGCAGAATCCGGATATCCGCTATTACGTCAAGACCCCGGAACGAGCCGCGGGACGTTTCCGCGACGTGATCCTTGTTTGCGCCGAATCCGAAGGCGTTACTGGAGTCAACGGCGACAACAAGATAGCCGTCTGTTCCACTCTGGCAAAGCACGAAACCCACGTCTACATTTCCGAAACGGACCTCGCCAAGCAGGGCAATGCCAAGCACAATCTCTTCTGGGACTGGATCACCTACCTGCAGGCCAAGGACTTCACCGAAAAGAACGACCTTCATACAGCAGGGTCCGACATTCACGATTCCATCGTCGACGCCCTTAAGAAAGAAAACTTCCAGGTCGAAGACTCCTTTACCAAGGGAGGCATTCCTGTGGGACCGGTCGTGGCAGACGCCAATAATCCTAGCCGCTTCCTAGCACTCATCGAAGACGACTGCACTACGGAACGTTTCCGTGAATCCGTGGAAGACCGCGACTATATCCGTCCTACCATCCTGAAACAGACTGGCTGGAAGGTCCTGGCGCTCTGGCTCCCCTTCTGGTACATGGCAAATCAGGATGAAGTCAGCCACCTGGTAACAACGCTCGCCATCGAACAAAGTATCGCTCCGCCTCCCGCCAGCGACGAAGAACCGGAAGATGAAGACGAACTGGAAATGCCCGTCAGCGAAGGACCGCAGGTGGTGGCCTACCAGGTGCAACACCCCAAGATCGAGGGCACGCCCCACGACAAGCCTATTGCTGAACTGCCGGCTGCAGCCATTATCACCCAGCTGAAATTCTACGTAGATCACGAGGCACCGATTCACGAAGAGATCCTGATCCAGCGAATTCTGGAGCTGCATCACGTGGATCGCGCAGGTCCTGTACTCCAAAAGGCACTGACCGAAGCCCTGAACCAAGGTCTTCAGAAAAAGCGCTTCGTCAAGACCGGCCCCTTCTACTATTCCCTCAAGCCCCAGGAATTGGTTCCCCGCAACAGGAGCGGCCGCCCGGACTTCGAGAGGAACCTGGTTTTTGTTGGTCCTGAAGAACGAGCCCTGCTCCCCTCCAGCATGGACGAACACGCTATCAAACAGGCACTCGGCCTGCTAGTGTAAAAAGTCTAACGGTTATACAAGAAAAAGGTACTGCGGACAACCGCAGTACCTTTTTTAATCTTTGCAGCAAGGAATCTCACAGCCCCAAAGGTCCGACAATTCCCTTCTACTTAACCTTTACTACAAACGCATTGATATTATAGGCAGAAAGTTCGCGAGCCTTATCTTCAGCGGCTTTCTTAGTAGTCCATCCACCGCCACGAAGCTTGTAGAACGGAGTATCGAATACAACCTGGATTGCATAACCCGTGCTAGCGGAAAGCTGGGCACGACGACGCTGAGCCGCATCAAAGTCAGCAACAGCTTCGAACTGCAGCATATAGTAACCGTCAGACTTGCCGGACTTGGTATTTGCCTTAACCACGGCGGCATTCTGCTGGGAATCAGCAGAATCTCTGAGGGACGCATTCAATACAGGCTTATATTCATGGCCCCTGAAAAGGGAATCCAGATCTGTGGGTTCGGCAGCAAACGCAGCAGAAACACCCAGAGCAAAAAGCGATACAACAGCTAAAATTTTTCGCATGGAGAAAATATAATAAAAAAGGAGCGGATAAATCCGCCCCTTTTTAAAGCACTTGTTATCAAGACTTAGTTGTTCTTCTTGAAGTCTTCCCATGTGCGATCAATGGGATATGCATTCTTAGACTTCTTGATACCGAACATGGAAGTCTTGTCCTTGCGGTTTTCCTTAGAACCGTTGATTCTGACGTAGGTATCGATCTTGGTGATGTATGCACCAGTACCAACCAAGCGACCTTTATCAGAAGTCATGTTCCAACCGATGTAGTAGTTGGTGCCATGAGTAGTACAGTTCTTGCCAGCACCACCGAAGAAGTACTTCTTGTTGTGCTGGAAGTTCAGATCGTCATCGCAGTAGATCTTTGCAGAGGAACTTGCCACATAAGCACCCAGGTTGGTGAAGTATTCAACCTTGTAGTAGAAGTAGAAGTCACTCATATCAACGTCTTCGTTAGCAACCTTCTTCTTGTCGTACAGAGCCTTCATGTCAGACTTGACCAAGTGACCCGGGATACCCCACTTGCTCTTGATGACCTGTTCGTTTCCGTCCAGAGAAGAGACAGGGATCGCGGTAATCGGGCTTGCGCAAGAATCAAGGAGACATTCAGCAGCATTGCCAGTGTAGGCGAAGTTCACATCGTAAACACCCACTTCGGCGTCACCGGTAACCAGCACCCAACGAGAGGGCAGACGCTTGGTTTCGTTGTAACCAGTGGGAGAGTTCCAGTGGTAATCTACGTCAAAGGAAGTACGCATTTCATTTGCACCGTAAGCGGTGGAATCCATGTTATCGCGCCAGATAAGCTTAGTCAGGTCGCCGCCCAGACGCAGGTAGTCACCAGCATGGGGAGACAGAGCGTTACTAGACGTCTTGTAAATCACGTCAATCTTGCCGTAGCCATCTTCACGAGAACTAGGAACAGGAACGATAGAAGAGGTCACCACAGTACCAGTCGGACCAGTTGCAGAAGCGAACTTGGCAACAGAGTCAAGGCTAGTTGCAGAATTCAGGTAGAAGTCGAAGGAAGTAGTGTTGGTCGGATCCAGCAAGGTCACCGGTTCAGAGAGAATCACGGTCAAGTTGTCGTAACCACTCAGTTCACCATCCTTATTCTTCTGGGAAATCACGATTGCTTCGATAGGTACAGGAGCGATACGATCCACGATGTTGCCTTCAAAGCCCTGCTTGATGTGCTTACCATTATCATCGAAGGATGCATAAGAGTAAACCTTACCGGTACCAGCAGTCTTAATGCGGCTAGAAAGGGTCAGGCCGCCAACTTCGAGGCGATTGTCGCAATAGCCAGTAGCTGCATCGAGATTCAAGCAGGAATACTGAGTCTTATTGACGATAACATTGCAGTACTTAACGGAGTCAGCCTTAAGGGTAGACATACCGTCCTTGAAGGGATAAATCGTATCCGCAGCAACAGAATCCCACAAGATGCAGATCTGTTCCGGCAGAGAGTCCTTATGAATATTGCGGTTGAAGTAGATGGCGATAGAGTCACCCACACCGTCCAGATATTCGCTAGCAACATAGTCGCTATAAATCTTCATAGCTTCAACAGGAGCTCCCTTTACGTCGAAGATATCAGCAAACTGCGGCACAGGTACCGGCGGTTCACGGAAGTAAATCGGGTGGTAGTGAGCCATGATAGCATCGCTACCGTTACCAGAAATGGAGATTCTGGCCGGGTTGCTGTTAGCAGGATTTTCAGCATCATAACGATAGGTCTTACATTCATTACCGCTGCAACGGATCTGCACTCTTGCAAAGCCATTTTCGAAGGGTTCAGATGCAGAAAGTACAAGACCTTCAGATGCCACGCCGGCAGCCATAGTCAAGCCAACGTTACAATCGTCGCACTTGTAGTAGGCAAAGGAACCATCGGCCTGCTTGGAGGGCTTCAGAATAACCATGTTGAAGTCCTGATCGGTATCAGTCCAACGTTCTTCGAAACCAGGAGCGGCGGGATCATCACCAGTAATTTCCTTCCAGTTGGAATCCCTGGAATCTACGAAGGCAAGCTGCGGCAGGTAGAAGGTCAGAGACAGAGCCTGCTTACCAGATGCGGTAGAAATCTTGTAGGTTTCCATGGAGTAATTCATATCACCAAGGTCAACAGTGACATAGACGGTATCAATACCACCATCGGGGCCAAAGCTGCGAGCAGCACCTGGATCAATGGGGGTAAAGGAGCCATCTGCTTCCTTAACGAAGTACTGCAGGTAGTTCTTTCCATCAGCGCGATCAGTAGTAGACTTCAAGGTGTAGCTAACGCTTCTTGCGTCATTGGGCTTGATCAGCACGGAATCAGAGGATACCTGGATTGCAGAAATATAAACCGGGACCAAATCGCTACCCATAGCGAAGTCAACCACTTCGTACTTGGACTTTTCAACACCCATGAAGCCACAGGTTGCCTTTGTACAGGGGTTTTCTGCTTCGGTAGTATCCAGGGCGGTAGCGTTATTGAAGACAACTTCCACTTCACCCTGAGACTTGTAAGTATAAACCTTGTTCTTGTCGCCATCGATATAGGCCCAGACAGTCCAGGTTCCCGGCGGCAGAGCAATCTGTTCGTAGGTGAACTTGGGCACAGCCGGGTTAGACAGGTCAATACCCGGAATAGAAGCGTCATTGGCCAGAAGCTGTGCAGAAGAGAGATCGGCAGGGAACTTGGTACCAGCGACCAGATAGTACTGGAACTTAAAGCTCGTACATTCAGACTTATTAACGAAGTCAGCACCGCAGCATTCGATGGCCTTATCGTCACCAGAAACTGCAGCAGCACAAGAACCTTCACCAGTCTGAGTATAGCACATCTGGTATTCAGGATTCTTGGGAGTGTAGTTTTCAGTCTTTTCCTTGGTAAGGGCAGTCTTCTGCTGGATGTACATATTGGTCTTGATACGAACGTTACTCATATCAGTACGACGGTCGCAGAAGAAGATGTCAATGTCATAGGTCTTGTTAGCAACGAGAGCACCCTGAGCACCGGTAAATTCATCCAGGTTCACGTAACCAGGAGCGGCAAGGTGGGTACCACCCAGGTCCACTGCCAACTTGTTATCGATATAGACCCAAATGTCATCGTCACCGCGGAAGGAGAACTGCATACCCGGACGGTAAACGAAGTGTGCGTGAGACTCGAAGCAGAACATCTGGTTGTTCATGCCAGAAATACGGGCATCCCAGGAAGTGTTGTCATAAACGTCGGGATTGGTACCGGAGTCGAATTCGCCGGCAGCCACAGGATAAAGGTCGATATAGGGGAGACCGCTCTTGGGTTCCAGGTCAGACCAGTCGGCCACGACACCCAGCTGAGCCTTAGCTGCAGCGGAAACCTTAGCCGGAGTACCGACACCGTATCTGACGTTGCCCAAACCCTTACGAGTAGCAGCAGCAGTAGCGCAAGTACCAACACAAGTACCGAGAGTAACGGAGTCCTTAAGGTCATTCAAAATGGTAAATGCACCGGTGGGTTCGTTATAGCTATCGTATTCCCACATACCGTCAGAAGACTGGGTAAAGAGCACGTCGCGGCAATGCATTGCATTGACATTGGGAGTTTCGCGGAACATCACGTCAAAAGCTTCCTGACTTACAAAGCAACCAGAAGCAGCATTGTAAGTCGGCTTCTTGGTCAGAGGATCCAGGAAGTCACCAACGATACCCTTGGTCACACCGATACAGGGAACAGTATTTGCAGCACCGCCACCCGGGAAACCATAGGGAGCAGAAGCCACATAGCAACCGTTAGAAGCCACAGCAGGATAAGCATCGCAAGTGAATGCGCCATGGAGGGCGGCATCGGTATCATAAAGGATTGCAGCCAAAGTATAGGAGCAGTTACCTTCGATTTCAGGGTCAACTACAGAGAAGAGCTTGCCATCCGGAGCTTCATCCGGGTCAGCAATAAAGTAAAGTCTATCTACACCGTATGCATCGAAGAATGCTTCAACGTCAATGGCTTCAAGAGTGTTGTTCCAACCGTTGACACCGATTGCGTCGGCCAACATTTCGTCGGAATCCTTAAAGAGAACAAAAGAAGTGGGAAGATCTTCGTCCATCCACACAGCGTAGTACCATCCGCACATGGTGGGGTCAACCTTGAAGGGCTTACCACCAGCGTAGGTTCCATTGTCAGAATACATGGGAACGGAGGCCTTCCATTCTTCATCGTCCGGAACCAAGATGTAGAAGTACTTGATGTTGGGCTTTTTACCGTAAGAGATAAGAGTCTTGCCGGCCTGCTTGGGGTTTTCAAGAATGTAGACATCACCCTTGCTGTTGGGGCAGGCGAAGTCACGGTTGTTCATGGGATAGTTGGGATCCTTGGCATTATCCTTCGGGATACCATTCCACTTGGCCGTCGTAATATAGCGGATCGTAGAATCCGACATCATCGTATACACGGTGAACGTGGAGTCGTAGGCTTCACCACCGATCTTGGAAAGGTCATATTCGTAATAACCAGTCGTTGCATTGTAGGTCATTACAGACGTAACCTTCTGCTTGTTATTCATAGCAGTGTAGAAAGTCACTGTCGGGGCATTATTAGCGCCCCATTCCAGAGGCGGCTGAAAATGCAGCGTACCGGAACAGCTAGACCAGGCGCTCTGCACTCCCATGAGCACCATACATGTACCCAGAATCCACTTAAAGGCTCCCGCGAGGAGAGTATTCTTCTTGTTCTTCATAGTATTATTATCCATCAATGGTTTTCCTTCCAACATTCTTTGGCATAACGGAAAGACCGGCCATTCCGAAATGCCACACCGGCTTGAAATTTATCCTTTTCTAGCGCAGAATGCCACTCATTTTTTGAAATTTAAGTAAAAAAAGCGGTACGTTCTGTATACAAATGGTGGATATGTCGCATATTCGTGCATACATCACGCAAAATCGCGATAACAAAATTTTACATTTCATTTTTAGTTGCTTTTTTGAGCAAACCCTCTCATAAATTGTTAGATTTTCATACGGAATTCCAGGAGAGATTTATGCAGGATATGGACCAGACAATCGCCACCGCTGGCAACACGATCAAGTTTCCCACAGCGGAAATGCGCCCCCACCTGATAGTCCTGTACCCGCCCACCCACTTTAAGCAGATCCCCCTGTCCAAGGGAATAACAGTCCTTGGCCGCGGAACCGACGCAAACGTTCGACTGGACGATGAACTGGTCAGCCGTAAGCACTGTCAACTTTACTTTGACGGCCGTTTCGTTACTGTTTCCGACATGGGCAGCACCAACGGAACCTATGTAGACGGCAATCCGGTCACCACCTGCAAGCTGGAATCCGACAATAGACTGCAAATCGGAAAAATGGTGCTGAAGGTCGATTATAAGGACCCCACCGAAGAAGCTTTTGACCAAAAACTGTATGAAGCCGCCACGAAGGACCCCCTGACACAGATCAACAACCGCAGAACCTTCATGGACCGCAGCCTGGGAGAACTGGCCCTGGCCCGCCGCAATAACTATTACGTCCACTGCATCATGCTGGACATCGACCACTTCAAGAAGGTCAACGACACCTGGGGACACCAGTGCGGAGACGCCATTCTCAAGGAAGTGGCCGCCATCATCAAGGATGAAAAGCGAGAATCCGACCTTCTTGCCCGCTACGGCGGTGAAGAATTCGTGCTGTTACTCTCTGGCGTAGGTGTCGAAGACGCAAAGAAAAGTGCCGAACGTTTCCGTTCTGCCATCGAGCGTCACCATTTTTCCTGGAAAGACACGATTGTTCCCGTGACAATCTCCCTAGGTTTGTCAAGCAGACAGGGAGAGCAAATCGGTAAAATGGAAGATCTGATAGCCTCAAGCGATAAACTTCTCTATATCGCCAAGGAAAACGGCAGAAATCAGGTGGTTTCCGAGTAAAACCCTCCAAATCTTGCCTTACAGGGAGCCTTTTTCTAAATTGCGCTCCCGAAATGACAAAAATACACTCAGAAAGACTGAATTCCTTCGGAACAGCCAGCATCCCCAAGCTGGTTTTGCAGTTTTCCGTTCCCGCCATCATCAGTATGGTGGTCAATGCACTATATAATATAGTGGACCGTTTTTTCGTAGGTCAGGGCGTGGGCAGCCTGGGCATCGCAGGCATCACCCTCTGCTTCCCCATCGCCCTATTCATTATGGCCATGTCCATGATCGTGGGCGTAGGCGGCAACACCCTTTTCTCGATCCGTCTGGGCGAAAAGAAGTACCAGCAGGCAGCCATCATCCTGAACAACTCCTTTGTGCTGCTTATTATAATGGCAGTGGGAGCCTTCGCCTTTGGCGAAATCTTCATGGAACCCCTCCTCAGGCTGTTCGGCGCCAGCGACCAGACCCTCCCCGTAGCCAGCAGCTACATGCGCATCATCTTGCTGGGTGCAGTTTTCCAGACCGTGGCCCCGGGCATGAACCACTTCATCCGTTCTATGGGTCACCCCAAGACAGCCATGTTCCGCGAAATTATCGGCGCCGTCACTAATGTGGCACTGGACTACATCTTTATCATGCGCCTCCACTGGGGAATCGAGGGCGCCGCCTGGGCAACCATCTGCTCCCAGCTGGTCAGCAGCATTCTCATCACCCAGTTCTTCCTGAAAAAGAGTACGCCGGTGAAGATCAATCGCCGCTACATGAAGTTGCGCGCCCCCTTCGTGCGCAAGATCTACATTCTGGGCCTGCCTCCTTCTGTAATGCAGATTTGCAACAGCCTCATGAACGCAATTCTCGCCTGGAGCCTGACTACCTACGGAAACAAGAGCATTGAAGCCTCCTCCACCATGTCCGGCGGCGACATGGCCATTTCCGCTTTCGGCATCCTGAACAGCATCGTCTCTATTATCGTGCTGCCCCTGCTTGGTTTTGTAAACGGAACCCAGCCCATCGTGGGGTACAATTACGGAGCCAAGCTCTACACCCGAGTCAAGAGCGTGGTCAAGTTTGCCTACCTTTACGCCATGATTTTCATGGTTCTGGCATGGGCTTTGGTCCAGTGGCAGGCCCCCGCCTTCGTAGCCCCCTTCGCCCCAGGCGACCTGAGAATGCAGGAAGTGGCTGCCAAGGCATTGCGCCTGTTCACCTGCACAATTTTCATGGTCCCGTGCGGTATGATTGCAGGTAGCTTTTTCCAGGGAACCGGAAAGGCAGGCAAGTCTATGTTCCTAAACGCTTGCCGTCAGCTGATCCTGTTCATCCCCTTCTTGATGATCCTCCCGCTGTTCTTCGGCCTAACCGGAGTTTTCTGCGCCCAGCCCGTAGCCGACGTGGGAACCGCATTTATCGGTTTGTATATGCTCCGTAAGGAATGGAAGCGAATGGTTTAACCAGCAATCCATTGAACTAATTAAACGTTTATCAATAGACATACAAAAAGCCAGCGCCTTTGCGCTGGCTTAATGTTTATCTAAACCGTTAGATTGTCTTTACTTGAACTTCACAATTTCATGGTGACGGCCGGAACGGACGACGAAGGTACCCTTGCTAGGAGCGACCACCTTAGTCTCGCTCGTTGAAACGGTCCCAGAAGCTACAACAGATCCAAGCATATCCATCACCTCGTAGGATTTGGGCTGAGATGCGATCTCTTCGTTAAAGACAATCACGAAAGTAAAGGGAGCAACCATCTTTACGCGGAATGTAGGTTCAGCATAATTGCGGTCTTCATCATCCTTTTCATCACTGCTGTCATTCTTTCCATTTTCCTTAGAACTGGAGCTGGAAGGATCGACATTGCCGTTACCGTTTTCTGCTCCTTCAGGATTCTTACCATCTTCGGTAGCAGAAGCAGATGAACCGGCAACAGGATTTTCTTCGGAACCGCCATTACTGTTAGAAGAGCCGTCCAATTCGCCTCCGTTGGAACCACTATCGGAGCTGCTGATTTCTTCTTCGAAGGTTCCATTTTCATCAATGGTAAAGGTCATGATCTTCTTTGTAGATTTATTGATTTCAATAAAGATGCTCCAACGGCCGGGAGCCAGCTTCATCTTGTCATAATAAATCATAGGTACCGAGGGATCAGTCAGATCAATGCCACCCACGTTCACTTCACCGGCAGTCAACATCTTTGCGGTAGACTTATCCAGGGTTCCTCCGCTTACTAGATAATAAGACGGAGTCAATCCCAGGGAAGCAAGTTCATTACCGCAAGTTTCTACGTTCTCACCACCATTCAGGGCAGCAGCGCAGGATCCGCCATTGCTTACGCTATAGCATACACCATAAGTGTAAGTTCCGCTGGCAGTTTTTTTCTTGCTCACCGTTAGGCTCTTCTTCTGCTGAAGATACATATTGGTACTGATACGGATGTTACTCATATCGGTTCGACGGTCACAGAAGAAGATGTCGATATCGTAAGTTTTTCCAGCAACGAGATTACCCTGAGCCCCCTTAAATTCATCCAGGTTTACATAACCAGGAGCAGCCATATGGGTTCCGCCCAAGTCAACAGCGAGTCTGTTGTCGATGAACACCCAGATATCATCATCGCCGCGGAAGGAGAACTGCATACCGGGGCGATAAACGAAGTGGGCATGAGACTCAAAGCAGAAGTGCTGATTTCCCTTGCTCTTTATGCGCAAATCCCAAGACAGATTGTCGTACACGTCAGGATTCGTTCCCGAATCAAACTCACCAGAAGCCGTGGGGTACAGGTCAATATACGGAAGCCCCGTCGTAGGTTCGATGTCGGCCCAGTTTTCCACTTTACCCAACAACGAAATTGCAGCGCTAGAAACATAGCTCAGCGAACCAGCACCATATCTCACATTTCCGAGTACGTTACGGAGTGTAGCGGCAGTGGCGCAGGTACCAGTACATACCCCAGCAGCAACAGAATCCTGAAGGTCATTCAAAATGGTAAATGCGCCAGTAGGTTCATTCTGACTGTCATATTCCCACTTGCCGTCTGCTGTCTGAGAAAAGGGCACATCGCGACAATGCACGGAATTAACGCCCGGAGTCTCGCGGAACATCACGTCAAAGGCTTCCTTACTGGGGAAACAGCCACTGGCAGGATTATAAGTCGGCTTCTTGGTAACAGGATCCAGATTTTCATTGACGATACCCTTGGTCACACCGATACAGGGAACAGTATTTGCAGCACCGCCACCCGGGAAACCATAGGGAGCAGAAGCCACATAGCAACCATG
>NZ_JALCZV010000016.1:0-36105 GCF_023373925.1 Fibrobacter sp. HC4 | reverse complement strand
GGTCACACCGATACAGGGAACAGTATTTGCAGCACCGCCACCCGGGAAACCATAGGGAGCAGAAGCCACATAGCAACCATTGGCAGAATATGCAGGATAGGCATCACAGGTAAAGGAACCATGGAGAGATGCATCGGTATCATAGAGAACAGCCGCCATGGAATAGGTACAGTTACCCTCAATTTCAGGATCATTCAAGGAAATCACCTTGCCATCGGGGGATTCGCCCGGATCAGCAATAAAGAACAGTTCGTCAACGCCATAGCCTTCATACAATGCGGCAGAAGCGATAGGAGTCAACTTAGAAGCGCCCCATCCATCAATACCAATTGCATCATCAAGAGATTCATCTTCAGCCTTGAAGAAAATCAGATTTTCAGGCAGTTCTTCATCCATCCACACTGCGTAATACCAGCCGCACATATCGGGAGCGACCTTCAGATACTGGCGGTTTTTATAGGTACCATCACCGGAATACATGGGAACGGAAGCCTTCCACTCTTCATCGTCGGGTACAAGGACATAGAAGTACTTGATATCAGGCTTTTGGGAAGAAATCAAAGTAGATCCAGGCTTCTTGGGATTTTCCATCACATAGACATCGCCGTCATCTGTCGGACAGGGAATATCAAGATGGCTAGGAATAAGCATAGAATACATAGATTCGTAGCCGTTCCATTTAGACGCAAGAACATAATACAGTTCAGTATGGCCAAAAGCAGAAGATCCCGAGTTGACCTTAACCATATGCTGGATACCAAACTTTTCCTCAGGGCTCGAATACACGCTTTGATTTACCTTAATATCATAAAAACCGGTAGCCGAATTGAACATGTCTTCTGTAATGGCAAAAGTCTTGTTCAAAATGACGACATCCATTGCGCCAGACCATTCAGCCGGTTTCTGAAAATGAATTGTTCCAGAACATGTGGCGAAAGCACTTTCGGAGCAAGCAAAAATCGCAGCGACACTCAGCAAACTTTTAATAAACTTCTTCATGTCACCCTCCTATTACAAGAACCAGAAGGTTAAATTAAACTGTCCCTGCCAAGTCTTGGGCGCATCATCAGCATCGTTTAAGGCAGTGATACCCATAACAAAACGCAAGCTCATGTCAAGGGCCTTTGTACCGATGTACTTCGTGGAACCGACACCAATGACTGCATCCATTTCAAACACATCGCTCACGTCATGTTCGCGGAAAGTCTGCTTTCCGAAATCATCTTCGATAACAGTCTTACTCTTGGAATAAAGGGCGAAAGACGCCTGGGGGCCCACTTCCAGGAAAGCCACATTCGGCAAGGCGAAACGAGCCAATACCGGCACATCGATACGAAGCTGCTTGACGTAATATTCAATGGTCATGTCTGACTTTTCGGGAAGTCGATCAGAATCATCCCAAGTAAGAATCACAGATATGTCCGCTTCGCTGCTTGCATAACGATAAGCCCCGCCCACTTCCACATGGACACCGGCAAATTCACTGGGCATGTACAGCACGCTAAGGCCGGCATTATAACCAAGACCCCAGAAATTGCCCAGAATATCATCGGCCCCGGAAGTCTTGATGGAATAGCCCGAAGCACTCTTACCGAGGGAACCGAATCCAAGCTTTGTGTCGTAGAAATCGTTATAGGTTCCAGCAGCAAATACACCCGCGAAGAATTTCTTGCGGTCATCATTTGCGGGAACAGACGAAGTGGAGTTGACCGCAGGTTGTGAACCAAAAGGAACAAAGCTATCGCCATCCTGTGCAGCAGGAACGGCAGCAGGTGCCGCAGCATTTGCATTCCCAGTAAAAGTCCATTGCAGTCCTTCTTGCTGAGCCGCAGCAGGAGCGGCAGTGGCAGGAGCGGCCGCAGTTTTAGATTCGGCAGAGGGAGCCGGGGCGGGAGCTGCCTGACTAGGAGCAGCCGGTTCCGCAATTTCTACAAAACCGTGATCCTGAGGTGAGGGAGGCACAGGCGGAATTTCATCCTCCTGAACCGCCACAGGCGCAGGCAACGCTTCAGCGGGAGCAGCATTCCCATCGGCAACGGCACCCGTTGCAGGAGCGGCGGGCTCATCATCCCATCCAACATCAGCAGAATCCCAGTTTCCCTGGGCAAAGGCGGAAGCACAACAAATTCCCAGCAGGGCCATCAGTCGCTTCATATCTTCTCCTTAAAATTAAAAGTCAACTGTACCCAGTTGACTCCCATCATTATTAAAAAATTTTCTTGGCGTCGGTCAGTTCGCCACCCTTTTCGTGGAACAGAACCAAAGTACCGCCACCCATCTTCCGGAATACGGCAGTCAATCGGGTCACCACATCGGATTCCTCGAAGCCGATTTCATTGGCAGCGGTTTCGCCAATGACCAAACCCACAGCTACCATCTGAGGAGAAACCCTACGCAGGTAGTTCAGCAAGTCTTCGTCGCTATTCAGGATATCTGTTGCGGTAGGCTTTTCCAGTTCAGCGGGATCACGCATGCTCACCAGCAGCGGATACATTTCGTCAGAAACCATCTGCTTGGCGTTCAAGTACAGCGTATTGCCAACAAAAAGGCTAATGGAATCGTTCAGGACTTGACGGACTTCGACAACCACGTCACTCTGGACAGCCATTTCCTGAATTTCCAACTTAGAAGGTCCGCAAGCCACAAGGGCCATAGACAGGGCGGACAGCAAAACAATCGCAAACTTCTTCATGATTCCTCCTATAGAGTTTGCGAGAATATAAGAAAATTATAATAAGTCTCAAAGACCTATTCAAAAAACATCCCCCTCACATCCTTTTATTTTTCGAGGATATGCAGAGCCCTTTCAATCAATTCCGGCTTAAGATCGAACACCCGGCTCAAAGTTTCCACGCGATCGGGCACCTCAATCCGTTCCATACGGGAGCCATTGGCATCTCGGGTTACCAGATTTCCCTTCTGGTAATAGTACTGCACGCCCCGTTCGCGGTCTAGGCGGTTCAGCACCGGATAAGTCATCATTTCCCTATAAAAACTTTCATTCCAGTGCTGCTTAAATTCCTCTACAGAAACGCCCTCCACCGGATAGTCAAAACGCAATTTCATGGGAGCGCCCGCACCCCCAGTCCAAAGGGACATGGCGTCGGCAGAAGGACGGTCCAGACGGACGCAGTTAGGAACCAGCGGAAAGAACGCAGTTCCCGTTCCAAAGGGAGGCGGCTGGGGAATCGGCAGCGGATCAAAAATCAAGTACCCCGGATCAAAAAGATATTCCGTTGCAGGAGCCAATGGAGACGACGCATTGTCGGGCAGAATCAACGCGCAATGGATATTCCGTTCCTTACGTTTATGGCCCATGACCAGGCGAGGCTTAAAACCCATATCCACAAAAACCTGATACAGGTGCCAAGTCATGCTAAAGCAGGTGCCGCCACCCATCCAGGCGTCCACATCGTTCTGAAAACTATCGTCCAGCTTCTGGGCGGCAGACGAACTTCCCGTCTGTTCAAGACGGATAATCTTCGTCAGGTTCTCGTAAGTCACCTTTGATAGTTTATCGCAAATTTCGCGAATCTTTTCCCACTGTTCAGAAGTCATTTTTTTACGGACAGTTAATTTTCGATTTATGGGGTAAAGTTAGAAGTGTACCGCAAACTTTATAAAAACAATAAAAGGCCGTCTACACCAAGAACCGTAACACAAGCCACCACGGCAACGCCAACAAGACCCGCGCCAAACAAGGAAGCCACCACGGCAGCCACAAGAGCGCAGGCGCCAGAAAGTTTGCTATCGGTTGAATAGAATATGGCAGGGACAGTCATGGCCGCAAGAACCGTGTAAGGCACATAAGCCAAAAAGGAACGCCAGAACGGGCTCTTCAATTTTGACTTCAGCAGCACAAAGGGGACGGCACGCAAAAGGTACGTCACCACAGCCATCACCGCCAGATACATAAAGTATAGCTTCAAGTTCATGTTTCAGCCTCCTCATCCTTGACAGGGAAAAGAGCCGCGCAAATCAGGGAAGCGATCAAGGCGCAGATGATAATGGCAAAGCCCACGGTAACACCGCTTAGGGCCGGCACAAACTTAAAGGCGAGACTACAGCCTATCGCGATAGCCACAGCAAGCATCGTCGGCTTATGGGCCTTCATCTGGGGAACCACGATGGCAATGAACATACCATACAGTGCAACCCCCAGGGCATTAGTCACAATAGCCGGTAAAATTTCGCCACATATGGCACCAGACAAAGTTCCCAGGGACCAACCTATATAAGGCAAGGTGGCCAGGCCCAAAAAGTAAATCGGGGTGACCGGTTCCTTCTGTACCATGGAAACGGCATAAATTTCGTCGGTAATACCCATGGCCAGGAACAATCGCTTTCCAGTACCGAAACTAGGCGCCACCTTCTGGGAAAGGGAAATGGCCATCAGGCTGTAACGCAGATTGATAAAGAAAGTCGCAATAGCCATTTCGACGAATGTGCCTGCCGCATCAGCCATAATCTGCAAACCGGCAAACTGCCCTGCAGAAGTCAAGTTAGTCATGGAGATCAAGGTGACCAGAGGCCAAGTCAATAATTTGGACCCGGCAATGCCAAAAGAAAAGGATACGGCAAAATATCCAATTCCAATGGGAAGTCCGTCTTTTACACCTTTCGTAAATTTCATGAGGCCAAATATACAAAAATGCCCGCTATTTCTAGCGGACACTTCGTCTAACAAATTTAGGGAATGAAGATTACTTCAGCATGATGCGCTTGGTCATGTTGGCAGAGCCAGCACGGACGCGTACGATGTAGCTACCGCCAGCCAGAGTTTCCAGGGCAACATCGCTATTGACGTTGCGGAGACTCATCATGGGGCGACCCTGCATATCGAACACATCAACATTCACAAGGTCAGCACCACCAATCTGGAGGGTACGGCCATGGAGAGCCACAGACAGCGGGTTAGCAACAACGGTATTCAGAGCGACGGTAGAAGCAGAAGAGCTGGGATCCTTGCTATCGCTGCTTGCCGGCGGAACAATCTTGAGACCATCGCACTTGAAGTTATCCACATAGAGGTAGTTGGGTTCAACTTCAGCCTTGATTTCCCAGTGGAAAGCAGAAACCAGAGACTTATCCAGAACCACTTCAGCACCCCAGCCATCCTGTTCCAGGTCAGACCAGGCGATCTTGGCAGTAGTCCAGGAAGTAGAAGCCTTCATAGCAACCATATGGCGGTCATAATCAGTCAGAGCGCCCGTGCCATCACCCTTGAGGACAGCCTTGAAGTTATGAGCGGAACCGATGTAGTCGTAAGAAATTTCGGTGCAGCTGGAAAGATCATAGGCTTCATCTTCTTCGCCCAGGTTCAAACCGAGAGCCACATAAGGATCATACTTGTTATCACCCTGATCCAGAACGACATCCTTAAGGCCAGCCATAGTGGTGGAACCGTTGGTTGCCGGGAAAATTACCACATAGCCACCATTTTCAGCGTCTTCTTCGTTAGCGAAGGTAGATGCGCCCTTGTCGCCCTTATCGTTGTAAGCGAACCAGTAGCCACCAGTGTAAGCCTGGTTGTCGCCATCTTCGAAGTCATCCACTACGCCTGCGGGGGTAGCAACAGTTGCGCTGCTTCCTGCTGTTGCAGAGCTGGAGGAACCGTTCTGGACAGCAGAGCTGGAAGAGGCACCCGCAGCAGCAACGGTCAACTTGACAACGACCTTTTCACCATTGATGGTCAGAGTTTCAGACTTGGAAGATGCCCATTCGGGAACAGTTCCAAAAATGGTTACGGTACCGTTCTTTTCTTCAATTGTCAGGAAGGACAGAGCCCAGTCGCGGCTGAAGGAAGTTACGCCGGTAATAGTAACAGTAGCGAAGGTACCGTTCGGAGCAACAGTCTGTTCCAGGTTACCGGAAACCTTGTAGCCGGCAGCGGTGGCGCTGGAGCTATTAGCCACAACGGTGCTAGAGGAGGAATTGGTCACAACGGTACTGGAGGAGGAATTGCCAACGACAATGCTAGAGGAGGAGTTGGTAACGACGGTAGAGCTAGAGCTATTGTTCAAAACAGTAGAGCTGGAGGAATTACCGGTGGTAGAGCCGGAACCAGCAACAGGCTTGATGGCCAGACCGTCGCAACGGACGTCGTCAATGTAGAGATAGTTGTAGGTGGGAGCGTCATAGGTCTTGTTAGCGTTTTCAATACCCTTCACTTCCCAGGTCAGCTTGTTAATGGTGTTCAATGCGGTAGAAATGCTGAAGTGAGTTTCCATTTCTGCCTTGCCCCAGTTTTCCTGGTCCAGATCTTCCCATGAAATTTCGGCCTTTGTCCAAGAACTCTGGGCCTTGAAGGCAATCTTATGGTAGTTGAAGTTTTCAACCTTGGAGGACTGAGCCTTGAAATTGTGTTCGGCACCCTTGTATCGGTAGCTGATAGACTTGCAGGAGGACAAGTCATAATCGGATTCGTCCTTGTTCAGCTTCACGCCGAGAGCCACATAAGGAGCATACAGATTCTTACCCTGAACCAGCTTAATGCCCTTGAGAGCCAGCATGCCCTTAGTGTCATCACCCTTCACCACAACCTTGAAACCGTCAACACCATCTTCATCCTTTTCAGGATCGTTGGTGATGGTAGATTCGCCGGCACCGTTATCGTCCTTGGAGTCATCGTAGGCATACCAGACGCCACCGGTAAAGGCATACTTGTCGCCATCTTCAAAGTCATCGATGTAGTCGGTATAGCCTGCGGCCATAGCGCTGCTGGAAGCAGTAGAAGAAGAGGTATTCGGAGTAGAACCATTTACCCACGGGGCAGTCTTGTAGTTGTTCTGCAGCTGATTGTAGACATACTTACCAGAAGCAGAATAACCGTCTACGCTCCAGTTGGAAGGATTGGTGTAGTTACCCTGATTCATGAATGCGGAAGAGGTTTCGCCCTTGTTACTTACAGACCAGTTGCACCAGGAAATCTTCTTGCTATCCAGGTAGGTCATCCATTCATTGGACTTGGATTCGCTGACGGTACCGTCGCCGCTAGCTTCGGTAGTTCCCCATTCAGTAACAAAAACAGTCATACCATTCTGGAGAGCGGTATTGACACGGCTCTTGAAGTTAGAGTAGCCGCTGTATGCACCATCGGAAACACCATGTTCCGTAGCGTAGAAATGGAACGTTACGGCATAGTTGTTGTCGTTAATGTCACCTGCGCCAACTTCTTCGGGATGAGCGGAGTACTGGCTGTTACCCACAATGACCAGATTGTCAGCTCCACCATTTTTACGGATCACCGGAATGATTTCATTGGCGTAATTCTTGATAGTGTTCCACATCTTTTCGCCGGTGGGTTCGTTGAACACTTCGAAAATGACGTTAGGATACTTACCATATTTGGAGGCCATATGGGTGAAGAATTCCTTGGCCTCTGCAACTTCATTCTGAGCGTTGTGAGAATGGTAGTCGATAATGACGTAGATATCGTTACTGATGGCAGCGTCAATGACGGTTTCGTCCAGAGACTTCCAATTGCTATTCAAATTAGTGCCGGTACCATGGGCGACACGGATAATTTCAATTTTCCAGTCGCGAACCAGGGCGTCAATAACGTTCTTCTTATAGAAGTTGTAGCCCACATCCCAGGTATCCCAGAACATGCTCATACCCTTCAACTGAACCTTATCTCCGGTATTAGCAGAATACAGGGCGGCATTTTTTGCCTGAAGTTTTCCGTAGTAGCTTACGGGTCCGGCAAAGGCTGCAGCTGCCATTACCAAGAGAGACACTAATAATTTTTTCATTTGAACATCCTTTGTTAATACACCAATCCCAAGGATCCGGCTCATTATAGATTTACAAAGGACAAAACTCAATACATATTTTGTTTACGTAATAAAAAAAACGTATACGGAGGAATACACCCCCGCCTCCAGAATGAAAAAAGCCCCGCTTTTTACAGCAGGGCGTTTTTAAGGGCTTTGGGAATTCCCCTTTTCAAGACTACATCATTTGACGGCTGGGTGGGAGTCTGGGGGCGGGTCTGCGCCCCGCCTCCAGAATGAAAAAAGCCCCGCTTTTTACAGCAGGGCGTTTTTAAGGGCTTTGGGAATTCCCCTTTTCAAGACTACATCATCTGACGGCTGGGTGGGAGTCTGGGGGCGGGTCTGCGCCCCGCCTCCAGAATGAAAAAAGCCCTGCTTTTTACAGCAAGGCGTTTTTAAGGGCTTTTGGAATTCCCTTAATTAGTTTTCGTTGTTGCGCATTTCGGTCTGTTCGCGGTCCATAGTGTGCTGGAGGTATTCCTTGAAGTCACGGTCGATGTTCACGCCGTCGAAGTCAAGGTCATCGTTTTCCAACACGAACACTGCAGACGGGTTATCGAGCCAGCCGACCACGTCCACGCCTTCGAGCTTCATGGACTTATCGCCAGCAGCCTGAGCAACGTATTCGATCTTGGACTTAGCGACCCAACCCTGACCGCAAGAACCCTTAACGAGCACTTCGGTATCACCATCCTTAACGATGGTCAGTTCTTCGTTGAAGCCAGCGGTACATACAACAGCGCCGCCATCCTTTTCCTTGGTCAGATCAACATCGCCAAGCTTGGACTTCACCTTCTTACCTGCGGCGAAAGACATTCCGACCATCAGGGCAAGAGCAATCAACAATACCTTCTTCATATTCTTCCTCAGAAACAGGGTAAAATTCAATTATGCGATAGGAATATACCTTTTATTTTTCCCTTTTGTCATAATTTCTTTTAAATTTTTGCCGTATGAAGAAGATTTTACTTTGTTTTACCCTAATTTTGGCCCTCGCAGCCGGTTTTGGAGCCTATTCCATCAACTCTAGACTCCAGGAAACGGCCCAAAACAAGACTTTAACCCTTATCGAAGTGCCCAAGGGCAGTTCCCCCACCAAGATTTTCCAGATTCTGCAGAAGAACGGAATCTGGTCTGATGAACTGGCATTCAAGATCATCTGCCACAAGCAGAAGCCCAATCTCAAGGCCGGTTGGTTCGAAATTCCCGCAGGTCTTACCCTTCCCCAGGTCCTGGCCATTATCGAAAGCGGCAAGAACGCCGTAAAAAAAGTGACCATTCCCGAAGGCCGAGCCAGCTGGGAGATTCCCGCATACCTGAAAAAGGCATTCCCCAACCTGGACGAGGACCGCTGGAACAAGTTGGTCCAGGACCCGAAGTTCGCCCAAAGCCTGGGCCTCGAAGCCAAGACTCTTGAAGGCTACCTGCTCCCCGACACCTATCCCTTCGCCATGGACGCCAACGAAGAGACAATTTTGAAGCAGATGGTTGCCGCAAACCTGAAACTCCGCGACGAAATGCTCAGCAAGCCGCAGGCCATGTGGAAAACCCTGGGAACCTGGCACCGTGTTCTTACCCTGGCCAGCGTCGTAGAAGAAGAAACCGGCATTCCCGAAGAACGCCCCCTTATTGCAGGAGTCTTCCACAACCGCCTCCGCATCGGCATGCCCCTGGGCGCCGACCCCACCGTGAGGTTCATCTTCAAGAATCTGACCGGTCCCATCTATAAGAGCCAGTTGAACAGCGACAGCCCCTACAACACCCGCAAGTTCAAGGGACTGATGCCCGGCCCCATCTCCAACCCCGGACGCAAGGCCATCTACGCCGCCCTGAACCCGGCAAAGACCGAAGCCCTCTACTTCGTGGCCAAGGACGACGGCTCCATGACACACTTCTTCAGCAGTACCCTGGCAGACCACAACAAGTACAAGGACGTCGCCGCAAGAAACAGAGGCGAATAAGTCCCTACACAATTGTAAACACAATTCCCTTTTCACCCGCTAGCAATGGCCTCACGCCATTGCTACGTTTGTTATATGCAAGTCAAAGACCGCTCCCTGCTCAGCCTATCATGGCCCCTGTTCCTCACATTTGGAATCGCCACATTCCAGCCCATGATGGACAGTTGGTTTCTCTCTAGAACTTCTGAAACCGCGGCGGCAGGCGTAGGAGCCCTCGGTCCCCTGCTAGGAGCGTTATTCATGGCCATTACCGCGTTCTCCCAGGCGGGCGCAAGTATCGCTTCCCAGTTCCTCGGGGCAGAGCGCCCCCGTCAGGCTGGCACCACCCAGACCATGGTCCTCATAGGGAGCATCCTGCTGGGCATCGCCTTCATGCTCATCATCATCCCCCTAGAAGGAAACATCGTCCGATGGATGGGACTCTCCGGAGAGGCTGCCGGATACGCCCAGGAATTCCTTCACGTAGTCGCCTTCGGTTTCGCCTTCAGGTCCCTGCAGACTACACTGACCGCCCTCATAGCTACCAATGGTCTAACCACCTGGAACTTGCTTGGAAACATTATCACCATCATTTCCAATGCGGCCATGAACGTCGTATTCCTGAACGGTTACTTCGGACTTCCCTGCATGGGCGTAAAGGGCGTGGCACTAGCCACCATGCTTTCCTGGGCGATTTCCTCTGGCATCCTGTTCTGCATCTTGCGCTATAAGGTTCACCATAAAATTAGACGTACCGATTTTAAGCGTTCCCGTATTATCCTTCCTGATTGGATCCGTATCGGTTTCCCCGCAGCCGTGGAGCCGGTCAGTTTCCAGATGTTCCAGGTAGTCCTTACAGCCATTATCGTTCACCTGGGAATCGTGTCCATGACCGCACGAATTTTCAGTGCCAACTTCGCCATGTTGGCGGTAATCCTTAGCGTGGGTCTCAGCAGCGGCAACCAGATTCTGGTGGCCCATCTGGTAGGAGCCCACGATTACCAGAAGGCCAACCGTCGACTGCACCAGAGCCTTATTGCAGGTTGTTCCAGCGGGCTCATCGTCGCTATCATCGTCGCCCTCTTCGGAACAGAGTTGCTATCCCTCTACACCAACGACCCCGAGGTTCAGAGACTGGGCAAAATCTGCCTGTGGTGCGACGTTCTGCTGCAGCCGTTCAAGGCAGCCAACATGACCATAACCTCAGCGCTCCGTGCTTCAGGAGACTCCAAGTTCCCCGCCATCGTAGGCACCGCCATGATGTGGACTTGCGGCCTGGGAACCGCACTATTCCTCGGCTTCACTTTAGAACTGGGCCTTGCAGGAATTTGGTTAGGCATGGCCGCCGACGAATGCTACCGCTCCATTGTCAACTATATCCGCTGGCGTGGCGGAAAGTGGAAAAACTTCGGCGTTGTATAAAGCAAAAGGGTCTCTCGCGAGACCCCTTTTTTACGTCATACATTTAGAAAGAATAATTGCCGACACGGATAAAGTAACTGTAATCCGACAGATTCCTCAACTCTTTAAACGAATCCTTGTCAACAATTCTATTCAATCCCATATACAGGACCATTGACTTGTAGACGAACCTTACCGCAGGTTCAACCACAAACTTATCTACATCAAGTTCTGCCAAGGGGCTGTCTTCAAAGTCATGGTAATAAGCAGCAAAAATCCAGGCACCTAGATGTTTTCCATGGACTCCACCATTAGCTCGCAACATACCATATTCGTGGGAAGACAACTCACGGTTATACCATTCCGTCGACCAAGGGGTTGCCTGAGCATGCAGACGGTAAGCCAAATCCAGCGGGCCGCATTCGAACGACTTGGGGGAAACATAGCCGAAACCATCTTCGTGATAGCGTTCAATTCCACCGGCAACACCAATACCCAGCGATACGTTGGGGTGAGGCGAATAGACCAGGCGACCATCAACAAGAATCTTCCAATAGATCGGCACAAGGTCCATGATGTCAAATCGATAACCGATAGATTCCATACCAGCCATCACATCAACACCGGCACCATCTTCAGCAAACCACCCAGATTCACCAGACGATTCATAAGAGTAATGAAGCATGGGAGAAACCGGGTATGTTACGACTTCACCATTTCTATAATGCAAGGTGTCCAGCTCATAGGTCCTGCTTCCAAAAAGAAATTCTGCAGCAATCTTCTGGCGAGAATCTATTTCGTAATACATGGACAAGTTCAGATCCATACGTTCTTCATGGCCGACTTTTAAATTCCAGGGAAGACTGTTGTAATATGACCGCAGCGGTTGCAATCTAAGGAAAGCGAAATCCAGAGAAACGCCCCAACCGAGTCCCAACAATTTGGAAATATCAAGACGAGGCATCACACCATAGGAATTTCCACCCCAGAATCCAGCCAGAGTCAATTGCAGTTCCACATGATCAACATAGCGAACAGAGCCTTCGGCATAGGCTTGGGGGCCAACTACGTTCGAACCAAAACCGCCCACAGCAAGATCAAAAGTCGGATGCGATACCGTCTCTACAAACAGATCCCCCGTTGCACCCATAAAGAAATCCAACGAGTCATAAGCCGGATTTTTCAGAATAGCTCCGGCAAAATTACGAGGGCCAGCCAAACCCGTATCCGCCTCGTTCCAGTAAGACCGCACAGCTGCATGAATAGACGAACGTAAACTGTCTAGCGACGGAGAAAAACGGAACCAGGATTTTGCAGCCGGTCTACGTCCATTCCCATAATCCACCTTGCGGGAGGACAACGCCGGGTGAGAAGTACGTCGCTGTTCTACGGCAGAAAAACCCGCCTGAATCCAGGCATTACGAGAAGTGTCAGAAATGGCATGGGAGCGAATTATCACCCCCGGCTGATTGGACAGCTGCGCAGATTCCATCTTACGAAGCAACCGATTCCGCACATCTCCGACAGGGGGATTTCTAAGAGGATCCGCAACAACGATAATAGACAATTCATCTAACCGATCTTCTGCAGGCAAGGCGTAAAACGGACAAAGTTCACCGGAAGCCCGCTTAACAGAAACATCACCATCGTTCCCCCACAACGGCAGGGACTTTATGATTTCATCAACAGAACCCGAACGAAATTCCGCCGTGGCGTTCTCATCGCAACCCACCAGCGAAAACGGGCGTGCATATTGAATCGGCTGTCGATACAGACTTTCCTGAAACCTCAACTTGGCCAAAGCTCGTCCAGAAGGAACGGAGTCTCTCACAAGGGGCTTTCTATTTTGAACAAGGTGACCGTCATCAGTCCTTGAAACAGAAAATCTTTTTCTCAACGAAGGAATTCCATCTTCCGACAAGGCCCATTCAAAAGCGTCACCACCTTCCTGCGAAAGGCCGGCGGTTTCCGCAGTCAAATTACGTCCCACATAAGGAGCGATGGTAGAGTCCAGCATGATTCTCTGGATTTCATCTGGAGACACCCCCTTCGCCCACAGGGCACCAACCCAGGCGCCCCATGACGTAGCCACGACAGAATCCACAGGAATTCCAAATTCTTCTATAGCATACAGAACACCTAGATGATACCAGGGAGAATGATCTCCACCTCCTAAATACAATACATTCTTGACCGTTTTAGGCAACGCCGGAGTCACCACTGCAGAAGAATCATTCACAATGGAGGCTGACGAAACAGAATCAGACGAAACCGGGCCCGCCAAAGCCGAATCCGTCGCAACGGAATCCATGACCGCGGAACCACGGGAAACAGAATCTACGGAAGAGGAATCCGTAAGAGCCATTTCCTGTGTTTCATCAAAAGGTAGCACGCCTTCCTGAGCGAAAGCTTCCGCTCCACCCCAAAAGGACAACGACAAAAAGGCGGCAATAAATGCCGCCCCGTTTAAAGAGCAGAATGCGTTAAGCCATGCGCGCAGGGTTAGCCGCATACTTGGCAGCCTCCTCTTGCGTTACATAACCGGCTTTTACTAATTCCACAAGGCAGTCATCCATCAACAACATGCCGTCAGCGGCAGAGGCCGCAATAATCGAGGGCAGGGTATAATGTTCGCCATTACGGATTCTTGATGCCACGTTCTGAGTACCGTAAAGAATTTCCCATGCAGGAACAGCACCATTACCTTCTGCGGCAGGAACAAGACGTTGCACGACAACGGCCTTGAGAACCGAAGCCAACATGTTACGAGCCAACCCGCGATTTTCCGGAGTTTCCGAAGAAAGCAGAGCCTCCAGCACGCCAACCGTATTGCCCGCAGAAACATTAAGGACAACCAGGGCGCCGGCTTCCGCAGCTTTCAGAATAGGAATCAAGGACATACCTTCAAAATCCCCAAGCCAAATCAAATCAGTGCCGCTACGAAGTGCCTGGGCAATCTTGCTCTGGACATCACCTCGGGAGTCTTCAAGCACAAGGCTGTCGCCTCTTTTTACCTTCAGCTCTTCCTTGGGATTCAAAAGGCTAACACGCAAAATTTTGGATTGGCACAAGGCAGACACATAAGCGGTAGCTGTAGTTGTCTTGCCGCTACAGGCGGGACCGCCAAACACAACAAGACCGCCACTCAAGCTGAGAAGGCTAGACAGCATTTCAGGAACGCCAAGGGCAGAAAAATCCGGGCAATCCTCAAGAACGGGGCGGAACACCGCCGTATTCCCGAGAGCGGCACGGCAGTAGCGAACTCTCCAGCGGGAATTGCACCAGGGGCCACCAAGAATCATTCCGGACTCTCCGTCCATAGATCCCAAAAATTTTCTAAGCGTTCCAAATTCCGTTGCCGGAGCATCGGGAATGGCACAAACCTTGCCAGCCAGGCGAACCGCAGCAGGAGCACCTTCGGTAACAATCACTTCACTAGCTCCGACCTGCAGAGCGTAATCCAACAGAGAATCAATTTCTGTAGCCATCACAAACCTCCATTAATTTGTCGGACGATAAGAAGCGAAACGACGACTATCGCAAGCACGTTTCCAAGCTTCTGCACCTTCAATGTAACCAGATTCAACGCACTTCTGCAAGGAATCATCCAAGGTAATACCCTGATCCTTCTGGCTCGAGATTGCCGCAGCCACCTGAGACACATCACCACGGCGTAACAAGTTGGCCATGGGAGAAGTCATCTTCATCGCTTCTGCAGCCAGGATCAAGCCCTGATTCTGGACGATGGGAATCAAGTGCTGAACGATAACACCCTTAAGCTGGTCAGCCAGAGTATTGGCAAAAGCAGTACGGTTGCTTTCGGGAACAGAAGACAGTAATCGAGAAAGCAGGGCGTGTACATTATTGCCATCCGTTACGGCAAACACCAGAGCGCCAGAATTAGAGGCACGCAACAGCAAGTCCAGTTCCTCGGCTGTTTCCAGGTGATCAAATAAAATTACATCGGCACCGCTGGCCATGGCGAGTTCAACGCCTTCAATACCAGAACGCACATGGAGTCCCACTTCACGTTGAGCGATGGCACCACGAGGATTCTCCAGGAGACGTTCAATGGGCTTTTCAATCGTCTGGATGTATACATCACGGTTTGCGGCAATAGTCGACGCAAAAGTCGTCATGGTCGTGGAACGACCACTTGCTGCAGGGCCCGCAATCAAGACAAGACCGCTTGTCAAATCCGCAAACTGGTTACAGAATGCCGGCAGATACAAATTCTCAAGGCTTGCAACTTCCGAGGGAATCACGCGAATGGAAATGCTAGGCGTGGTTCCGTTCCAGGTAACCGTAATGCGGGCTCGACCAGCACCCGCAAGACCAATAGTCTTGCTGAAGTTCTTGCCGACAATAATCTTGTAACCGTCAGAGAAACCCACAACAGCTTCATTCAGGCGGTCGTTGATGCGATCCAGATCCAGAACAGCTTCCGACGCAACGAACAGCCCACCGGATTGACGCATCACAACGGGACGGTTTGCAAACAGGTAAATATCCGTCGCATTAAACTTTCGGGCGAACGCAATCAGCTGAGACAAATTCGTCATTGGACGGATGGTCTCGGGAGCTTCAACAGCCTTACCCTCTCCAGTAGCCACGGCAAAACGAGCCGGCAACTTGCCATCATCCTCATCTTCGGCATTTTCATCATATTCTGTCTGAACCTGCACCGTGCTGATACTAGTAGCCTCAAGCCCCGTCACAGTCTCCACTTCCATATTGGTCGTAGAAGTCGTTTCTCCGTAAGGATTATTGCCTTCAATCTGAAGACCACCGGCATCATCCGAGGCAGAAGCAGAAGATTCACCAGGCTTCGAAGCCATAGTCCGCATAGACGGTGCGGAAACCTTCGCCGAGGTTGAAGATGCGGGAGCTTCCGCAGCAGGCGCAGCAGCATTTTCGGCAGCAGCCTTGGCTTCCAAATTCTTGACGAAGGCCAAAAGTTTGATGTACACAGGAGGCTGTAATACCCCGGCATCAACCAATACCTGGCCAATATCCTTCTTGTCTGTAATTTCGCCCCAATGGGCCTGAATCTGAGCCTCGGACACCACCTTATTGTGAACGAGGACCTTTGCCATATACTGATTTCTCATAGGAAATCCCTCCGGCTAAACCACCAGCTAGCGATGGCCAAGAAAACACCCACATAGCCAACGGCGTACACAGAATTCCAGAATACATACATATCCGGAAGAGCCACGCCATGAACCACGTAACTTGTAACATTATAACGATAAAGGCCCGGGAAAACCGCGTGAATGACAACGGCAGCCTTTTCGAAAACTGCAGTAGAAGCCCCACTCATCTCGCCCATACGGCTAGCAAAGCGGACCTGTTCCAAAAGCTGATTGCTCAAGTGTCCCGCAAAATAGACACCCAGGGTAAACAGGGCGCTAAGCACAGTGCTGCTAAAGCTGCTGAACAACAAGGCCACCGCAATGACCACAGCCATCTCGCAGAAAATCAGGTAGATCGCAGTAAGCAGACTCAAAGTCGGCTCAGACCCGGTAGCCAGAAGCATCAGATAATAAATGCAAGTCAGGAGAGCCAGATGCACTGCCACCACAGCCAGCAGCCCAAAGTACTTGCCAACAATAAAGGAGGCTCGACTAATGGGCTTAGACAACAAGGTCAACACCGTACGTCCCTTGATTTCCTTCTGCACCAGGCTGATACCCACAAAAATGGAAATCAGGAGACCAGAAAGGCTCATAACAGAAAGGGTTGTAGACTTGATCACGTAAGAGCGGTCAAAAACAGACCATTCACCAAGCACAATGCTGAACAAGGTGAGCGCGATAGCCAAGAAACCGATATTATAAAGAATCTTGTCGCGAATGGATTCGCGGAAGGTATTGAGGGCAATAACGCCAATATGCTTAAACGTCTGCACGGGCAATCTCCTCTGTCAAAATATCTTCAAGACTGGGGCGCTTGTGTTCCATGCGTTCCACAGCGATTCCCTTTTCTAGGCAGTAGCGCAAGAGGCGATCACGAGCGGCATCATCAGCACAAATGCATTCCTGAGGATGACCTGCAGGGGTTACGCCCTCGGGCAACTCCGACTGGAGGATACCCTGACGGGTACGAACGTGGTATTCAACGCCGCAAGATTCCGTAATCTCGTCTACGGTACCTTCACGAACAATCTTACCATCTACAATCATGGCCACACGATGGCTGATACTTTCCACATCGCTGAGCAAGTGGCTGGAGTAGAAAATCGTCACCCCATCCTGGTTCAGCTGCTGGATTGCACCACGAACGTCACGACGGCCCATAGGATCGAGGCCGCTCATAGGTTCGTCCAGAATCAAAAGTTTGGGCTTACCGAGAATAGCCTGGGCAATTCCTACGCGCTGCATCATACCCTTTGAATATGAACGGAGGCGGCGGTCAATCCAGTCCTTGTCGGCATGCAAAAGTTCCAAGGCCCACTGAATACGCTTATCCAGTTCAACCCCATCCAGACCAACAAGCTTGCCATAGAACTTCAGAAGTTCTCGTCCAGTCAAGTAATCATAAAAATACGGCTGTTCAGGAGAATAGCCCAAAAAGGTACGACTCTTTACATCGCGGGGGCTAATACCGTTCACCAGCACCGTTCCGGAATCAAAATTCAAAAGACCGGTCAGTACCTTGATGGTGGTAGACTTTCCGGCACCGTTAGGGCCAATAAAACCATAAACTTGACCCGGTTCCACAGAAAAGCTCACGTCCTTAAGGGCGAGCTTCGGTTTCATCAAGAAACCACTGCGGTAGGTCTTGTGCAAATTCTCAATTTTTATCATAAAAATCTCAATCTAGTCTCGGGGACCAAAAGCCTTTTCTTCGGCCTCTTCAATCATGCGGCGACGTCGCTCCGCCTTTTCCTTCTTATTGATGACGAAATAAATGGCAGCACCAACAAGATATACCACAACGCCAGAATAGAAAATAGGATTGATCGACTGACCTTCAAGGCCAGGAAACAAATTCAAAATTACACTATGCCCAAACAGGCTTAGCAGTACAAACACGATGCCAAGTCCACGAAGTACATAGGTCGCAATCACAATTTTTCGCATTTTAACCTCAATAACACCGCAATTTGCTTGCGGCTCTTTTCTTCCTTGAAAAATACACTTTTAAAAAAGGATTGCAAACGAGAACATCCCTGAAATATGGGGAAATCGGGCAAAAAACTGCAAACTGGATAAAAATCCCCGGTCTGCCGCGAGACCGGGGATTAAGGGTTTCGATTGGAGGAGAACAAAGAACCTGTTTTCTAGATCCGTCACACGACGCTATAGAGAATAATGGCAAGTACCTGGCCACTCAAAATACGGAGCAGCATTGTTAACGGATACACAGAAGCATAGCCCACATTTACAGCTTCACTTCCAGAAAGTCCATTGGCAAAGGCAAGTGCCGGAGGATCGGTCATGGAACCAGCGATGGCACCGCACAGGCTCAGGTAATTTACCTTGAAAACCAGCTTGCCCACAATACCCGCAACCATCAAGGGGATAAAGGTAATAAGTGCGGCAAGTCCCATGTAGTAAAAACCATCTCCCTTCAGTAACACGTCAAAGAACTTGATACCGGCATTGAGACCGACGCAAGTCAAGAACAAAGTAATACCAAGTTCTCGAAGCATCAAGTTTGCGCTTGCCGCCATAAAGAAATTCAGAGGGCCAATCTTACGAACTCGGGAAAGGATGATGGCAATAACCAGCGGGCCACCAGCAAGACCAAGTTTCAGCGGGGTCGGCATTCCAGGAATGGTCAGGGGAATAGATCCAACGATAATCCCCAGGAAAATTCCAACGAAGGCGGGAATAATTTCGGGATGTTCAAGAGCCTTCAGGGAATCACCCAGGAGCTTTGCTGCAGCATCTATACTTTCGCGAGGACCGACAACAAGAATCTTATCGGCAAATTTCAGACGGAGATCCAGACGACCCGTAAACTTGAATTCACCACGCACGACACGGCTTGCAGTCACACCGAAACGTTCAAGAGCCAGTTCGCCCAAAGATTTGCCCAGGACTTTCTTATTGGTCACAAGGATGCTTCGAGTTTCAAACTTGGAATCGTTTTCGGTAATCGGCTTCGACAGGCGGGTACCGATAATCTTTTCCATTTCGGCAACTGCTTCAGGGAAGCCCACAATGTGGAGGCAGTCGCCCTGCTGCAATTCCACCTTACCGTCGGGCATAGAAACATTGCCGTCGCGAAGGAGACGGGTAATAACAACGCCACTGGAGCGGATTCCCGGAATTTCCTTAATCTTGGAACCCAACAGATTCTTGTTATCCAGAGAAAGGCTGCAAGAAACGATATCCTTGCGGGTCGCTGCGATTTCAGAAGCATAATCATCTGCAGACTTTTGCGGATCCTGTCTGAAGAAGATTCGAATAAGAATCATGACCAGAATGATTCCGAGAACGCCAAACGGATATGCAACAGCGTACCCAATGCCCGTCAGGGATGTGTCTGCCCCGGCCGCGACAAAGGCTGAATTTGCGGCTCCTAGGGAAGGCGTATTTGTGACTGCGCCACAAAGCATTCCAATGAGCACGGGTACGTTGTTATGCATATCCGTAAAGAAGTAAAGGCAGAGGGTGACAATCACACCCATAAGCACAACGCTTACCGCCAAAATGTTAAGTACAAGGCCGTGGCGGCGGATGGAGTCAATAAAACCAGGCCCCACCTGCATACCAATGGTGTAGACAAAAAGAATCAAGCCAAATTCCTGCATGAAGTGCAGAACATTCGGTTCAATGCGCAAGCCCACATGGCCCATCAAGATACCGACAAACAGGGCTCCCGCGCCGCCCAGGCTAACACCCTTGACCTTGATCTTTCCGATCATAAGGCCCACGGCAGCGGTGAAAGAGAGCACAACAACCTGCTGCGCTACAGAAGTACCGATAAAGAGATTAATTAGCCATTCCATATGTTTGATTGTATATTGATAAATGTTTAAGTGCTACTTCTTGATGCAACGAACAGAGTAGGCGATACTCTTGCTGAAATGTTCGTAGGAGATAGAATCATCCTTGATTCGAACCATAGTTCCGCGGGCATCGTCATAAGAATCTGCAGTCCAGAAGCTGGCGCTGACACCTTCATCGGCAAACTTACCGTTACTAGCATAGCGATAACCGGCATTCAAGACATTAAGAACTTTAAGATCAACACCTTCAAAATCTGCCTGAGACGGCAAAGCCCAACCATCGGGACAAATTGTATTGGCGGACTCATAAGGATAGAGACGTCCATACTTTTCGCAGTTTTCATGATTGCTTCCATAGCAGAAGCTAGAATCAGAATCAAAGCGAGCCAGGTTTTCTGCCATCCAGACCTTATTACCAGTCTTTACGGTCTTGTAAGTTTTTTCCTGGCAAGTAAGAGTATTTGCAGACTCATTATAGTTGCAGGCATTGGCCTTGTCACAGGCGGTGAAGGTAAAGGCGGCAAAGGCTACAACGGCCATGGCAGCAACAAACCTGAGCTTCATAAATCAATCTCCTTAAGAGTTTTTTGACGATTAGAATTTTAAGAGCTCTTTTTACGGCGCCAAATCTAGAATCAACATTCCAGTTTGACTAATAATTTCTTCATATCACATTGATAACTTTTTTTGATGATTACACAAAACTTTCATCAAATTTTATGATATTTCAATAATTAAATATTATCAATTAAAAACCTAGGAAATAGAAGACATAAGTTTTATATTTATTATTGATGGAACTGACTCAGCTTAAATACTTTCTAGAAGTGGCACGCACTGAGCACGTCACTCAAAGCGCAAAAAACCTTTGCATCGTCCAGCCAGCTCTCACCCAAGCCATACACAAATTGGAAGATGAGCTCGGTGTAGCGCTCTTCAAGACATCCGGCAGAAACATCAAACTTACAGAAAGCGGAAAATTCTTTTACGAAAAGATGCTCCCCCTTTACGCCAACATGATGGAGCTGCCCGAACAACTGCGAGCCACAGCCAACAAGCAGAACAACAATGTCAAGCTGAACGTTCTTGCGGCATCAACATTAATTACAAATGCCGTCATTGAATACAAGCAGAACAATTCCGACATAAACGTAGACCTTATCCAAAATGAAGAAACAAACATTTTCGACATTTGCGTAAGGACATACGCCACCTACAAACCGGAACTGGATAATACAAATAGCGACAAGACTTTCGTCCATTCCGAAAAAATTTTCTTGGCCGTTCCCAATACAGCCCAATACAAAAAGCTTAGTTCCATTTCCCTTCTCGATCTAAAAGATGAAAAATTCATCAGACTCTACGGATCCAAGCAATACCGCAAAATCTGCAACGAACTTTGCGACAGAATCGGCTTCCACGCCAATGTCACTTTTGAAAGCGACAACGCAACCGCAATCAAGGAAGCTGTCGCCGCAGGTATCGGAGTGGGATTCTGGCCAAAACTTTCCTGGGGAAAGATGGATCACAAAAAGATTAAGCTCCTTGAAATTACGGACACCGAATTCAAGCGAGATATCGTGGTTTCCTTGCGACGCAACAAACAGGACAATTCCAAGACGGAACAATTCTACAACTTCTTGACGAAATACATTCAGCAGAAGCAGACCCGCAAACGGAAATAGCAAATCGTTCAAACAATCTCATCCAAAAAAAAGTGCTCCACCTTGGTGGAGCCTTTTTGATTTTATACAACGTTTTGCAACGTTAGGTATGTTAACCCTTAGTATGAATCGCAGCAGAGAATTCAGCAAGGAGTTTCGGGTCCTGGACCTTTTCCCACAGGGTGCCCGTCACGATGATATTTGCACCGGCAGCAACACGGACAGCAGCCGTTTGCGGGTCCTTAATACCGCCACCAGTAATGATGGTCATTTCGGTTGCCTTGCGGGTGTAGGCAATATGTTCTACAGGAACGGGCTCTTCGGCGCCACTACCTGCTTCCAGATAGACATAGCGCATGCCCATGAGTTCTGCGGCAATGGAATTCACCATACTGAGCTTAGGCTTGTTAGCAGGTACCGGCATGGTATTGCTGATATATTCAACTGTAGTACGCTTGCCACTATTGATCAACTGATAAGCCGTAGGAATGGCTTCCATGTTCAGGGCACGAACCAAGGCACCACCACGAACCTGTTCATCGATCAGGTAGTTGGGATTGCGGCCACTAACCAAAGTCATGAACAGCATGGCATCAAAACCAGGAACAACTTGAGAAGCGCCACCCGGGAACAGGACAACGGGAAGATCCACATTAGCCTTAAGAGCAGCCACCTGTTTCGGCAAGGTGAAATTACCCAAATAGGAGCCGCCTACCAGCAGCAGGTCTGCGCCATTTTCAGCAGCCATGGCACCAGCCTTCACAAAGGCAGTCTCGTCTGATGTATCAGGATCCAGCAGCACAGCAAACAACGCACCGCGCTTTTCGATTTCTGCATTCAAACGAGCTTCAGTCTTACCGATTTTCATAAAACGCCTTAAAAGTAAAAGTACAGGTTCAATATAGAACTTTTTACCTTTCTAGCATACTCCTTTCGCGTGCAACACGCCATTTAGAGAGTTTTAATGGACTCTCACAGAAGAACCGCCAGCACGAACCAGATAGCTCCCCTGACCAAGGTTTTTCAGATCAACCTTGCGACTAAAGCCTCGACGGACCTCGACCCCATTCAAATCAAAAACAGTCCAACGCATATCTCTTGAAAGTTCTACGGTTCGTGTAGTTCCATCATAGTGCATACCAGCAACGGATTTCACAGCAGAAATTCTTTCTAGAGAATCGCCCTCGGCTTCAGCCGCCTTAGAAAATTTGATGTTCCCGACCAGCAATTCCCCAGATAATCCAGAAGCAGTTACATAGAAATCCTGCACGCCTTTCAGCTCAGGCAAATCGGAGCACTTTACGCTAACCCACTTGGAATCCCCACAAGACGTGGGAAGATCGCACTTGGAAATTTCATCGCCCTTTTTGCTTTCAGTTCTAATGGAAAGTGATCCTCCAGCACAATTCTTCACGTCTACATGAACAGCAGGACCTGTAATAGAATCCGTAATGACATTCTCATAAATGGCGTAACCGCCATCCTTGATTGCCATCTGGTCATTTTCATCTAGGCGAAGGCGAATACCATTATCAAATCCATTTGCAGGAATGGTATCGCGAATAATGCGGAGGAAGTCCAGTCGATCCAGTTCCCCATAGCTTTTGCCCTTGGTAATTTCAACAAAGTTACTGCCACGTTTCAATTTGGCGGGAATATAGACCACAGACTTTTCTGGGAATTCACCCCAGGCTCCAGTAATGGGCAGCTTCACTTCGCGGGTTACGCCGTTAACATCCACAAAGTGGGAACCTTCATCGGTCCAGTCATTGGCGTAACGATAGCGGATCAAGTAATCGCCAGCCTGAGGTATAATCATCGGCAGACGAATACGGCTGTCAGGTTCATTGATGTAGCCAACATACTCGCCGTTGGAAGCCTTGGAACTGCTTGAGATTTCCACGTTGCTGAGAATTCCATGTTCCGCTTCGGCACTCAAATAACGTCCCAGAAACGGCTGACCGAGTTCAGGCCAGTTGTCTTCCGTATAGACAATGTCGCGAACCTGGATCTTAGCTCGACCAGTATCGTTCTTATCGTAGTAATGATTCACAAAGCGCTGACGATTAATATCTTCAAAAGCTTCGCCGCCGGCAGGTCCGTAATAGCGTCCGTAGCGTTGCAGCAAAATGGTTCCACCACCTTTCAGGGCCTGATTTCCGGAACGGTCCAGGTAAGGTCCCGTAATGGAATTAGCGCGGTTCACAACAGTCTTGTAGGAATTTCCATCAAGGTTAGCACCTGTCTTGCAGCAGTTATCCCAAGCCGTAAACAAGAAGTACTTGCCATTATGTTCAATGAGGCTAGCCCCTTCTACACCGGCACCACCACGGTTGGCGATATTAATTTGTTCCGCCCCCTTGGTCACCTTGCCTGTTTTCTCGTCAAGTTCAATGATGTGGATTCCCGTACCCCAGGAGCCAAAGGCCATCCAGACCTTGCCTTGAAGGTCCTTTAGCACCGCCGCGTCAATGGCATTATAAGCGTCGTTCTTTACGGTATGAATCACCTCGCCCTGGTCCGTCCAACCATAACCAGGTTTCGTGGGATCGATTTCCTTGCTGGACATAAAGCCCATACCGGAAGAACGGATCCCCATTTCGGAACCGCAATAGTACACGCGGTATTCGCCACCAATGAAATGTATATCCGGCGCCCAGATATCGATCATGTTTGGCGCATAGGTATAAAGCCATTTCTCGAACTGGGGCATGGCAGGTTCGCCTTTTTTCCAGTTCAAGGCATCTTCGGAAGTCTGCATCAGCAGATGGTTGTCCGTAGTCATCAAGGCGTACCCGTCTTCATAACGGATAATGTCCGGATCATGGCCGGCCCACTGAGTTTCTTTGGCATACCAGTCAGCAGCCACGGCAGAAGAAACTGTAGATAAAAATGCCAACGCAAAAGCAGGTGCGTTCTTGGTGTACCCAAATCTCATATAGTCCATCCTTTCCCTAATCCACAAATAAATATAAACAAAAAAGAATCGCTAACCTGTAAATCCTATGCAAAAAAACAGACCCCCGCATTTCTGCAGAGGTCTTGTTTAGTAGGAAGTAAAGAGTGAACAGTTATGAGCGTTGAGCTAGAGTTAGGCGCCTTCGGCGCGATTATTTACCTCAAAGGAGTCCCTCATACCTGCTCTCTCGTCTAATTAGCCCAGCTTTGCACGGATCCAGTTGTTGGCGTCCTTGATAGCTGCGGAAATCTTTTCAGGTTCACGGGTACCGGCCTGAGCACGGTCCGGACGGCCACCGCCCTTACCGTTACATGCTGCGGCAAGATCACGGACCATGTCGCCAGCCTTGATGCCCTTAGCCTGAACATCCTTGCCCACGATAACGGCGATGGAACCAGCACCGTTTACCTTGTTAGCAATGACAGCCACGGCACCCTTGTCCAGCTTGTTCTGGATACCGTCCAGGAGTTCCTTGTACTTATCTTCCGGCATATCGAATTCGCGAACGTAGAGCATGACACCCATGACGTCGAGGCCGCCATTCAGAACGTCGCCAGCGATCATTGTTGCCAGTTCCAGCTTCACGGACTGGAGAGCCTTTTCAAGGGACTGTGTCTTTTCGAAGGACTGCTGGATACGATCCAGAACTTCGGCATCCTTACAACGGAGACGATCGCGGAGAGCATTTACAATCTGAGCGCCAGCACGGAGCATAGACATAGCACCGCGGCCAGTGACAGCTTCGATACGGCGGACGCCGGCAGAAACGCTGGATTCGCTAATGATCTTTACCATGCCGATGTTACCGGAATTGGAAACATGCAAGCCACCGCAAAGTTCCTTGGAGAATTCTTCGCCAGCGGCACCCATCTTCACAACGCGTACGGTATCGCCGTACTTTTCGCCGAAGAGAGCCATAGCGCCAGAAGCCTTAGCTTCGTCCACGCCCATGACGTCGGTATTCACCGGCAAGCATTCCATGACCTTAGCGTTGACGATGTCTTCCACCTTCTGAATTTCTTCAGCGGTCATGGCGTTGAAGTGAGTAAAGTCGAAACGGAGGGAATCCGGAGTCACCAAGCTACCCTGCTGCTGCACATGGGAACCAAGCACTTCGCGGAGAGCGGCCTGGAGCAAGTGGGTTGCAGAGTGGTTGCGACGGATGTCCATACGACGTTCGTTGTCGACGGTAGCCATGAACACACCACCCATGGTCTGTTCGTTAGCTTCACCCTTCACCACCTTGGCGCGGCAGAGAGCGGTGTCGTTCACCTTGACAGTATCAAATACGCTCAGTTCCAAGTCGGCAGAAACCAGCATACCCTTGTCGCCAACCTGGCCACCCATTTCGGCGTAGAAGGGAGAAGTCTCCAGAACGATGGAAAGAACACCCTTGTCTTCGCGATAGCGGACAACCTTAGTTTCGCAAGCGGACAATTCGTAGCCAACAAAGTTGGTGGAAGCTTCGGAGTACTGGGTCCAGCCTTCGGTACCCATGGTGTTGATGCCCTGCTTCATGTTGGCGCGGGCACGTTCCTTCTGTTCTTCCATGCACTTTTCAAAACCGGCTTCATCAATGGTGAGGCCCTTTTCTTCGGCGAGGATGCCAGTGAGGTCCGGCGGGAAGCCGTAGGTATCGTAAAGCACGAAGACCTTGTCACCCGGCACAACCTTGGCAGAACCCATTTCGGTAACGATGGCTTCGAAACGTTCGAGACCTGCATCCAGAGTCTTGATGAAGCGGTCTTCTTCGCTCTTGATCACTTCGGTCACGAAAGCCTGACGCTGACGGATTTCGGGGAAGGCTTCGCCCATGGTATCAGCAAGAACCTGGACCAGCTTGTAGATGAAAGCTTCCTTCTGGCCGAGCAGACGAGCAAAGCGGCTTGCGCGGCGGAGAATACGACGGAGCACATAGCCACGACCTTCGTTAGAGGGCAGAGCGCCATCAGCAATAGCGAAGGAGACTGCGCGGATGTGGTCTGCAATCACGCGGTGGGGGGTGCCGTTTTCGTCGTCAGTGTAAGGTACGCCGGAAAGTTCAGCAACCTTGGAAATAATCGGGGTGAACACGTCGGTGTCGTAGTTGCTACGCTTGCCCTGGAGGATAGCGCAGATACGTTCGAAACCCATACCGGTATCAACGTTCTTTGCCTTCAGCGGAATGAGGGAGCCGTCGCTGATACGTTCATACTGCATGAACACATTGTTCCAGATTTCGATGTAGCGGTCGTTTTCGCCGTTCACGCCCAGGATAGGATCCTTGAAGGTTTCCATCTGGGTAGCAAGGTCGCCGCGGTCGTAATGAATTTCGGAGCAGGGGCCACAAGGACCGGTGTCGCCCATTTCCCAGAAATTGGAGTGAGCGTCGAAGCGCATGATGCGGTCATCGGGAAGACCGGAAACGTCCTTCCAGATCTGCCATGCTTCGTCATCATCCTGATAGACAGTTGCAAAGAGACGTTCCTTGGGGAGCTTCCAGACTTCGGTCAAGAGTTCCCATGCCCAACTAATAGCTTCCTTCTTGTAGTAGTCGCCGAAGGACCAGTTGCCCAGCATTTCGAAGAAAGTGTGGTGGTAGTTGTCACGACCCACAACGTCAAGGTCGTTATGCTTACCAGAAACGCGGAGGCACTTCTGGCTGTTGCATGCACGCTTCCAGCCCTTGGGATTGTCACCCAGGAAGATGGCCTTGAACTGGTTCATACCAGCATTGGTGAACATCAAGGTGGGGTCATCGTGAGGAACCACGGGAGAGCTACGGACGAACAGATGATCCTTGCTCTCGAAGAACTTAATAAAAGATTCGCGCACCTGCGCAGAAGTCATAGTAGGCATATTGTGTCCCTTATTGTTTTTTCGGCGGAAAAGATAGAATTTTAGCGCACGAATTCGAGGACTCTTGTTCTAGGGATGCATATAAAAATGCCCCGAGTCTTCTCGACGCAGGGCATTATCTAGAGAGGATTCAACAAGAAGGGCTTTTACTTGGCTTCGCGAGTCATAAGAAGCTTGCAGTATCCATCTTCCACGACCAAGTTTTCCTTTTTCAACATGACGTGTTCCATTTCCCAGTTACCGGCAGACCAGCGAGAGGCATCCAGTTCACCGTCAAAGTTGTCAGTCCAGGATTCAGTGAAGGTCTTTGTTGCAGTGTCGTAAGAATAGACTCGAACATAGTCAATCCACTGAGCGACCGGACCATCAGCCAATTCAGCGCCAGTAAACTTGCCAACCCAGGATGTACTCTTGGAAGCCCACAAGTTGAAGCGCAAGGACTGTTCCTTAGTCATAAATTCGACCTGTCCCTTAGTCATTCCCAGAACATCACGACGGACCTCGACACTATCAATTTCCCAGGAAATATATTCCGGAGTCCAGACCATGGCAAATAGGTGGAAATCTTCAGTAGCGTTGAAACCAAAGCCAGTCTTCGTTTCGGAAGTTTTCTTAGGATTCTTACGGCCACCTTCCACATCCGCTTCACGGGTAATCAAGTTAGCCTGCCACATGCCGGGATTAACACCAAGAACTTCAATATCAATTTCATTCCAGGGTTCATCGCCCAACATATAGGACGGATCATAGTAAAGGAACATGGAACTTACAGAACCAGGAATGGAGACCATCTTCATTCGAGCCTCAAAACGACCATATGTAAACTGATCCTTTCCAGTCAGTTCAGCCCCGTAATAATTATAGCTGTCAAAATCGGCCACTTCGACGGAAGCGTTGTTTGCATAGGTATTTTCAATCGTCAGGCGATAAGGTTCAGAAACCACCGGAGTTTCGCCGGGAGTCACAGGGGTTTCACCAGGAACCACAGGGGTTTCACCAGGAACCACGGGAGTTTCGCCAGGGACCACAGGGGTTTCACCGGGGACCACAGGGGTTTCGCCAGGATCCACGGGAGTTTCGCCAGGATCCACGGGAGTTTCACCGGGGACTACGGGAGTTTCACCAGGATTTGCGGGATCGTCCACGTTTCCAGAGGGATTCATAACAGCGCCCGAATCTGTCGGACTAGAGCTATCATCAGAACATGCAGTAAATGCGCAGAACATTACGCCTGCAGTGAGGAAGGGGAGAAGGATTTTGGATTTCATGTTGTACCTCGCTGTTTCTTACATGATTTAATATACCCTTCTGTGCCGCTAATAGCCAATAGACTTGAATATCAATAATAAATTTAGTGTATCAACAGAATCAAAATATCTAACTTTTAAAAACAAAAAAAACGCGGAACACGTCCGCGTTTTTTGCTTTGACAAAACCCGTTTGTCAGCCCTTAACAGAGTCAGACATAGAGAACATGGGCATGTACATTGCAATCAAGAGGCCACCCACGGCACCACCCAGGAACACGATGATCAAGGGTTCCATCATGCCCACCACGCCATCCACTGCGGCATCCACTTCTTCGTCGTAGAAGTCTGCAAGTTTCAGGAGCATGCCGCCAAGGTTACCGGTCTTTTCACCCACGCCCGTCATCTGAATCACCATGGGCGGGAACAGGTTGCATTCGGCCATAGGTTCCGCAATGGATTTACCACCAGCAATACCGATGGAAATTCGACCGATGGCACGTTCCACAACTTTATTCGAAACAGTAGAGGCCACAACCTTCAAAGAATCCATCACAGACACACCAGCATTAAGCAAGGTGCCCAAAGTTCTAGCAAAGCTTGCAGTCGTGGACTTGATCTGAAGGTCTCCTAGCTTAGGAATTTTAAGCATCAGACCATCCCAGGCATACTTCGCCTTAGGAACTTTCATCGCCAACTTATAAGCCACAATGAGAATGACCACAAAAATACCCAGGAGCAAACCATTATCGCGCAAGAAGTCAGAAATGTTCATCACCACCTGTGTGGGAGCAGGAAGTTCAGCATCAAGAGCGGCGAACTGAGCGGCGAAGGTGGGCACCACGAAAGTCATAAGTGCAATCACCACCAAGATACCCACGATGATCAACATGACCGGGTACGTCAAGGCTTTCTTCACCTTACGCTTCAGACGTTCGCCGTTTTCAAGAGTTTCGGCCAAACGGGCAAGAATGCCATCCAGAATACCACCAGCTTCACCTGCGGCCACCATGTTGGTATACAAGGTCGTAAAAACCTTAGGGTGCTGCGTCAGCGCATCAGCCAAGGAAGAGCCACCGTTAATCGACTGAGTCACCTTATGGATCACAGTTTTCAATTCAGGATTTTCGCACTGTTCTTCCAAAATGTTCAAGCACTGAAGCATAGGAAGACCGGCAGAACTCATAGACGAGAACATACGGGTAAAACGAGAAATATCGGCGGGCTTAATGCCAGAACCAATATTGATCTTGATTTCCATGGGCTTCTTTTTCAAGCTCTCGATAATCAAGCGGCGACGCATCAAGAGGGCTTCAGCTTCTGCCTTATCCTTCGCCTCAATGGAGCCTTCAAATTTATTACCGGCGCTGTTGGTCGCCTTATACAGGAATTCTGCCATAACTTACTACACTCCTTCCTTCACAAACAGCTGTTCCAGCTGATCCGGGCTGGGGGAACGAGACAAAGCTTCAAAGCGGTCCACCTTACGATTCTTAACCAAGTCGCAAAGACACATGTTCATGGTATTCATACCGAACTTCTGACCAATTTCAATCATGGATTCAATCTGGTGAACCTTGTCGTCACGAATCAGTGAACGGATACCCGGTGTGACGTTCATGATTTCGTATGCCATTACACGGCCACCGCCAATCTTCGGTACCAAGGTCTGACAAACAACGCCCTGAAGCACAAAGGAAAGCTGAGTTCGAACGGTCTGCTGTTCACCCTTGGGGAAAGCATCCACCACACGGTTAATGGTCTGCACACAGGAGTTGGTATGCAGGGTTGCGAAAGCCAAATGGCCCGTTTCAGCAATGGTCAATGCAGCACGAATAGTTTCAAGGTCACGCATTTCGCCGATAAGCACCACGTCAGGGTCCTGACGGAGAGCCATCTTAAGTGCGCTAGCAAAGCTTACGGTATCACTTCCCACTTCGCGCTGGTTAATCATACAGTTCTGATGCTTGTGCAAAAATTCGATAGGATCTTCCACAGTCAAAATGTGATCGTGACGTTCCTTGTTAATCTTATCGATCATTGCAGCCAGGGTAGTAGACTTACCAGAACCCGTAGCACCGGTCACCAGCACAAGGCCAGAGGGACGCGTCGTAAATTCAGCCAGAATTTTCGGAAGGCCAAGATCCTTAAAGGTCTTGATTTCCAGCGGAATAATACGCAAGGCAATCGCCACGCAACCACGCTGCAAATACGCATTGGCACGGAAACGAGCCAAGTTCGCAATACCAAAGGAAAAGTCGCATTCCTTGTTCTGTTCAAAAGACTTCTTCTGACCTTCGTTCATCAAACTATAGGTCATTCGCATAGTTTCATCCGGTTTCAGCTTGGTTTCACCAATAGCCGTAAGATTACCATGCAGACGAATAAGAGGAGGAGCTCCTGCTGTCAAATGCAAGTCAGAGCCACCACGTTTCACCATTTCAGCGAGAAGATCTTGAATATTGTATGCCATATCCAAGAATATAACATTATGTGCAAGTTTTTTTCACCCTATTTTTATCAAAATTCTTCCAAAAAACACTATTTTAAGGATAGTAGAATGAAAAAGTCTGGTTCCATAATAAAAATGATAATGTTTTCGCTGGCCACCTTATTGGTAGCCTGCGGTCATGATTCATTCCAGACCATGCCTTCAAAAATTTCAGACTTCAAGGGGATCCTCATCGGGCAAAAGGACAGCATCACAAGCTATCGGACGCAAAAAGGAGAGGCAACCCTTATAGTCCTTACGGCATCATGGTGCCCCGCCTGCCAGGCAGAAGTTCCCAGCCTCAAGGAAATTTCCCTAGACTACACCAACAGGGGGCTTAAAATTCTGCTTATCAGCGAAGACGACTCCCCCACTATAGCAGCCCGATACAAAAAGAAGGCGGAACTCCCCTGGACAATGATTCACTGGAATTACGACATCATGAACGCCTTGGGAAATCCAGGCGTCCTTCCAGTCAGCTACCTCGTCAACCAACAAGATAGTATCGTCAAAGTGAACGTGGGCATTTTCGACAAAAAAGAAATGCGATATCAACTAGATAAAATTCTGCGCTAGGCAACAGGGCTGGGGAACAAAATCACATCGGCGATTTCTTCCTTACCCATGGCAAGCATAAACAAACGGTCCAAGCCCAACGCGACGCCAGAACAGGCAGGCATGCCTGATTCTAGACCGGCCAAGAAATGTTCGTCGATCGGAGGCAGAGGCTTACCCATGGTCTTGCGGATTTCCAGGTCAGCATCAAATCGTCTGCGTTGCTCCACAGCGTCTGTCAGCTCGGTATATCCATTACAAAGTTCCACCTGATCTACAAACAATTCAAAACGCTTTGCCCAGGTGAGTCCTTCAGAATCCACATAGGTTTGAGCGAGAGCTGCCTGAGAGGGCGGATAATCCAGAATAAATTCAGGTCCGTTACTTGCAAGAGCCGGTTCAATTATAAAGACCATCAGATAATCCCACCAGTCTTCGCGGGACATGGACTGCATTTCGGGAACAGGAATTTCGCGAGTGCGGCAAGCCTCGGCAAAGTCCCCGAGATTTTTGCAGAAAGGGTCAACGCCGGCATAATTTTTAAAGGCATCGATCCAGCGGGTGCGACGAGCGTTTATGGGCTTTCCGAGAATTTCACTTACCAAAGCTTCCACTTCGTCCATCAGTTTTTCTTGAGGCCAGCCAACGCGGTACCATTCCACCATACTGAACTCATTGTTATGATGGCTTCCGAATTCATCTTTACGGAAAGATTTTGCAATCTGGAAAATGTCGCCGAACCCGGCAGCCAGCAATCGCTTCATGTGGAATTCGGGGCTAGTCATCATGAAACGCAAAGGCTCACCAGCGGCACCCACCTGAAAATAATCCAGCTGGGGATCCGTTCCACCAGCGTTAGAAAGAGTGGGCGTTTCTACTTCAAGAGAACCTCGAGCAGTAAAGAATTCGCGGACCTTGTTCATCAGGGATTGACGTTTCAGCCAATTCTCTCGAGAACAGGTGGGAGCAAACGAAACGGGAGCCTTACCATCCATCATATTATTCTTCCGTAGAAGCGGCATCACCGCCGGCAACAGGATTCATGACGCAACGGACAGACATGGAGAAAGCCTTGTCCACTGGCATAGAGGAAACTTCCTTATCGGTGCTGAACATAGATCGAGCCACACCGCGGCCATCACCAACGTCAGCATCAGTCCAGAAGTATGCGCCCTCACCCTGAATGACAGAGATGTTATTCTTGTTGACATAACCGCCAAAGAGAACGGTAAAGGCGTAATCGTCAGAGCCATTGCTACGAAGTTTTTCGGCAGCTACATTGGCACCGCCGGCATAAACTTCCAGCATTTTCCATTCGTCATCAGTAGAAAGGTGAGAACCTTCGGGGCAAGCCGCCTGAGCTCCATCATAGGAATAGAGACGTCCGAAGACCTTGCAGTTCTCTTCTTCTCCGTCATAACATTTAGACTTGTCTTCCATGACGTAAGCCAAGTTCTGTACAAACCACTTGGTACCATTAATGTCCTTCACCTTGTAGCTCTGGTTATCACGCGGATCCACAAATGTTTCAAAAACAGGGCAACGGGCTTCAAGTTCCTTGGAAGCTAGGATGGAATCCACCTGAGGTTGCCACATATAGCAGAAGCGGAAAAGCTCGCCACCGGGAAGAGCGGAACTGTCGGCCTTGTGCCTGTCAGCCCACTGGTTCACGTAGGAAACGCTGATTACAGAAGAATCGGGAATCGAAAGACCCTTGGCATTAGCCTGCATCAATTTTGCAAAAGGTTCCGCAGCGGACATGGGGACTTTCCAGAAGCCATCCACGATTCCATTACGGAGAGCCTCGTAAAGGGGAGACGGTTTAGAAATGGTGATCACCGTATCCACATAATGTTCGGGAACAGCATCGCAAACCGGTTTATGCTCCACGCCACGCAGGGTATCTGCCTGAGCCCAGCATTCCTCGATGCAAGCCTCGCGAGCCTTACCTTTCTTCGCGCAAGGAACCCAGAGGGTCGTGTCCACCTGTTCCTTCACAGGCTTCGCGTAAGCCTTAGTTTTCAAGGCGGACTTTGCCACGGAACCAAGAGTTTCAATGGCATTTGCATTTCCTGCCGTAGCATCGGCAATCAATTTGTTGGTCACCTTGAGACATGTTTCCATGTCCTTGCCATTGGAGCAGGCCTTGACACCATAGCCATACACAAACTGGTTGGGGCAACTTTCAAAAGATTCACCAGGCATGGCCTTAAAAATCTTTTCATAAACTTTTACGGCATCGTTGGGGGAAAGTTCACCGCAGTAAATTTCCTCAACTTGACCTTTTTTCACCATCTTCTGCACAGTAGCCACATCGCCTGCATCCACAGCGTCACGAAGTTCCTGTTGGGCAAAAGCAGTCGCTGCAAAAGACAATGCAAGCCCGGTCATAACAAAAATGTTTTTACGTCTATAAACCATACCAATAACCCTTTAATTTTTTTCAGCCCCAAATATACAAAACACGGCTCTATAAGACATCAAAACAATTCTAAACATTTTTCAATTTCTATTTTTGGACATATGATTGATGTAAAGTTTGATGCAGAAAAAATCCGTAGCGAATTTCCCATGCTCGTGGCAGGTGACAAGGAAGCTAAACCCCTGGCATTCCTGGATAGCACCGCCACCACCCAGAAGCCCGCATGCGTTATCGATGTCATGAACGACTTCTACCGAGAACACTACAGCTCCGTAAAGCGCGGCGTCTACCGTTTGAGCGCACGCACTACCGAGGCCTACGAAGCCACCCGCAAGAACATCGCCAAGTTTATAAACGCCAAGAGCGAAAACGAAATCGTCTTTACCCGCGGCACCACCGAAAGCATCAATCTGGTGGCCTGGAGTTACGGACGCAAGTTCTTTAACGAAAGCGATGAAGTTCTCATTAGCGGATTGGAACATCACGCAAACATCGTCAGCTGGCAAATCGTTGCCGAAATGAAGGGTGCAAAAATCAAGGTCATCCCGGTAAAGGACGATGGAGATTTGGATTTGGGTAAGCTACCGGAACTGCTAACCGAAAAAGTAAAGATGGTGGCCGTAACCCATGTAAGCAATGCCGTGGGCACGGTAAATCCCATCAAGGAAATTATTAAGACCGTCCGCAGCAACGCTCCCCAGGCAAAGATTTTGATTGACTGTGCACAGAGTTCTTCCCACCTAAAGATTGACGTGCAGGAATTGGACTGCGACTTCATCGCTTTTAGCGGACACAAGATGTACGGACCCACAGGAATCGGCGTTCTTTACGGTAAGTACGACGTGTTAGATTCTATGCCACCTTGGCACGGCGGTGGAGAAATGATCAAGAACGTCACCTTCGAAAAGACCACTTACGCAGATGTCCCTGAACGTTTTGAAGCAGGCACTCCCGCCATCGCCGAAGTCCTTGGTTTGGGCAAGGCTGTAGAATGGATTCAGGAAATTGGGCTGGACAATATCCGCGAACATGAAGAAAAGATTGTTGCATACGCTCTTGAGCAATTGGCAACCATCCCGCAGATCAAGGTGCTCGGCAACCCCAAGAATCGCGGAGCTTTAATCAGCGTAACTCTAGACGGAATCGCCGTCAGCGACGCCGCCATGATTCTCGATGAAGAGAACGTCGCTGTGCGCAGCGGCCACCACTGCGCTCAACCGGTCATGGACCGGTTCGGCGTGGATGCCACCCTCCGACTTTCCTTTGGCGTTTACACTCTAGAACGAGACGTAGACAGGTTCATCGCAGGAATTAAACGAGTCATTAGACTGTTCGCTTAATTAAAAAAGATTCCCCGACACCATAGGTGTCGGGGTTTATTTTCACTTCTAGATTATCTAATTCTGTTTTTTCCCTACGCCCGCGGAAGGTCATCTCGGCGCTACAACCCTGTTTGTAAAAAAAAAATACACAAATTATTTGGCTCTTCATCAACATGTGTGGGTGGCTTCGCCACCCTTTTTTGTTGACTTTCGCCTAAATTAAACAAAAAATGGGCTATTTTCTAAAATTTAATCGCCAAAAAAAACAGAAGAAAAAGCCCATGTCAAAATTATACAAATCCATCTTCAATGTCAACGGCTGTTCAGTCGTCAAGCAGGAACAAACCGATACCACGGTCACCATCACGGTAAGACTCACCAAGGGCAACGCCAGCAGGTGCGGCTGTTGCGGGCGAAAAGGGAAACTCTACGACAACGGCCGGGAACAGAGGGTATGGCGGACGCTCGATCTCGGCACGAAAATGGGCTTCATCAAGATGGACACCTACAGGGTGAAGTGCAGGAAGTG
>NZ_JALCZV010000015.1:73753-100603 GCF_023373925.1 Fibrobacter sp. HC4 | reverse complement strand
GAAAAGAAAAGACAAGATGAATACAATACCCGCCTTGCCAGCGCAGTACTTAAAGCGGAAGCTGCTGCAAAAGAAGCGGCAAAAGAAGCTGCAAAGGAAGCTGCAAAAAAGGCTGCAAAAGAGGCTACTAAGAATAAAACTCTTGAAATTGCAATGACTATGCTAAAACGGAAATACGGCATTAATGAAATCATTTCGATTTGCAGTCTCTCATCCAAGGAAGTCCTTAAACTGAAAGCCTCCTTAGAAAAGGGTTAAAGCAGAACAACAAGCGCTAACTATATGAAAAACTGATGGTCTAAAACCATCAGTTTTTTTCAATTACCATTTAAGTCCTAAGCGAGAGTAAATTTTTCGATCATCAAAAAACGTCCACTCAGTAACAAAGCTAAAGAAATTTCCTTCATATCCAATTGATGGAGTTAACGAATACTTCATATCCGCACCAAATAAAAATTTTTTTGGCACGTTAACATGGTTATTAGGAGTTGTATCATTCAAAGCACTTCCATAATCAGTGCCCTTCCAGAACCAACGATGACGTAAACCTAACGTAAGACGTCCATCAACCCTAGCATAAGCCAACCAATCTACGGTTTGACTATTGGGACCTCCTTGATTCCCTAGTGGGACTTCCAAATGAGCAAATTGTGCAGTATTTTCTTTGAAATGAGAATATACATATGGTTCAACTCTAGCATATTCGACCAATGAACCCGCTTCAACCATATGCTTTCTCAAAAACACATTCTTTGAAAAATGCGAACCTATCATCCACGCCCATTTCGCTTGAACATTGTCATTTTCAATTAAACTAATGGGGCTCTGCATATCATCCAAGAAAAATTCTGAATAAAAACGAACCATATTCAGCAATCGATAATTTATATCAAATGACAGCGATCCATTATTTCCACTTTCCGTGAAATTTCCCTTTTCCATAAACAGCGGAACAATAGGTAACAACAACCAAGGATTACTATCATCATACACCACCTGAAGTTCGCTAACTCCAAATACCAAATCACCTAAATTCAATTCATAACGGTGACCATATAAATTGCGAGCTTCCTTGTTTTTCTCAGTCACATTCCCCTTATAGATTCTTAGATCGCCATATAGGGACATAACCGTCAAAGGGCCAACAACAACCTCAAGTGTAGCCATGTTGAACGGCAAGGAGAATTGATTCAATGTCAAATTATTATAGAACCCGGGCCCCCAATGAACCACATCTCTACCAAGATCAAGACGAGCAAATCCCATATTCAAGGCCATGTGACCTCGATAACGAGCGTAACTCAAATATTCTAGACCATCATTATTATCACCAGATTGAAAATCCATATATTCGCCATCATACGATTGAGGCCTAACCGCACTATGTCCTTCTGCGTAAATACGAGCATCTAAAACGAATTCCAATGAATCCACGAAGCCTCTTAAATACAGACCTCCATCTACACCGGGCCATATGGTATCCCCAAGAGTCTCTCCACCTCTATAGTCAATTCCCCCAACAATACTCGTTGCCAAAAAAGCTCTATCTGAAGAATACCGTAAAAGAGCATTATGTTCTAATTCTACAGCATTTCTTCGCCAAGCAGAATCTCTTTGTGGGTACATATATTTCTGGTTTGCATTAGACGACGTTATTCGATGAAATTCCCAAAGCATCGGACTAGCATTCAACGACTTCAAGTTGTAGCGTTCTGTTTCTTTAACAGGGCTAGAATGTACTAAAACCGCGAAAATAAGAACTAAACAAGCAAGGCTTTTCTTAACCATAAAATATGAAACTCTGTATAAAATCCACTCAAATCTACACCCTTTAAAAGATAAAAAAAATATCAAATTCATAATAGAGAAAAGCACATTTTATTATCTTTACCCACCATGAAAACAACAATCTTGCTGACATTTCTCTTGCTAGCAATAAATGGATGTTCGGACTTTTCTTCTGAATCCAATGAGTTTGACCTCAGCGGAAAGCATTATGCCTGCGATGGCGACTCATATGGAGAAATTATAAACGATACAAAAGCAGGAAAGAAACAATATTGCAATGGATATCGATGGATTGACTTAATACCAGAAGATTCAATCATCAAGATTACTCCAGAATCAAATGATTCTATATCGATGATGTATGAGTGCGAAAACGGCTCTATTGTTAAAAACAAAGATCTCTGTTCAGAAAATCCTAAAGACTACCTCCCCTTAGATGACACAGAATACCCCTATGCAGGATTGCCTCGAATCGTAATCGAAACAGAGAACTTACAGGAAATCAAGGATCGCGAAACAGAAATTCCAGCAAAGCTCCAGATTTGGGGAGATTCAAGTCCTGAAAGCGAAATCTTGGAATTAACCATTAGAGGAAGGGGAAATACAACATGGGGATACCCCAAAAAACCGTATGCAATAAAATTCAACAAAAAAATTGAATTTCTAGGTATGCCCAAAGCAAAAAAATGGGTTTTACTCGCTAATTATAGAGATAGAACATTAATACGAAACGCATTGGCATTCAAGCTTTCCGAAGTATTAAATATGGAATGGACTCCACAAGGAAAATTTGTTGATGTATTTCTCAATAAAAAATTCATCGGAAACTATTACATTTGCGAGAAAATTGAAGTATCACAAGATAAATTAAATATAAACAAAAATGAATATCTATTAAATTTGGAAGACAAATTTGATGGGATTTATAAATTCAAAACTGCATACAAGAAATTACCCGTCATTATAAAGAATCCCCAAAATCCAGAACAATCGCAAATTTCATATATTCAGAATTATATAGACTCAATAGATTGTTTCTTTGAAAAAAAATGCAATCTTGAAATAAATCAATATATTGATATAACCAACTTCGCAAAGTACTGGCTTATTTATGAAATCGCCCAAAACGGGGAACTCAAATACCCCAAAAGTGTTTTTATGTATAAACAAGAACAAGGGCCTTTAAATTTGGGACCAATATGGGATTTCGATTGGCAGACTTTCGTATCCTTCAGAACAGGCTTAAATGTCGTTAAAGGATTATGGTTTGGCAACCTTAGAGAAATAAACGAATTTAAAAAAGCGGTAAAAGTTGTATGGGATCAGAAGAAAGAAGAACTAATCAATTTAGAATTATTTATTGATTCGTTATCAGAGTATACTCGCATTTCAAATATAAATAATATCAACTTATGGCCAATCAATATTAATACAGGCTTAGCAAACGACGAGAAATTAAATGTCGATTCTGCCATGAGCCTAATAAAACAATCCTATTTAAACCGATTATTTGAATTAGATACCTTACTGCAAAAACTGTAATTAAAATCATGGGGTGTTTTCGATAGACTTCAAATAGTCAATCCACTTTACAAAAATTTTTTCTATTGAAAGTTCCTCGTATATTGCAGAGGAATTCATTCCTAATTTATTTGCAAAGCAAGACTTATCTAACAACAGCAACAAAGAGGATGCAATTCCAGATTCATCACCAACATCAACCAACAAACCATTTTTTTCATGATCTATCAAATCTATTGCGCCAGCAACTTTAGTACTTATACAAGGCACGCCTAGACACATGGCTTCGATCAACGCATTAGGCATACCTTCAAAGTTTGAGGTCATAACAAATGCACTGGCATCTTTTATCAAATCAAAAACATTTGATTGATTTCCTGGAAGAAACACGCAATCAGACAAATGGAGAGATGTTATCAATGTTTTTAAATTTGCGCGACATTCTCCTTCGCCATAAATAATTAACTGATAATCAGGGTGTAATTGATGAACCTTAAAGAAGGCTCTTATAAGTAATTCGTGATTTTTCTGAGGTTCTAAACGACCCACAGAAACAATTTTTTTCTTTTTTTCAATGCGAGATGCTATACCTACATAACGAGCATCCATAAAAACAGGGTTATAGATAACAGAAGTCTTCTTAAGTTTACCACCCTTAAAATAGTTTTTGCTATTTTCCGTTTGTTCCAAAATTCCCGTTGCAAACGTATACAAAAAGTCTCGAAGCACAATCATCAAACGCCCCCCCCTAAGGAATCGAGGGTCATTTCGTTCAGCTACAATAACTTTTGTTTTGATGCCTAAGCTAGCAAGCAATACGCCAACGCTAGACTTTGCCAAAAATGACAGCACCAAAGTCGGCTTATTTCTTTTCAAAAAAGAACGAAACCACAATATCTTTTTAAAATAATTGGAGCAGTTTATTTCCGTTTCTATGCTAATAATTTCTATTTTCTTATCAATATCATAGAAAACAGGAGCATCCTTCCACATAACAATTTTTACAGAATCATAATTTTCTGCTAATTTTGTGGACAAAATAGATATAACTCTTTCCGCTCCACCACATGTCAGTGCGACACAAGAAATCACCAAAGATCTCATTCTATCTTTCCCAGCAAAAGGTTAACCATATCCGTCAAATCAGAATCTTGCTTGTGGGTTATATAGTTATACCGATTCTTTGCGCGAACACAATAATCATTATACACAGATTCATTATTCAGATAAAGTATTCGCATAGCAATTTCTTCTATAGAATAGGGGTTTGCATAAATCACAGAATCTGCACAGACTTCAGGAATAGAGGCAAACGGAGAAGCAATAACTGGAGTACCATATTTCATTGCTTCCAATGGAGGGTACCCGAAACCTTCGTTCAAACTCGGATAAACCAAAGCATAAGCCCCTTTCAACAAAGACTCTAATTCGTCCTTGCACACATAATCTTTAACAACAAAAAGATCCTTATTACGAATATTCTTCATCAATTTCTGCTTAGGCGACAAACCTACCACAATGACTTTGGTATTAACTAAACGATTCTCATCAAATAAAGTATCAAAAGCTTCCATGGCCCTCAAACCATTTTTTAGCCATCGATCCGCAGAAATAATCAAATAATATTTATCAGAACCGTATGATATAACTTTTTCAATATCAGTCGAGGTTGTAGAGGGACTATAGAAAACGTTAATCTTTTCTTCCGATAAAAATGGATAATGAAAGAGAAGAGAATTCTTGCTATGATTTGAAACAGTAATCACATTGACGTTTTTTTGCCGAAGCAACGTTGCATACTCATTAAAGAATTTCTTCTTCAACTTATTATACAAAAACGTTTGTTTTAGGATGCATTTGAATTTCGTCTTTAGATTCGTTGCGTACTTAATTTCATAGGAATCTCGGTTCATTTCAAGTTTTCTCAAACCATGAACAGTGACGTAGATCGGCAAATCTAGCGAGAAAAGTGAGCGATGTTCGCCATCATACAAAGGCGTATAAAAAAGAGAGACTCGATCGTCAATTACATCAATTAATTTTTTTTCACTAGCATCAACAGTTTCCACGTTCATATTGTCTATAAGATCTTTGATAGCAGGATCTATAAACCTACTCTTATCCCAATAGGCAATTACACGTTCTGGCGCGATTTTACATAAACGCTCAAAAACAACATAACCATAAACGCCCCCACCGTGAAATTTTATATGTTCTATCGGTTGACAAGCTTTTAAATCAAATAAAATTTTTTTCATCTATACACTACCATTTTTTTCCCAAAAAGTTGTATATGGCAAAGTTCGCTGATTATTAGAGCCGTCGTATTCCTTTAAAGGTTGCATAACAAAAAGTGCAAAATACACGAAGAACAGTAAATACACCGCCAGCGAACCAAATCGGCGTAAGTCGACATTTTTCATATTTTTGATTGTTAGTGGAAAGAGCACAATCATAGATATATAGAAAAAAATTGCAACACGAGTCAAAACCGTAAAACATGTTGCAAACGCCAACACACAGCAAGAAATAATCATACAGTGCATAAACAACTGGATTTGTTTTTCCAGATGTTTTTTGTTAATCATAAAAAAGGCAACGGTTATTGCAACCATCAAAAAGAGTAAGGTAAAACCACCCGTAGACTGATCTAAGTTAGAATATGCCCCAGCATCGTACGACGAGGCCATTGCCGAAAGTCTCCCCCAAAGCGATGCCATACGAGACAAAATAAAACTTACGCCAATTGTCAGGCAAATATACTTGAGCGTTATCTTTTTTTTGTACATCGGATACAAAACTGCAAACACAAGAAATGACACATGAATTTCAACAGCGGCAATTAGACACAAAAAAAACATACGCCAGCGGCGTTCCACTACAAATGACATCATAAAAAGTCCGATGCCTAAAGCAAGACTGGCACGAACACTATTAAAAGTGTTTGTATAAAATCCGAATGAAATATACAAGAATAAGCTCATCAAATAGTTGTTAGAATACTTTTTGATGAAGATATAGACCGGAATCAAGGTAAGAATATTAGTGGCAGCCAACAAAGACTGAGGCGATGGGTTAATGGAATGAGCAGTTTTAATCAATGCAGCAAAAATATATCCATACTTTGATCTATGAGTAAAAAGATACGTCCAAGATCTATCACCAAAAAAATCATACGCGCGCAAGTAATGCCACAAATCACCACCTACGTCGGTACTTCTAACAACGCCCACAAATATCAGCACAACGAAAGAAATTTTCAAGAACAGATCTTCCGAATGCTTCACTTTGCATATGCGCAAAATGAAGTAAAGTGCCATAATGAAAGCTAACAGGTAATAATAAAAATACATGGAAATCGTCTATCTTTACAAAGTCTCGTCAATAGCTCTTCGAAGCGCCTCTATGAAGCCCCTTCCATAGGTAAGATCAGGCTCCATCATATTGCCTTCACCCCATTCATTCCAGGATTTTAAAAATAAGATTTTTCTATTTTCTGGTTTATCTTTTATTAAGTCCAAAGCCTGTTTTGCATGTTTATAAAATGCGTCTGGGGTTGCGTTCGTAAAAATTGTCCCATTACGACCACTTCTTGGGCTATGGTCCCACTGAGGCAATAGAAAAGGTATTACATCGGATTCTTTTTCCAACGGACTTAACAAACGAGAATAGACCTTGCTGTAGTCTTCCATACGAGGAGGAAGACCGTGAATCATTCTATTGAGACGCCTAAAAAGTTTCTTAGCAAGCAATTGTCCTGGGAACATCTGTTTGTCAACGGGAATTTCCGTTAAGCGCTGATAAGAAACTGCATCAAAACCAGAAGCAAGCACTTTGGATCGGTCTTCAAAGCCTCTCAACTCACCAACAAGCATTAACCCCGGAAAACCGGCATCAACAGCCCATTTTTTAAAATGATCTATATACAGCTGAGGAACTTCCTTCGGTCGAAAAATGTAGAGAATGGGTTTTCCATCAATTTTCACATACCTTGGATCCTTGAACGCCTTTAGCAAATAATCAAAATGCATCTTGGCATCACCAATCCCCGGATAAGTCTGTTCTGCAAGAAGTTTTTCTGTGGTAGAACCATCAGCGTTCCAATTCTTTGCAAACCAACTATGATTTGCCCATCCTAAACAGAACGGAAAATCAGGTTTACCAGAAGCAAGAACCTCATCAAAAACTTCTGGAATAAGCCTTTTACCATTTCCTAGCCAATAGTGCCAATAGCAGAAAGCGGTTACTCCCGCATCCCTTGCCATTTGGGCCTGCTGCTCGCGAATCTCAGGCAAACGCAAATCATAGTATCCCAATTCCGTAGGAACACGAGGCTGATTATGACCTTTAAAAAGAGGTTTCGCCTTACCTACGTTAGTCCACTCAGTAAAGCCCTTTCCCCACCATTCATCATTTTCCTTGAAGGGGTGAAACTGCGGAAGATAAAAAGCGAGAATATTCGGTTTCATACGCATTCACTATTGGTTTTCTTTAATAATTTTTTCGTAACAACATAACAATTCAGCAGCGATGTGTTCCGGAGCATGTCTTTGCAAAGCCTTTTTTTGAGCATTCTCAGAAAAACGTTTCATCATAGCAAAATCCATATGCGTTCTCACAATCGCTGCAGCCATCTGCCAAGGATCATTTGCAGGAACTAGGACTCCGTCAATACCATCAGAAACTAAAGAAGCCACACCACCAACGTTTGTTGCAATTACAGGAAGTCCAACACATTGAGCTTCGCAAATCGCATTCGGACTATTTTCAATGTATGCTGTGTGCACATACATAGAACTGCTATCTAAAAAACGTTTTAATTCTTCTGCAGGTGTAAAGCCCTTTATTTTAATGTTACATTTTTCAAATGATACGCCAGCCTTCCGTTCCACACATTTTTTTATCCATGGCGACATATTTCCAACAACAGTCCATTCAAAGTCAACGTCCATAAGTCGTAAAATGTGTGCAGTCTTTAAAAGCATGTCAGGTCCCTTCCAAAACGAGCTACACCCCGTAGTCACTAGCTTAATTTTGGAGAAATCTCTATGAGGAACAGACGTTGTTTGTAAAAAAACAGGTCTTATAGCTTCTTCCACATGAAAATACTTTCGGTTTTTATGCATTATAAACGACAGAGATTCATCCCACAGGGTTCGCCCCATATAATAACACACATTTTTCCAAATACGGCGTTCTATGCGTTCTCTTGACAACAATTGTTTGTAGAAACACATATTCCAAAAAAAGTGTTTTGGATTTTTTATCACTCTTAAAAGATCTCCCTTCACATATCCTGGCGGGAACATAGCGTTATTATATGGAATTATCGCGCCTTGAATATGAACAACAACGGGAACGTTCACGATCTCAGCAATTAAAGCCAAAGGCCATTCCGTACCAAAAACATGTATCAAGTCCGGTTGACACGATTCAACAACGGGAATAAGACTCTCCTTCACACGCTCCGCATAATAGTCCCAATTCCATTTTTTTCGGATTTGTTCCATTTTCGACAATTGTGTTCGAAAAGGAATATAAGTCACCCCATCCACAACCTTTCTCTCTACGTCTGACGAAGAGCCTTCAAAACCAACAAACAATTGAACATCTGTAATCTTTTTCACGATGGATTCTAAAGAATCTTGCCATCCTAAAACAACGCGATTATCCAATCGATAAGACGCGGGAACAGAAACTTCAAGCCATAGAATTCTCATATCAGTCCTACGTCCTCACGAATAACTTATACACTTTTTTTACAACATGAAACAGGTGAACGCTTTTTAAAATGTTTTTAAACTTCATCCCCAATTTTTTCTTTATGGTTCTAAACCAAATATTTAGCATGTGTTTCTTTTCAAAATAAGCTAATAAAAATTGACTAAAAACATTTTGGTGTAAAAACGACTTTATCATCTTTACATCGTTTAAATCTTTAGTTTCCCCTCTAGACTGTTTAAATTTCAACATCTGTTGCAAAGAAATAAACTTTATTTCATCAAATACAAAATAATTTTCAGGATTATAGATTAAATCCACCGCGCTTTTATTATGAAATTTTAAACAATTTTCATGATTTTCAATTTTATGATTTTTAAACAAACCATTCGTTTTTTCACTTTTTTCATCCGTATAGAAATCTAAATCTTCAGCATTTCTAATACCACAAATGGCCATCGCCATACTTGAGTCAACAACAAAATTAGAATATTTCAGTCCATTTTCCGCTATGATATTTTTAAACGTCCGTACTAAACGAAATGAATTTAAAAAGCGATCAGGCATAGCATTTCTAACATGGTAAAGACTATTTTCGTTATAAATCAAGTCTGCGATTTGCTTCGTTTCTCTAATATTGTCAGTGATATGAATGGATGACAAACCAATCCCGTAAATTTCCCGAACAGTCTGTTTCAAATCAAAAACATGCTGATATGAGTCAGCCTCAATCAAAAGAAATTCACATTCGTCGTAGTCCTTACAAACAACCTCTTTTACCTTAGCATCAACACCCGAAAAATGATTTTCTGGAGAACCGATCCAATTCATATGACCATAGATCTGCAACATAAAATTATGTAACGCAATCCAGCTCATTTTTACTTTTTTTCTATATACGACATGAACTTCGGATTCGATATATCTATCAGCGTCTTCCTTTTCTTTCTTTTTTGTCAGGGATTTCGGCCAAATACAAGCCATATACAAATTGTCGTGCCACTTGCAGCATTCCAATGCTAAGGCATCCAGAAACCTTTCTTCTAAAAAATTTTCCCTTAGAAATTTCCAATCCGTTTTTAAGTTGGTTTTCCAATCCAAAAAACGAATGATTGTTACATTCAAATCGTAATATGCAGCAATCGTCACACGATGAGCACCATCAATTACATAGCCTTCAGAATCAACAGGGATCAAGGATACATCAGCATTAAAACCATTAGTTTTTATATCATTTATTAACTGATTAAAAACCGACAAAAAAAGATTCGCACTATTCTTTTCATCATTTCCTTCTTCAGCATTTGTATTATGAGTAATTGCAGAAACCTGAGACAAATACAGTTTCTTTGCATAGGTCAAATCCAACCCTTTTTCATAATGATCAATATATAGAAGTTTAGCATAAAAGTCAAATCTTCTATAGCTGAGCAAAGTCCGTGCAGGAACAGATTCTATCACATAGTCTGCATCCTTTGGATATTTCATAAAACTTCTAGACAACTTTTCAACAGGAACAATCATTTCTTTAACCAACCATTAATTTTTTCATAAAACGAAATAACTTTTGACTTTTCTTTTTCATCAAAAATAACAAGCCAACTTAATCCTATTATTACGATAAGTTCAACCGCAACAACAAAAAATAAACGAAGAAGCGACTCATTCATTAAAGAATTAATCAAATATCCAACGCATATTGAAATAACAAAAACTGATATACAAGGCACTAAAATTTTCTTTATGTACGATACCAAACTATAACCAAAATTTTCACTCATAAAGAACATAATTGTTCCTCCGCCAAATACTTCTATAAAGACAAATAAAACAATATAAGATAAATATGGAGCCCCCCCAAAAGAGAAACATAAATACATGGCAACGATAGACAACACATTAAAACAACTCTTTATAATGCAGTATTTCTTTATTTTTCCACTAGCATAAACGCAATTGACAAACAACGCCAACAACTGATTAATCAAAGACCTAACTAGTTGCAAGCAACAAAATATAACAGTCCACTGAGGAACATTTTTCAGCCACAACGTTAAAACATATTTGGCTTCAACTATAAAAGGCACGCACATTAGCAAAAATATGACAAACGACAATTTTGTTCCAGACACCGCAAACTGTATCATTTTCCCTTCATTTTTTTCACCAACACTCTTATTTAGAACAGGATTTACCGCTTTTAGCAGATTACTAGAGAACTGCATCATCGTTCCATTCACATGGGTCGCAACGCCCTGCGCAGCATTTACAATTGTTCCGAAAAACCTATTTAAAACTAATCCAGAAGCATTTGATGATAACAAAAAAGTAAATGCAGTCAAGAAGTTCCATCCACCATATGAAACCATTTGTTTTATTATTTTCTTATCGATAAATTTTAGAGAATACGAACATTCCGCATAACTTTTATGACAATAAACACGTTTAACTAACAAGGAAAGGATTGTTATTAAAGCCAAACCATATGCATAAAAAATCAATTTATCAATAGGACTACACGATATAAGAAAAGAAAGTACCAATCTAAGTAGAGATTCAACAATTCCTACAATTGAATAAAAGCGCATATTTTCATTCGCGTTAAGCAGAGAATCATATGGAATAGAAACTACTGAAAATACAAACGTTACAATCATTAAAAAATACACATGTTTAGCAACCCCCAGCCGGCTGGACTCAATATTTAAAAAGCCATCAAATAAAAAATTTGAGGCAAAAAGAAGGCTTAGAGCGACAAAAAAAGCAATAAAGACATGCAAAAGGGTACTAACATTAAAAACAGCTTTTTGTTTTTCAATTTCACCTTGACCTTTAAAAAAACACAGAAAGCGTAAAGTTGCAATAACTAAAGAGTCTTGTAAAAAGCCAAAAAAAGCAATTACACTTGCAATTAAGCTATACAATCCGTAATCAGAAGCTCCGAGAACATTCAAGAATATCCGAGTTGTAAACAAAGCTACAAACATCGAAATAAACATTTTCACATAAAGATAGGCCGTATTCTTTATGATATTTGATGAAGAACCCATATAAGCTCTTTATTTATTTAAAACAAGTTTTTCAAATGAAAAAACTTCAACACTTAAATCAAACTTAGTCTCGGCAACATCTCGAGCCTTTTTAGCAATGGACTCGTACAACAGACGATCGCAATACAATTTCAAGACAGCATCTTTCGTTCCTACAACGTCATCAATATCAACAACCAATCCATTAACGCCATTTTCAATCATGTCATTTACAGCGTCAATTTTTGAGCAAACGACCGGCTTACTTGCGGCAAGATATTCCGGAACAACCAAAGGCAAGCCTTCCCATCTAGAAAGTAACAAGGCCTGGTCAAACAAAGCCAAATAGTCCAAGGGATTATTAATCCAACCGGTGATCAAGAAAGAATCCTTAAGATCTAAAGATTCTATCGTTTTTTCAATAGATTCCTGATCTGGGCCATTACCTACAATGATAAAGAAAGCTTCCGGAATTTCATCCTTGATTTTGCGAGCGGCCTTCACAAAGACATCAGGAGCTTTTTGTTCAGAAATACGGCCTACCATGCCAATGATATAGGCATTTTCAGGAATATTCAGGGAAGTTTTTGTAACAGTAGAGTTTGCAATCGCCTTATCCAAATGTGGAATATCAACTCCATTTAGGATGACATTCAATTTTTTGGGAGGGCAGATTTTGTTTTGCAATGCTGAAATTTTTTCAAAATTTGACACACAAAGAATTTTATCCGTGAATAAAGCAAGAACTTTTTCTATCCAACGATAAAATAATTTTTTCTTGTTGCTGATACGCATATTAAAAGCCCAACTATGCGCATTGTAAATCACCTTTGCACTACATCCAATTGCAGCAATACGGCCAACTGCCCCCGCAATACTGCTATGGCAGTATATCACGTCTGGCTTGTGTTTTTTTATCAGCTTTCTTGCAGCCATTGCAGGCTTCAAAATTTTAGAAAGGCTAATGGAACGTTCCATTCCAATTTTCTCAATTACATCAAAAATAGGAGCAAAACGTTCTTCTTCGTATGCATGAGAACATACCAGAATATTTTCGTACTTACTCTTATCAAGGTGCTTAACAAGAGTTTCAATGTACACAGGAACGCCACCAGGATATGCCTGGGCAATGTGCATAATCTTGATGCGCTTTTCCATTACACTAATTCCTTCTGCTCGCAGTCCTTGTACCAATCCTTAAAAGCTTCCTCAAGGGTATAACTTAACGGATAATTCCTTGAAAGTTTTTGGCCGTCAATATTAGTAGATACCATCAATTTCTTGACTCGGGCCGGGCAAATTCCTAAACCAAGACCACCAAATGCTCCGCACACCGTTGCAGCAGCCATCATCGGCTTCTTAGGAATGTACGGAATAAAGCGACGCATTCCTATAGCCTTTAGCATAGTGTTGCTAATCTGTTCGATGGTAAAAGAAGGATAGTAGCAGCAGTTATGAAGTTGAACCTTATCCGCTTGTTCGTTTTCTGCCATAGCAAGCATCACACGGGCAAGATCTTTAACGTAAATGCAAGCCTTAATCGTGTCCTTACGACCGGCATACGCAAACTTACGGCTTTTCAACCCTTTATAAAGACGAGTCATATTTCCATTTTCGCCTGTGCCAAAAACGATTCCAGGACGAACGATGCTTAACTTGTGATCAACAGACTCAGCCGCCCAAGTCTGATGAATTTTCTCAGCAACTAACTTGGAAATTCCATACGGAGTATTGGGCGTGGGCAAGGTTTCTTCCGTTTTTAATTCTTCAGCAGCACCATAGGGAGCGATGCTGCTTGTAAAAACAATGTTTTTGATTCCTTTTTTGCGAGCGAATTCACAAACATTTTCCGCACCACGAATATTGGCTTCAAAATAGGCATAATCAGGATGCCCCGGCGTACGATGAACTGCCGCAAAATTAAAAATCAAGGTTTTAGAGTCGAATTCACCCTTCACGTCAAAGGGCATCCTCACATCAATTTGTTGAGAAAATTCAGTTCCTTCAGCAAGAAGGTCCGCAACATAAACTTTGGCATCAGGATACTTTTCTTTAATGAGATTTCTAGTGTGAGTTCCAATGAAACCACATCCGCCAAAAATGATGAATGAATCAAATTGCATAATTTTTACACCCTCTTCCTAAACATTTTTATAATACTCACCATACCACTCAGCAAATTTACGCAGTCCTTCTCTCAGCGGTGTCGCAGGCTTAAAGCCCATATCCTGTTCCAACGCCGTTGTATCGGCATAGGTTACAGGAACATCACCAGGTTGCATGGGGACCAGTTCCTTGTGAGCATCAAAATCGTAATCGGCAGGCAAAACATTGGCACGAACCAATTCTTCTTGAAGGATGGTTACAAAATCAAGAAGGTTTTCCGGAGAATTATTGCCGATATTATAAACCCTATACGGAGGCAGAGGCAAGCCATCTTCGCCATTCTGCTTTTCAGGAGCACGTTGCATCACGCGGACAACGCCTTCAACAATGTCATCTACAAAGGTGAAATCACGTTTGCAATTACCATAGTTAAAAATTTGAATGGTCTTACCGGCCTTCAATTTATTGGTAAAGCCAAAGTAAGCCATATCCGGGCGACCAGCAGGTCCGTACACGGTAAAGAAGCGCAGACCGGTGCTAGGAATGTTGTACAGCTTGCTGTAGGCGTGAGCCATCAGTTCGTTACTCTTCTTGGTGGCCGCGTAAAGGGATACCGGATTATCCACCTTATCGTCGGTAGAATAAGGCACCTTCTTGTTGCTACCATACACGCTAGAAGAACTTGCGTAAACGAGATGTTCCACCTCGTTGTGACGGCAGGCTTCAAGAATGTTGTAGAAACCGATCAAGTTACTCTGGATGTAGGCATCGGGATTGGTAATGGAATAACGGACACCAGCCTGAGCAGCCAGATTCACCACCACTGCAAAATGATTTTCAGAAAAGAGTTTTTCAATTGCAATTATATCGGCAACATCCATTTTAACAAAGGTCCACTTACTTTTAGAACCCTTTGCAAGCGTTTCAAGTTGACTTAAACGTTCAAACTTGATGTTTACATCGTAGTAATCAGTAATGGAATCAATACCAACCAGATTGATATTAGAAAAACTCTGCAGAAGATTCTTGCATAAATTGGAACCTATAAAGCCAGCAGCCCCAGTTACAAGAATTGCCTTTCCGTTAAGATTTACGTTAATATCAAGCATCAGCACCCAATTGCATCATAAACAAAACCGGCCTCGCCCACTTCCTTGGCGTCGTAAATGTTACGGCCATCGATAATGAGTGCATTTTTCATAGCCTTTCTCATCACCGCAAAGCTAGGCATACGGAACTGTTTCCATTCTGTAACCAGGAGAAGGGCTTCTGCATCCAGGAGGGCTTCGTACATGTCATTGCAGTAGGTGATGGCTGGTACGTCACTGGATTCTTCGCTTCGCTCAGAATGACGAGCGACGGACATTCTTCTCTTGCATTCTTCCATGGCAACAGGGTCATATACGCGGATGTTGGCGCCGGCCTTAAGAAGCAAGTCAATAAGCACTAAAGCTGTGGCTTCTCGCATGTCATCGGTTTCAGGCTTAAAGGCAAGGCCCCACATGGCGATAGTCTTTCCCTTAATGTTTTCGACTCCACCCATGTGCTTGCAAAGCTTATTGAAGAGCACGGTCTTCTGGTATTCGTTAACTTCTTCCACAGCCTTAAGAACGCCCATTTTATAGCCATTCTTTTCGGCGGTCTTGATCAAAGCCTTAACATCCTTGGGGAAGCAGCTTCCACCATAACCGCAGCCGGGGTAAAGGAACTTGCTGCCGATACGGGAGTCACTACCGATTCCCTTACGAACCATATTCACATCGGCTCCCACCAGTTCGCAAAGGTTGGCGATATCGTTCATGAAACTAATGCGGGTAGCCAGCATGGAGTTGGCTGCATACTTGATCATTTCTGCAGAAGGAATATCTGTAAAGATGACACGGAAATTGTTCAGCATCATGGGGCGATACAGGCGGGTCATGATTTCCTTGGCCTGTTCGGTTTCTACACCCACCACCACGCGATCCGGCTTCATAAAGTCTGCAATTGCCGAGCCTTCTTTCAGGAATTCGGGGTTGCTGGCCACGTCAAAGGGAATCTGAACACCACGCTTATCCAGTTCTTCCTGGATGGCAGCCTTTACCTTCTGGGCAGTACCAACCGGGACTGTGGATTTGGTTACCAGCACGGTATATTTCTTGATATTCTGGCCAAAAGTACGGGCAACAGCCAAAACGTACTGCAAATCGGCACTTCCATCTTCATCGGGAGGGGTACCTACTGCGCTAAAAACCATTTCCACATCGTCCAGGACACTGGCTAAATCCGTTGTAAAGTGAAGACGTCCTTCACGCTGGTTACGGAGCACCATTTCGTCAAGGCCCGGCTCATAAATAGGGATTTGACCCTTCTGAAGGGATTCAATTTTTGCCTGATTGACGTCAACACAGGTGACATTCACACCCATTTCGGCGAAGCATGTACCGCTTACAAGGCCCACATAGCCTGTACCGACGATTGCGATATTCATGGTTCAATTCCTTAAATTCAATTTCCTACGCTCTACCCCCAAAGGGTATAGCCACTCCACCTTGGAGCTATTGTCGCCCCATTATAGAAAAACTACAGAAAGATATCACAAAGGTTACAGAAAAATCACATCATTGCATAGTGTTTTACACAACACTAGGGGCGTTAGTCCTACCATTTAGGTCTAGCGGAATGTATTGCGATTTTCTATGACGGTGGACGGGAACTGATGCAAGACAGGCCTCTTTCCCACAAATGGGGTTCGTCTCCGTCAAAAAGCATTGCTCTTTCCGTTCTGCGGAATTCCGCTCTGACAGAAAATTTTGCGTTTTTTCCTCCAGGGAATTGCGCTCCGACGGAAGAATTTGCGCGTTCCCCTCCAGGGAATTGTGCTCTGACAAAAAATTTTGCACTTTCCGCAACACGGGATTGCGCTCTGACAGGAAAATTTGCGCGTTCCGCAACGCGGGATTGTGCTCCGACAGAAAAATTTGCATTTACCCCTCCACGGGATTCAGCTCTAACAGAAAAATTTTCACCAAGGAAGTCAGGGGAAACGGCTCTGACAAACAAATTAACTAGCATTTTTGAGCGAAAAACGCAAAAAATGCCCCGCCGTCCTACTTTTTCTGGGCGGTTTTTCCAGCCTGGATGGCTTCCTTGGCCAGCTTGTCCACCAGTTCGTTCCACTTGACGCCTGTGTGGGCGGCAACTTTTTCGAACTTTACGCGGTGCAGGAAGGGCTGGGCGGCGGTCACGTAGCGTTTGGCGATATTGCTCTTGGCGGCCCACTCGCCTTTGGCCCAGCGGGCGATGCCTTCGTAGTCGTGGCAGATGACGCCGTTCATGTTGTGGGCGTCCAGCCAGCGCATGGCCTGATAGCTGGCCATGACTTCCCCATCGATGTTTCGACTTTCGGCCTCGAAAGCCGTCAGACCGTTCCCTCTGGCGATTTCCTTGTCATCTTCTGTCACGACAAAGGCCCATCCGGAATAGGGGAACCCGGGAGAAAAGGATCCATCCACGAATACGCGGACTCCTCCGGGAACAGGGGCTTCCATGCCGGAGATCCAGGCTTCGGCTTCAGCCATGGAACCGAAGGATTTAAATAGCACCCCCTTGACTCCATGGGTCAATTTTAGACATTCGTCCCAGGTGGTTACGATTTTGCTTTCGCTAGGGGTCTTAATTGCGTAGAACTTCGGTTTTGCCATAGGCCAAATTTAATATATTTCAGCCCACTAACGCTCCGAGGACAAATTGAAACCTTCACCGTACTTTACCAATCGTTTCCGCTATTTTTTTAAGCGTTTCAGCAGCCAGGATTCCCTGTTCCGCTGGTTTTTGAAGAAGGCAGGTGAAGATTCCGGAGCTTTTAACTTCCCCGAGGCTTTGAAGAACAACCCCAAGACTTTGGTTTTTCTCCATCGCGACATGGAGCGTGTAGCCCCCTTTATGCACCAGATGCCCCAGGCATTTTTCAAGAATGTGTTGCTGGTGGCCCACGAATCCCTCCACGCCCTGGTTTCGGCCAAGCGCGCCCAGGCTATCTACTTTAGCGACCTGGAATGCCGTTTCGAGGAACCCGTTTTTGTGGAAATGGAACAGAAGATCAAGGAATTTGCCCCCACGGTGGTCATCTACCTGGGCGACGCCTTCCTCCCCCGCCTCTACCTGGCCAAGGTTAGCGGAGCCGACTGCCGCATCGGTTTCTGTTCCGAAAAGGTCTACCCCTTCCTGAACTTGAGCCTGCAGCCCAGCACTTCCAGCGAGGCCGCCCTCATCGCCCAGTATTACGGGGTCAAGTAATGCAAAAAGGCTTTTCTACCATCATTACCGAAAACGGCGGTTATGCAGATCTCCATCTGCATACCAAGCTTTCTGATGGTACCCTGGACGTCGAAGAAGTTCTGACCTTAAGCAAGCGAAAAGGTCTTCGTTGCATTTCCATTACCGACCACGACAACCTGGATAGCTATAACCTGGCTGCGGAACCGGCCAAGGCCATCGGCCTGGAGATTATCCCCGGTATCGAGATTTCTTCTGTCTGGCAGGGCAAGGACATCCACATTCTGGGTTATTACTGCGACCCCACCAACCTGGCCCTGAACATGGAGCTCCAGGATTTTGCCAAGCAGCGTGTTACCCGAGCCAAGGCCATTATCAAGAAGTTGAACGCCCTGGGTATCGACATCACTTTCGAGAAGGTGCTGAGCTACTGCAAAGGCAAGGTCATCGGTCGCCCCCACATCGCCATGTCCCTGGTGGCCGAAGAATATATCGGCAGTTTTTCCGAAGCCTTCACCAAGTACCTGGGAGACGGCTGCATCGCCTTTGTAGAAAAGAAAGGCCTTAACCCCCAGCAGACCATCCGCCTTATCGAAAATGCAGGCGGCATTGCGGTTCTTGCCCACCCCTACAAGTCCGGGCTCAGCGACGAGTTCATCGAACAGATGGTGGAATGGGGCGTACAGGGCATGGAAGTCTACTGCCCCGCCCAGAAGGGTGCCGTAGGCCGCAAGTATAAGGAAATGGCCCAGCGTTTCGGTCTGGTGGGTACGGGCGGAAGCGACTTCCACACCGAAGGCAGTACTTATGCCCCCAACTGCATGAAGATGCCTTACACTGTAGTCCAGGCCCTTCGTGAACGCCGCGAAAAGCTTCGCGCCGAATGGTACTAAAAGTGGGTCCCGCTTACATGTTCCGCGCCATCTTTTTCTTGTTGCTGATTGCCGTCGCAGTCTTTGCAGAACCGGTCCGTTCCCTAGGCTACACTCTTCCCACCCCCCAGGACTCCGTCTACCAGTCCCCCAACGGAATTGACCCCGCCCCCCGCGAAACCGATGCGGGCCGCTGGGTATTGCCCCTGACCGAAGTCATGCAGCGCACTTACGATATTTCTGGACAGAAGTCCTACTGGATGTTGGGAACCTCGATCCTGGGTAGGCCCGAACTGGACCCGGACGCCATGGGCATGGGTTCTATCAGTCAGCGTTACCCCAGCATGCTGGCAGGCCTGTACACCACCCGTCTCATGTACGATGGAAGTACCCTGGGTCTCAATGGCGAGAACGGCATACTGGTAGAGGAACGTAAGGGGATCGCCGTCGACACCCCCATTACCGACTTGAACTGGGAACGCCCCGCCTTTAGCGGAAACGCCCTGCGTCTGGAATTCAAGCGCCTGGTCACCGACTCCGTCACTTTCGAGTTGGGTATCGCCAGCCACTCCGACGTGGATTCCAAGGAATACAGCTATACCAACGTGACCCACTCCCCCTATTTCTCCCTGGGTCGCGACTCCAGCCAGATTCCCTTTGCAGGCCGTAACATCGCCATGAACAGCATGCATCTGCAGCCAGTGGTTACCGCCCGTTTTGGCGTGGGTAAGATTTACACCCGAATGAATTTCCTCTACCTGGAAAACGCCGACAATCCCAACCACAAGGTTCTGCTGGACTCCCTGGACAAATCCATCAGGACATTCCAGCAAAATCCTTACACTATCGATATCGAGGCCTCCACCTATGGAGCGGGTATCGAACTTTACCCCTTAAAAAATCTGACGTTCAGTGCCGACATCAATTATGGCAATCACGAAATCGAAGAGGATTCCCTGCCCCACTTTGTCAGCGGCACCAAGAAGTACCTGGATACCCTGGGTGTAGAACAGGAAGACACTCTCTATTACGATACCACCAAGTATATCAACTATGAATCGATCCTGGGCAACTTCGGTATCGCCTACCACACCTTGCTGAACCCGGCCATCAAGTTCAAGTACGAGTTCCTGAACACCGATTACCATAACGCCAACGACGACCACTACACCTATCTGCAGGACCGCGAAATGGGTTATCTGGAACTGTCGGACACCCTGTGGCACCGTTTCTACTTCAGGACCCAGACCGGCATGCAGCGCAACAGTTCCGTAAACGACGAACAGGAATTCGCCAAGGCCTATTCCTTTGACGCTACCGCCCTGTTGCCTTTCCATTTGAAGTTGAACGCAGCCTTCCGTCACGACAACAAGTTCCCCGACGTGGGCCAGATCAAGATTAACGAAACAGGACGTCTCGCCTTCCATCGTAACGACTTGAAGTACGAAGAAAGGAACCGCACCACGGTGAACCTGGCTTACCAGAAGCGCGAAGTCTTTTACGGGCTGGGTCTGCGCAAGGAACATGTAGACGACCTGATCAAGCCCCGTTGGGTCAAGTGGGGCCATGTAGACTCCACCAACACCATCGAAGAAGCCTATACCTACACAAACATCGATCACGTTTCCAGTCTGGATTGGCTGTTGCAATTTGGCTTCCGCCTGGGCAACTGGAAGTTCTACATAGAACGAGGCCAGACTCTGGACCGTAGCACCAAGCTTATGGACACCCAGGAACTTTACTACAAGGGTAGCATCCACTGGCAGAACCGATTCGTGTTCGACCGCCTGGGTGTAAGTGTCCGTGTTGACTGGCAGTGGTTCGGCGACCATTACGACTGCACCATCGGCGAAAACGGCAACCTGGAACTGGAGCCCATGAAGAAGTATCTGGCCCTGGATTTCGAGGCCCGCATGCAGATTCTGCAGTTCGAGATTTACAGCCGAATCGAAAACTTCAACCACAGTATCTACATGCCGGAATCGGGTTACACTCCCGAAGGGCTCCGCTTCGCCTACGGTATCGTGTGGACATTTAGGAACTAACCGGATACCACCATGAAAAGATTTGCCGCCATCGTTCTTGCATGTGTCGCCATTCTTGCTACGGCCAGTTTTGCCGAAGCCCCCCGCGTGGTCCCCACCATCATCGATTCGATTCCCCACGAACAGACTCATTTTACCCAGGGTCTCTTCTTTGACGGAAACGAGCTGATCGAAACTACAGGACAATATGGGCAGTCGGGATTGTACCGTCGAACCTTGGAAGGTAAGGTACTTGATTCCACCATGCTCCAGGAACGTTACTTTGGCGAAGGTTCCATTGCCGTGGGTGACGACATCTTCTACCTGACCTGGAAATCCAAGAAGGCCTTCATCTACAACCGCAAACCTTTTTCCAAGAAAGGCGAATTCCGCATTCCCACAGAAGGATGGGGACTGACCTACTGGAAAGACGCCCTGCTCATGAGCAACGGATCCAGCCAGCTTCTGCAGTTGGCGCTGGGCGGTTTCTATGTGGTTGGAGTCATCGACGTTACCGATAACGGACACCCAATCAAGTTGCTGAACGAACTGGAAGTTGTGGGCAACACCCTCTACGCCAACATCTGGCAAACCGCGGCCATCGCCATCATCGAATTGCCCACCGGTCACGTCAAGAAGTATTTTGACTTGTCCCGCAAGGTGTACGAACTGCAAAACAAGTACCCCCATATGGACGTGCTGAACGGAATCGCCTACGACGGAAAGTACCTGTGGATTACCGGCAAGAACTGGCCTTACATCTACAAGCTTTCCGAAGAAGATTCCAAGGGTTTATAAGAGGTCGAGGAGTTAACAATGGGCGCAATCAAGGAACCGGCAAAGGTCAAGATCATCGTTGGCATCCTGGCTCAGGACGCAGCCGCCGTTGAAGCGGTCCGCGAGCCCCTCCGTCAGAAATTCGGCGAAGAAGACCTGAACCTCCCTCCCTTCCCCTTCACCTTTACCAACTATTATAAAGATGAAATCGGAACCGCCCCTGTCCGCGCCTTCTTCAGTTACGAGACTCTGGTTGACCGTACTGAAATCGTAGATATCAAGCTCTGGACCAACGACATCGAGCTGGAAATCGCCGAAAAAAACGGCACACCGGGCCTGCGTCCCGTAAATCTGGATCCGGGCTATATGACTCTCGGGCAGTTTTTCTTGGCCACCACCAAGGACCAGCGCCAACGCGTGTACATGCAGCGGGGCATTTTCGTGGAACCTACCCTCTATTTCCAGGACGGACACTTCCACAGTTTTGACTGGACTTACCGCGACTATCAAAGTGAGACCTATATAAAGTACCTGGAACAAGTTCGGGCTCGCCTGGCCTATCAGCACTCCACTGGACGCCCCTACCGCCTTCGTGGTGAAGTCCAACGGGCAAACAAAAAAGTTTAACCATTCAATACATTGGCAAAAAAATGCGCGCAGGAATTTTTACAATACTTCTTCTTTGTTGTTCTAATATCTTTATGACCTTTGCCTGGTACGGCAACCTGAAGCTCAAGGAAAAGCATATCAGCACCGACTGGCCCCTGATTCTCGTAATCCTTGCCAGCTGGGGTGTCGCCCTCCTGGAATACTGCTTCATGATTCCCGCCAACTCCATCGGCAGCCGCATTAACGGCGGTCCCTTCAGCCTGATGCAGCTGAAGATTATCCAGGAAGCCATTTCCCTTACCATTTTTACCGTCATTGCGGTTACCGTATTCCACACAGAAACTTTGCAGTGGAACCACATCGTGGCGTTCCTGTGTATCATCGCTGCGGTATTTTTCGCATTCTTGAAGTAGGAGCATCGGGGTGAACAAGGCAGTCTTAATAGTCCTTCTCATTGCGGCGCTCCTCAGCCCCGCATTGGCAAAGACTGCCCCCAAAGAATCCTCCCATAAATCCACCACCCAGGTAGAATCCAAGACATCGAAGGACACCCAGAAAGAAAAGTCCAAGGAAAAGCAAAAAGACAAGCAGAAGGAAAAACAGACGGACAAGCAGAAAAAATCCAAGGCTTCGAAGTCTACGAAGTCCTCAAAAAAATCCAGCAAGAAATCCTCGGGCAAAATCGCAAAGGACGACGAATCCCCCAGCGATTCCACAAAGAAAGTCTCTATAAAGTCAGACGATCCCAAGGCTTTCACCAAGGCCCTCCTCTACGAAAAGCAGGGCGTTGAAGTCGAATTCGTGGACGCCACCAAAAAGAGCAGGAAATCCAGGAAGAAAGGCGAAAAGAAGCCCACCAAGACCGAAACCGTCGGCGAGTATTTCGACTTTTCTACCATGCTCATCCCCATTACACACGAGGCCCGTCTCGGCTCCCCCTACGGAATCCGCGACCACCGACTCCACCGCGGCGTAGACATCCAGGTAGAAAAAGGAGAGCCCATGGTCGCCGCCTACCCCGGCGAAGTGATCGTCTCTAAATACAATCAGGGCGGCTACGGCCACTACGTCCTGGTACAGCACGAAAACGGTCTGCAGACCCTTTATGGCCACCTGGCCGAACGCACCGTCAAGGTTGGCGACCAGGTTTACCCCGGCGATATCGTGGGCCTCGCAGGCAACACCGGAAAATCTTCCGGAGCCCACCTCCACTTCGAGATCCGCTACGGCGACGTGAACATCGACCCCACTACCGTTGTAGACTTCCCCCATTGGCAGCTGAAACCCGGCGTAGAAAAATATTCCAAGAAAAAGGCTATTCAAGCCCATCGTAAAATCCAGTCCAAGCTAAAAATTGAAAATGTCTATATCGTCAAAAAAGGCGATACCGTAGCCGATGTGGCGGCGTTCTTCTACATTTCCGAAGATGCGGTTCGACGAATCAACAAGCTTGGCAAGGATCAGCCCCTAAAGGTGGGTATGAAACTTAAGGGCTGCATGTAGTCAAAGCATACTTTTTGAAGTACGTTTTTGAAGTTATCAGATGAAAAACCGCCCTTTCGAACACAAATAATCTTTTTGTAAGTTTTCAGAAAGGTCGTTTACCCCTCAGAATGGTCATTTTCCGGCAGACCTTTACACGGAGTGTTCAAAAAAGTGGATTTTTTAGTGAATTTTTGAAAAATATTTCACTTTTTGACATTAAAAATGGGTAAATTTACGTTGGATTTTTTTAAATCGCAAGTTTATTGAATTAACACAATAATTGGAGACACACATGGCAAAGAAGATGATTGCGTGTGACGGTAATGAAGCTACCGCTAACGTTGCTTTTGCAGTTAGTGAAGTTGCAGCTATCTACCCGATTACACCGTCTAGTCCTATGGCTGAACACGCCGACAACTGGAGCGCAGCTGGTAAGAAGAATATTTGGGGCCAGGTTCCCCGCGTTTTTGAAATGCAGTCCGAAGGTGGCGCTGCCGGTACCGTTCACGGTGCACTGCAGGCCGGTGCTTTGACCACCACCTTTACCGCATCCCAGGGTCTTCTGTTGATGATCCCCAACATGTACAAGATCGCCGGCGAACTGACCCCCACGGTCTTCCATGTGACTGCCCGTGCTCTTGCTATGCAGGGCCTTTCTATTTTCGGTGACCACTCCGACATCATGGCTTGCCGCCAGACCGGTTTCGCTATGCTCGGCTCTTCCTCCGTTCAGGAATGCCAGGACATGGCTCTCGTGGCTCACGCTTCTACTCTTGAATCCCGCGTCCCGTTCGTTCACTTCTTCGACGGTTTCCGTACTTCTCACGAAGTCATGAAGATCGAAGCTCTCGAAGACGGCGTTATCCGTAGCGTCATCGACGAAAAGTACGTGAAGGCTTGCCGCGAACGCTGCCTCACTCCGGACCGCCCGACCATGCGCGGTACCGCCCAGAACCCGGACGTCTACTTCCAGGGCCGCGAAACCGTGAACCCCTTCTACAAGAAGGTTCCGGAAATCGTCCAGAAGTACATGGACAAGGTTGCTTCCTTCACCGGTCGTCAGTATCACATTGTTGACTACGTGGGTGCACCCGATGCAGAACGCGTCATCATCTCCATGGGCTCTTCTACCTGCACCATCGGTGACACCGTTAAGTATCTCAACTCCAAGGGCGAAAAGGTCGGTCTCGTAAACGTTCGTCTGTACCGTCCGTTCCCCATGGAAGCAGTTGTTGCTGCTCTCCCCAAGACCGTCAAGAAGATCGCTGTTCTCGACCGCTGCAAGGAACCGGGTTCCGCAGGCGAACCGCTCTTCCAGGACGCTCTTACCGCAGTTTCTGAAGCCGTCATGGCTGGCCAGATGGCTATGCCCAAGATGATCGGTGGCCGCTACGGTCTTTCCTCCAAGGAATTCACCCCGGCTATGGTCAAGGCTATCTTCGACGAACTGAAGCTGGACGCACCCCGCGCACGTTTCACCGTTGGTATCAACGACGATGTCTGCAACACCAGCCTCCCCATCGATCCTGACTTCAAGCTGGATTCCGACTTCTTCCAGGCCATGTTCTTCGGTCTGGGCTCCGACGGTACCGTTGGCGCAAACAAGAACTCCATCAAGATTATCGGTAACGAAACCGAAAACAACGCTCAGGGTTACTTCGTATACGACTCCAAGAAGTCTGGTTCCATGACCACTTCTCACCTCCGTTTCGGTAAGAGCATCATCGACGCTCCGTACCTGATCGGTGAAAACGAAGCTGACTTCGTTGCTTGCCACCATACTCCGCATCTCGAATCCGTCGACATGCTGAAGTATGCAAAGCAGGGCGCAACCTTCCTGGTCAACACCCCGCACTCTGCAGAAACCGTTTGGGATACTTTCCCCCGTCCGGTTCAGGAAGTCATCATCAAGAAGCAGCTCAAGGTGTACGTCATCGACGCATACGCAGTGGCCGCAAAGACTGGCATGGGCCGTCGCATCAACACTGTGATGCAGACCTGCTTCTTCTCCAAGCTGGGTAACGTTCTCGATTCCGATACCGCTATCAAGTACATCAAGAAGTATGCCGAAAAGACCTACGCCAAGAAGGGTATGGAAGTGGTCCAGAAGAACTGGGACGCTATCGATGCTTCTCTGGCTAACCTCTTCGAAGTCAAGGTTCCGGCCGCTGTTACCAGCACCAAGGAATTCCGCGCTCCGATCCACGGCAACGCTCCTGCATTCGTTAACGAAGTTACCGCAGAAATCATCAAGGGCAACGGCGAAAAGCTTCCCGTTTCCAAGATGCCTGTTGACGGTGTATTCCCCACCGGCACAACCAAGTACGAAAAGCGCGACCTGGCTCTCAACATCCCGTCCTGGAATCCGGATGCTTGCGTTCAGTGCGGTAAGTGCGCTATGGTCTGCCCCCACGCTGCTATCCGCGTGAAGGTTGTGGACGAATCCGCTGTTGCTAACGCACCGGAAGGCTTCAAGTTCACCGCTGCCAAGGGCTTCAAGCTCGAAGGCTCCGAAAAGCCCGTATTCGCAATCTCCGTCTCCAGCTACGACTGTACTGGTTGCGGCGTCTGTACTCAGGCTTGTATCGGTAAGGACAAGAATGAAGAAGGCAAGAAGGCTATCAACATGGTGCCGCAGGAACCCATCAAGGTTCAGGAAGG